>DATBPS010000178.1:0-7305 GCA_036561225.1 Terriglobales bacterium
GGTGGGGCAACCTGGATAAGGACGGCAACCAATCCTTCGGGGCCGACTACGGCAGCAACAACCGCATCGCCGACAACGGAGGCGTGGTGCCGGAATACGACCCCGACGGAAACCTGGAGAGCGACCCGGCGTCGGGCAACAGCAACACGGTGAACTCGTTCGACGCCGAGGGCCATGCTTATTACCTGGAGGGCGTGCACGTCACGTTTGACGCGCTGGGGCGGGCGGCGGAAGCGGCCGAGCCGTCGGGGGCCGTCGAGTTCGTGTATGGCCCCAGGGGTGGTAAGCTCGGGGTCATGGGAGGCGGCAATCTGTACCGCGGCGAGTTTCCGCTGCCGGGCGGGGCGGAGGCGGTCTACAGCGCCGCCACGCTGCAGTACCTGGTGCACAGCGACAATCTGGGCAGCGGCCGGCTGGCGACGACGCCCTCCGGCGGGCTGTATTCGTCGTCCGCCTACGCTCCCTATGACGAGGCCTATTTGCCAACCGGGACGGCGACGCCAGTCTTTACCGGCCAGCGGCAGGACACCGTCGGCGGTCAGTATGACTTCCTGCTGCGCGAGCTGAGCCAGGTGCAGGGGCGGTGGTGGACCCCCGACCCGGCCGGGTTGGCGGCGGTGGACCCCAACAATCCGCAGACGTGGAACCGGTATGCCTAAGTGGGCGGAACGCCGCTGATGGCGATTGACCCGTTCGGGTTGGACTCGATCTTCTGCATGCCGCACGTCTTGCGCGGCGACGGCCCGCTGCATGACAAGAGCGCCGAAGCCAACGGTGAATTCGGCCCGTATGACCCTGGCAGCGGCGACGGCATCGGGCTGGGCGGGAGCGGCGGGTGCCCGGTCTCGCTCGACGGCGTCACGCTCGATTTCAGTCTTGGCGATGCGCTGAGCGGCGGCGGCTTTAGCGGCGGCGGTTCGGCGGGGTCGGAGATTACGGTGACGCCAGACGGCGCTGGCGAGCCCGGCACGATTGTGCCCAACCCCAACGGTCAAGGCGTCTGCTAAATCTACCACGGGCGACTCACCTGCAATCCCTTGGCATGGAAGGAGGATCATCTTCCGGACCCGAACTCAATCGACAACGCCGCGTTGTTTCAGCAGATTGTGCAGGGCGGCCAGACCGCGCCGCTAGTTCCGGGCGGCGGAGGTATGGGAGGGAATACAGCCGTGGCGCCCCCGGGGGATATCGCGCCCGCGTGGGTTTGGACGCCAAAGACCAGGTCCCAGTGCTCAATCTACGATAACGGCACGGGATCGGGATCTGCTCTCCAAATGCTCTGCGCCGATGTTTTTCCAAACGGTGCATGGTCGGACAGCATGAGGGGCTGCCTCCAGAGCTTGTTCGACCCAGGCGCTGGTTATCTGCGCATTCCCGTAATCTTTCCGCCGGGCAATCCACTGGGCGGCACCGACCTGAACAGCTTGATCCCCGGCATGGGTGCCCATCTCGCCTGCGCGGCAGCGACCATAGGCTCGCCGTGAAGAGGAACTCGCGTTATGCAAAGCTTGCTCTGGGTTCTTGGCGGCGGGCTTTCCTTCTGGATTCCGGCGCTGCTGGCCGGGTATCTAAACGGCAGCACCACGCTGGTCAACCTCGCCGCAGTGCTGGGGGTTGCTCTATTCGGAGTGATAGCGAAGCAGTTCGGCACGCGCCGCCCACGATGGGGGTGGATCCTCGTAGGCGTCTACGTACTCGGGCCGCCGGTTATGCTTGCGCCATCGGCGTTTGCCGCTAGTACTGCTCCGGTGGAGCACCACCTCATGTGGGCGCTGTTGTTTTGCGCCTTCCCTCCGATTACGCTCTGGATGTCGCTGCTCAACGGTACGATCTTCTCACTGTTGGCAACGACGGCGGGCCTGGCCGTGCTGGCAACGCGCCCGCGCGCTGGACATGTATGAGACCAGTGGCAGGTGCCCGGCTCAGCTGGCCTTTTCCTGAGCCTTAAGGAAAGCATCGATGGTGGCGGCGAGGGCGTTCTGCTGGCGCGTGACGATCTTACAGTTCCAACGGCCTAACCGCACCATGGGCCACGACCAATGCCACCTGCTTGTCGGGCGTCCACCACCGCCCCTGGTTCGCGCTCAACTCGCGCGTCAGAAAATCGTATTGGCCGCCGGCGATGTCCTGGTGCTGCCCGGTGAAGCTGCCCACGCTGGGGTTGGCACTGCCCTGGGGGCGTGCAACGCGGGCGGGGGGCCGATCGGGTTTGGGCGTCCCTTCGCTCCAGGCCCGATGCGGAAAGCAAAGCAGATATCAGGCCCGCGGCGCAACTGCTCCTCTTGATGGCGGCGGCGGCCTTGTTCGCCGCGTCGGCTGTCCGCCGTCCCCGAAAGCTCTGAGTGGTGCGTGAAGCGCAGCTTCACTTTGCTTGGCGCGGGTCGAGTGGCTTCGCCACTCGACCCGCTTGACGCTCGACCGGGCTGGGGACCCCTTGAGCCCCAGCCCGCTCGGAGCTTGGCTTCCCTGTATTGTAGGTATACGTGGCCACAGAGACGATTCAGCCGCTGTTCAGCCTCTTCGTCCTTTTTGTCGCCGCCAAGCTCGGCGAGGAGGCCTTCGAGCGCCTGCGCCAGCCGGCGCTGATCGGCCAGATCGTCGCCGGCTTCCTGGTCGGCCCGGGGCTGCTGGGCTGGGTCGAGCCCTCTTCCAGCATCGCCTTCATGGCCGAGATCGGCGTCATCTTCCTGCTCTTCGAGACCGGCCTCAATACCCAGCCGGAGGAGATGACCGAGCACGGCTACGTCAGCCTGGCGGTGGGCTTTTTCGGCGTCATCACCCCGCTGGCGCTGGGCTGGGGGTTTGCCGCCGCCATCGGCGAGAACGCGATTACGGCGCGCTTCGTGGGGACGCTGCTGGTGGCCACCAGCATCGGCATTACGGCCAAGATTCTCACGGACTTCGGCGCCCTCTCCTCCACCTTCGGTCGCGTCATCCTGGGGGCGGCGGTGCTCGACGACATCCTCGGCCTGCTGGCGCTCTCCATGCTGACCAGCTTCGGCAACGACCAGTCGCACTGGATCAACCTGTTGCTGACCGTCGTCTTCGTCTCGCTGTTCTTCGTGGTGGTGCTGTTTCTACGCCGCACCGCCTTCCCCCGCATCCGGCCGCGCCTGGGGAGGATGCGGGTGAGCACGCCGCAGTGGTCGTTCGCACTGGTGGTGCTGTTGGGGTTTTCCGCCATGTCGGCGGCCATCGGGCTGGCGGCGATCATCGGCTCGTTTCTGGCCGGCTTGTTTGTCAGCGAGTCGGAGGAGCTGGCGCCCGCGCTGCGCGCCCGCGCCGAGGCGGTGAGCAGCTTCGTGGTTCCGTTTTTTCTGGCCAGCATCGGCTTGCGCCTGAGCCCCCAGGTGCTGACCCAACCCCACGATGTCATGCTGATCGCCGCCCTGACGCTGATCGCCATTGTCAGCAAGCTCTTTGCCTGCGGCCTCTCGGCCCTGCCCCTGGGCCGGCGTTCGGCGCTGCTGGTGGGCCTGGGGATGATCCCGCGCGGCGAGGTGGGCATCGTGGTGGCCGATCAGAGCCTGAAGATCGCCGCCATCCCGGGCGCCTACTACTCCATCGGCATCGCCATGGCGGTGCTGACCAGCCTCATTGGCCCGCTGCTGTTGCGGCTGGTGCTGCGTCCGGCGCGACCGCCGGCGGATCAGGCGCCCGCCGGCCCCTCCGGAGTGGATTGATGCCGGCGCTCCTCGCGCCGGTGCCAGAGGAAGTACAGCACCGGAACCAGCAGCAGCACGCTGACGGTTGAAGTCAGCATGCCGCCCACAATCGGTGCGGCGATGGGTTTCATGACGTCCGAGCCGGCGCCCGATTCCAGCAGGATGGGAATCAGGCTGGCGAGTACCGCCGTGACCGTCATCAACTTGGGCCGCAGCCGCAGCACGGCGCCCGCCTCCACGGCGTTGGCCAGACTGCTGTCGCCGCGCTCGGCGTGGGCCTCGCGCAGATAGACCATCATCACCACCGCGGTCTCCACCGCAATCCCGAAGAGGGCGATGTAGCCCACCCATACCGCCACGCTAAACGGGTACCCGAGCCACGCTTGCAGCAGCAGGCCGCCACTGAGCGCGTACAAAGTGGGGAGCATCAGCAGCAGCGCCTCGGCGACGGAATGGAAGATGAGATACAGCAGCAGGAAGATGATGAAGAAGACGACCGGCACCACCACCCGCAGCCGCTGCGCGGCGCGTTGCTGGGCGGCAAACTCGCCCGACCATCGCCAGCTGTAGCCGGGCGGCGGCTGCAACCGGGCGCGGAAGGCGGCATTGGCCCGCTCCACCAGGCCGCCATAGTCGCTGCCGGTGACGTCGAGATAGAGATAGCCGGTCAAGGCCCCATCCTCATCGCGGATCATGGCCGGCCCGCGGGACACGGCGATGTCCGCCACCTGGCCGAGCGGAATCTGCGCGCCCCCGGGGGTGGTCAGCAGCACCCGCCGCAGAGCCGGCAGGTCGCTGCGAAAGTCGCGGGCATAGCGCACGCTGATGGGAACGCGCTCGCGTCCGTTCAGCGTCGCGGCCACGTTCTCGCCGCCGATGGCGCCGGCCACCGCCTGGTGAACAGCGGCGACGCTCAAGCCGAAGCGGGCCAGCTGGGCGCGCTGCGGCGTGATGTTCACATACAGGCCATCGGCCACATGTTCAGCAAAACTGGACTGGACGCCCGCCACGCCCGCCAGGACCTGCTCCATTTGCGCCCCCAGCGCCTGAATGCCTTCGAGACTTGACCCCTGTATCTTGAGCCCCAGCGGGGTCTTGATGCCGGTCAGCTCCATGTCGAGGCGATTGGCCACCGGCATGGTCCAGTTGTTCGACAGCCCGGGGAAGTGCAGTTGCGCATCCATGGCGGCGATGAGGCGGGAGTAGGTCATGCCGGCGGGCCAACGCGAGCGGGGCTTGAGCATGATGGTGGTGTCGTACATCTCCAGGGGGGCATTGTCGGTGGCGCTGTCGCTGCGTCCGGCGGTGCCGAAGACGCTCTCCACCTCGGGAAAGGCGCGCAGAATGCGGTCCTGTTCCTGCAGCAGGTTCGCCGCCGGAGTGACGCCCAGGCCGGGCAGGCCGGTGGGCATGTAGATCGCCGAGCCCTCGTAGAGGGGCGGCATGAAGCGGCTGCCAAGGTGCAGCGCCAGCGGCAGGGTGAGGGCGGCAAAGGCCAGGTTGGCGGCAATCGTCCACAGCGGGTGGTGCAGACACCACCGCAGCACCGGGCGGTACACGGCCTGGGTGGCGCGCGAGATCGGGTTGTGCCGCTCACTGCGCAGGCGGCCGCGAATGAGCAGCGGCATCAGGACGGGCACCAGCGTCACCGCCAGCAGAGAGGCAAAGCCCACCGCCAGCGTCTTGGTCCAGGCCAAGGGCCGGAACATGCGCCCCGCCTGGGAACCCAGCAGGAACACCGGCAGAAACGAGGCCACGATGATGAGCAGGGAGAAGAACAGCGCCGGTCCCACCTGGCGCGCGGCGGCGAGGAGAAGGCGGCGGCGCTCGGCGCTTCCGGCGTGAGGCGAGTCGGCGAGGCGGCGGTGGCCATTCTCCACCATGACGATGGCGGCGTCCACCAGGACGCCGATGGCCAGAGCCAGCCCGCCCAGGCTCATGATGTTGGCGCTGACCTGGAGGCCGGCCATGGGCAGGAAAGTGGCCAGCACGGCGATGGGCAGGGTGATTACCGGGATCAGCGCCGAGCGGAAGTGCCAGAGAAACAGCAGAATCACCAGGCTGACGATGATCGCCTCTTCGTAGAGGTCGCGGCGCAGGGTGGCGATGGAGTTTTCAATCAAGGGCGAACGGTCGTAGGCGGTGTGAATGGTTACCCCGGGCGGCAGCGAGGCGGCCAGGGAAGCCAGCTTGGCCTTGACGCCGTCAATCACGGTCAGGGCATTGCCGCCGTAGCGGGCGATGACGATGCCGCCCACGGTTTCACCCTCGCCGTTCCAGTCGGCGATGCCCGAGCGCACATCCGGGCCGAAGCTCACCGTTCCCAGTTGCTCCAGCCGTACCGGCTGGCCGCCCCGCAGGCCGACCGCCACCTGGCGCAGATCGTCGAGCGAGCGCACATAGCCCAGGCCGCGCACCAGGTAGCGGGCGCCGCTCATCTCCAGCGAGCGCCCGCCGCTTTCGCCGGTGGCGGCGCGCACGGCGGTGATGACATCCTCCAGGCTGACGTCGAACTGGCGCAGCCGGTTGGGGTCGAGCGCCACTTGATACTGGCGCTGAAAGCCACCGATGGTGGCGACTTCGCTCACCCCCGGGACGGTTTCCAGCTGGTAACGCAGGAACCAATCCTGCAGCGCGCGCAGATCGGCCAGGGAGTGGCGATGCGTCTTGTCGGTCAAAGCGTACTCATACACCCAGCCGGCGCCGGTGGCGTCGGGGCCGAGGACGGGATGGACGCCGGCGGGCAGGCGGCCGGTCTCGCGGTCCAGCAGTTCGAGCACGCGGCTGCGCGCCCAGTACAAGTCGGTGCCGTCCTGGAACACGACGGTGATGTAGGAGTCTCCCTCCATCGTCTGGGCGCGCACGTCGCTGGCGCGGGGCGCGCCGAGCAGCGCGGTAACCAGGGGATACGTCACCTGGTCTTCGATGACCGCGGGCGGCTGTCCCGCCCAGGCGGTGTGCACCACCACCTGCACGTCGCTGATGTCGGGCAGCGCGTCCAGCGGGATGCGGTGGAGCGAGAAGACCCCGGCCGCGGTCAGCAGCACCACGCCGGCCAATACCAGGAAGCGGTTGTGGGCGCAGGCGGTGATCCAGCGTTCGATCACATGCCCCCCTGGACGCGCAGGGAAGTTTGCGCGCGGGCCACCACGCGGCCCGCCTGGGTCGCCACCATTGTCACCTGCCACTGGCCGCCACTGTCGAGCGTGCCGCTGCCCTGGTAGCGGCCACCACCGGCATCGTGCATGGCCACCGTGACCCGCATGGCGGCCATGCCCATGGCCGGCATGGCGGGCATGGCCAGGGTCAAGGTCAGTTGGGCGCCGGCGATGGGCGCACCCCGGGCGTCGCGCAGCAGCACGCGGAAGGTGTTGGAGCCTTTGCGCGCCGGCGATGGGTCGGTGGTGAGGAGCAGGGTGGCGGCAGGCGTCGCGGGGGCGCCTGCCACGCCCGGCGGCGGCGGCGCATAGCTGCCGGCCGCGGCCGACAGTTGCGCCTCCGAGGCGATCAGAAAACTGGCGCCGGCGGCCACCCGCTCGCCGGCGCGCAGGCCGCCGCGGATGACGATGGCGTCCCCCACCTGCGGGCCCACGGTCACGGTGCGCGGCGAGAACTGGCCATCCCCGGCAGCCACGAACAC
>DATBPS010000179.1:0-12345 GCA_036561225.1 Terriglobales bacterium
TTTCTTGTCATTCAGGTAGCCACCTCGCTCAGCCTGCGCCATTGGGGCCACTTCGGCGCCTACGCCATCGCCATCCTCGGAGGCCTGGTCAACAGCGCCGGCGCCACCGCCGCGGTAGGCGAAATGGCCGCCCACCACAGCCTCAGCCCCATGGCGGCGGGTGTGGCCACGGTGCTTGCTTCCATGGCCTCGGCAGTCTTCAATGCCCCGGTCATGAACCGGGTACTGGGACAGAGGCACACGGGCTGGGCCACCCAGGCGGCGATGTGGTCGCTGGCCGGCATCGGCGCCGCCGTGCTCATCCTGCAACGGGTAAGCCTGTAACAGGTAGAATTCAAGAAAGCGATTATGCCCACGGTAGTCCAGTCCGCACCCATTCCGGCCGGCCAGCCCAGTCTGCGGGCCACCATCGGCGCTCTGGAAAGGGTTTTGCCTCTGGTGCCTCTGCCCTTCACCATCGGCCGTCGGCCCACCCATTCCCTTTCCATTCCGCTGCCCCAGGTCTCGCGCGACCATGCCCAGATTGACAACGACCCCGCCGCGGATGGCCAATATGTTTTGCGCGACCTGGGCAGCACCCACGGCACCCTGATCAACGGCGCGCGGCTGAACGCCCCCCACCGCTTGCAGCCGGGCGACACGGTCGAGTTCCCCAACTGCCAGGGGGTGAAGATCGTCTTTGATCCGCCCGCCGAAGCCGCCAGCCTGTTCCTCACCCAGATGCAGAAGCTGGGCGACACCTCCGATGCCAACGAGTTTGATCGCCTCCGCCTGTTGCTCGACTTCAGCCAGCGGCTGCGCAGCGCCGGGGGCCTGGAAGAGATCCTGTCCGCCATGCTCGATGCCGCCCTGCGCCTGACCGGCGCCGAGCGCGGCTTTGTCTTTCTGTCGCAGCCCGAAGGCGGTTTGCAGTTGTCCACCGGACGCACCGCCAAGGGCGAAAGCCTGCGCGACGACAGCTCGATCTCACACTCCATCGTGCAGAAGGCGGCGCACTCCAGCGAGCCCATCCTCATGCACGACAGCCGCAAGGCGGGGGTGGATTTGGCGCAGAGCATGGTGGCCCATGATCTGCGCACCGTGCTCGCCATTCCCCTGCGCGACGGTGTCGGGGTGCTGTATCTCGACAGTCACGCCGCCAGCCAGGCTTTGGGGAAAGTGAGCCGCGAAATGCTCGACCTGCTGGCCCATGATGCCGCCCAATTGGTGCTCAACGCCCAACTGGCGCGCCAGCAGGAGGAGTCCAAGCTGGCCGCCAAGCTGCTGGAGAAGGAATTGGCGCTGGCCGCCTATATTCAACAGGGCCTGATGGGCACCAAGCTGCCCTCCACCACCTTCGCCAAACTGTATGGCGTGAGTCAGGCCTGTCTGCAGATCGGCGGCGATTTTTTTGACGCCGTGCTGCGCCCCGGCGGCGAGGAGATCGCCCTGGTGCTGGCCGATGTCAGCGGCAAGGGCGCCGCCGCGGCGCTGCTCGCCGCTTCCCTCCAGGGCATGGTCCACGCCCAACTGCTGGCCGGCCTGCCCTTGTCGGAGATCGCCGCCGGCGCCAATCAGTTCATCTTTCAGCGTCTCGAGGGCGAAAAATACGCCACCCTGCTGATCGCCAAGCTGTGGCCCAGCGGCGAGCTGGAGTACATCAACTGCGGGCACGTGCAGCCGCTCACTGTCTCCCAGGGCGTTTGCTTCACCCTGCCGGAGGCCAACCTGCCCGTCGGACTATTGCCCGCCGCGGAATATCAGTCCGCCCGGCATCGCCTCGACCCCGGCGCGCGTCTGCTGATGCTCACCGACGGCGTCACCGAGGCCGCCAACACGGACAAGGAAATGTTCGGTGATCAGCGCCTGGAATCCCTGCTCAGCGGCGGGGATTGCAGTGTCCAGGAACTGGCCGCCGCCGTGCACGCCTTCTGCCAGGGCGCGCCCCTGGGCGATGACCTGACCGTGGTCGAAGCCCGCTACCTCGGCCTCGCCCCGGTCTAGTGTTTCATCACCTGCATCATTTTCGCCCAGGCCGCCGCCCGCGCCCCGGCGTTGGCCGGCGTCGGATCGGGCTGCTCACCGGCGCGCATAAATCCGTGGCCGGCGCCGTCATAGACCACGGCTTGATATTCCTTCCCCGCTGATTTCATCTGCTTGCGGGTGTCGGGAACGGTCAGGCTGATGCGGGCATCGTTGCCGGCGTAGAAGCCAAACACCGGCGCGGTGATGTGCGCCATCGCCTCCGGCGGGGGCGGCACGCCATAGAAAACGAAGGCCGCCGCCAGGTGGTCGCGATGGGTGGCGTAGCGAAAGCTTTGCCCCCCTCCCCAGCAGAAACCCACCACATACAACTTGTGACTCGCGGCCGGCTGTTGCAGCGCCCAATCCGCGGCCGCATCGAGATCGGCGGAGATCTCCCCGGGCGAAAGCTGGGAGATGGCGCGGCCAATTTCGGTTTGTCCGGCGAAACTGGCGGTTCCTCCCCCGTCCGGCCCTTGGCCGCTCAGCAGGTCTGGAGCGATGGCCACATATCCGGCCGCCGCCAGCTCATCGGTCATCTCCTGCGCCCAGGGAGAGAGCCCAAAGATCTCATGGATAACCAGAATCACCGGCCGCTTGCCGCTGGCCTGGGGATACGCCACAAACGCCTGCAGCTTGCGTCCCTGGACGGTGAGGTTGACGATCTCGCGGTGGCGCGGTGACTGTTGCAGCCGGGCCTGGGCCCACTGCTGTGCTCCCAGCGGCAATCCCAACCCCACCAGCAACCCGAGCAGAAGAATACGCTTCATATGGACACTACCCTATCACGTAGGCGGGGGGACGGATTCAAGTCTGGCGGGGGCGCGGCCGATACCCCATACGGGCCTTCAGGCCGGCGCGAGACACTCTTACTGGCTCTACCTGGGACACACTCTCACTGAGTGGAGCAAATCACTCAAAAGGTACGATTCCCGCCGCCGCGCGCCGCCGCCGCCGGCACGATCGCCGCCCGCCGGCGGCGGCCCGCCACGAAAACAAAGCGCTTGGCGGCGGCCGCCGGGTTTGGCCCCGGGGTTGCAACCCTGAGTGCGAGTGGCGCGGGCCGCTCGGTTCAATCCATCGGGAGGAAACTCAATGACTGCTCTGATGACTCGTATGTGGAAAGATGACAGCGGCCAGGATATGGCGGAGTACGCCATTATGCTGGGCGTGATCGCGGCCGTGGTTCTGACGGCCATTACCCTGCTCGGCACCAACATCTCGAACGAGATCACCACCATCGCCGGCAAAATCGTCGGTTCCTAAGCACCCCATGCTCGCGTGGCAGGGGTGTGTGCTGCTGGTGGCGGCAGTGGCGGCCGTATGGGATGCACGATGGCAACAGATTCCCAAATGGCTGACGCTGCCGGCACTGGCCACCGGGTTGGGATTTCATCTCTGGACGGGCGGTTTCGGCGGCGCGCTGCTGACCGCCGCCGTGGGTCTGGGGTGCGGCCTGGTGTTGTTGCAGTTGGGCGCAGTGGGCGGCGGCGACGTGAAGTGGCTGGCCGCGCTGGGCGCCTTATTGGGTTGGCATTTATGGCTGTGGAGCGTCGAATTCGGACTGTTGGCGGCGGGTGGCCTGGCGCTGGCGCAACTGGCGGCTCGGGGGCAACTGCCAGTGCTCCCCGGCTCGGTGGCGGCCATCGTCCAGGGCTGGCGCCGACAGGGATTGCGGCCTCATCCCCAGCACAATCTTCAGACTCCGGGCGTGGTCGCGGTCCCCTTTGCGGTGGCCATGCTGGCCGGGGTTGTGGCCGCCCTGGCCATCGCTTGAGGCGTCAGCGCGGCCAGGCGCTGGTGGAAGCCGCCCTGGTGCTGCCCATGCTGGCGCTGCTGGTGTTTGGCGCGCTCGAGCTGGGCCGCATGGCCTTTCTAGTGCAATCGCTGCATAACGCCGCCCGTGACGGGGCGCGCTACTCGGCCGTGCCCGCCGCCGGCACCTCCGATCTGCCTGCCGTTTCCAGTGTGCAGCAGCGGGTGGCCGCGGATCTCAAGGCCAGTGGCGTCAGCCTCAGTCCCTTCCTGATTGCCGTCAATCAGGAGGTGGATATATCCGAAGGCGGCCTGACCACCAGCTTCAGCCAGGTCAAGATCACCTACCCCTTTACCTTCAGCACTCCGCTATTGTCGGCCATCCTGCCCCATGTGACCCTGACCGGCCTGGCGGTCATGCGCAATGAAACCAACTGACACCAGCTCGCGGCTTCGGCGCCGGCAGACAGGCAACGAACTGGTCGAGTTCGCCATGGCCCTGCCCTGCCTGGCGATGCTGGTGATGGTCATCGGCCAGGTTTCGGCGGCGGTCGCCACCCACCAGACCCTGAATAACGCCGCGCGCGAAGGCGCGCGCCTGTCCACCGTGCCGGGCGAATACGGCAAGGTGAGCGACGTCCAAAACCGCGTGCTGGCCTATGCCGCCGCCCATGGGATTACGCTCACCAACGCCAATATCACCGTCAACCAGAACCTGGTGGTGGCGCAGGCCGGCGGTGCGTGCAGCATCGCCGCCCCCTGTTTCAAGGCTTCGCGTGTGGCCCTGGCCTACGACTATCCGCTCGACCTGCTGCTGGGCAAGACCCTGCATTTGGGCACGGCGGTGGAGATGAGGAACCTCTACTAATATGAAGCGCAAACGACTTCTTGGTTTGGCGGTGGTGGCGCTGGCGCTGGCCGGGCTGGTCAGCCTGGCGGTTTTCCGGCTCACCCAGCGCGGCCCGGGTGGCGCGGCCTCGCCCACCCAGACGGTGGTGGCGGCGGCGGTGCCGTTGGTGGTCGGGGCCCAGATTCAGCCCGACGACCTGCGCGTTCTGCACCTGCCGCCCGCCGCGCTGCCGGCGCATGTGTACACCAGCAGCAAGGAATTGGTCGGCCATGTCCTGACCACCGCCGCCGTCCCCAACCAGGTCATCGTGAGCGAAATGGTAGCCCAGCCGGGAACCGGCGTGGGCCTGCCGCCGCTCATCACCCCGGGCATGCGCGCCGTATCCGTCAAAGTCAACGATGTGGTTTCGGTGGCCGGCTTTGCCGTGCCGGGCACTCATGTGGATGTGCTGCTGACCGGCAATCCCCGGCAGAACAATGATCCGGCGCAGGTGACCACGGTTACCCTTCTCTCCAATGTGCAGGTGCTGACTGCCGGACAGCAGTTCGAACAGCAGCCCAACGGCAAGCCGGAAAAGGTCACCGTCATCACGCTGCTGGTGGATCCGGCCGGCGCGCAGAAGCTGGCCCTGGCCGACGGCTATGGCCACATTCAACTGGCGCTGCGCAACCCGTTGGATCGCGTGGCGGAAAAGACCACGCCATTGATCAACGGCACCCTCTACGGCCTGGCCGAGCATCATGAAGCCGCACGCGGCGCGGGTCGCGCCGTTGCCAAACCGCAGCCGGCGGCGCCGCCCGCCTGGCAGGTGGAGATGATCAGCGGCAGCCAGCAGCAGGTAGTGAAGTTTACCGTTCCCGTCGCGAACTCAGGAGATCACCAATGAGCCGCCGCAAAATCCGCCTCATGCGCGCCCTGGTCAACGGCATCCTGGCCGCACTGGCGCTGTTGGCCTTGGGCAGCCTGCCGTCCGCGGTGGCCGAAGTTCCGGGACCAGGCGATGGACCGCACCCGGCCGCCCTGCTACCGCTTGGCGCCAGCCTGCAGCACCAGCTGGTGTTGACCAACCCGTTGCTGGCGCCGGCCGAGCTGGTGCGCACCGTGGTGTTGCCCGACCGCGCACCCCTGGCGTTGCCGCACACCGCCCAGTGGCAAGCGCACCTGGATCCGGCGGCGCTGGTGTTGGCTCTGCGCACCGCGTTGGAGACGCCGGTCGCACCGCCATCGCGGGCGGCACGCAGCGAGACCGAAGCACGCAACCGGCCGGCTGTTCCCGCCTTTGCCGCGCCCCTGTTCGCAGCCGCCAGCCCGGTGGCCACGCCTCCCGCGGCGCAGCCACGAACTTTGTCCAACGAGTTTCCGGTCCCCCGCCCCATCGCCGCGGCTGTGGACCTCGACCTCACTGCGCATCACAGCCTGGTGGTGCAAAGCCCGGTTCCCCTGAAGCGGGTTTCAATCACGGATGACTCCATCGCCCAGGCGGTGGTGGTTTCCCCCACTCAGGTTCTGGTACAGGGCCGTAATCCCGGCGAGGTTTCGCTGCTGCTGTGGGATGCCGACGCCAACGCCCGCGCCTATACGGTGCGGGTCAAGCTCGATCCTCAGCCTCTGCAGAACGAGCTCAATCGCCTCTATCCGCGTTCCGGCCTGGATGTCAGCGCCAGCGGCGACGCGCTGGTGGTCAGTGGCCGCCTCGCCAACGCCGCCACCGCCAAGCAGGTGATGGACGTGGCCGGCGGGTTCAGCAAGAACATCATCAACAACCTGACCCTGGACGCCGCCGGCGACCCCGCCCAGGTGCTGCTGCAGGTCCGCTTTGCCGAAGTGGACCGCTCCGCCATCTCACAGTTCGGCGCCAACCTCATCTCCACTGGCCTGGGCAAGACGCCGGGATCGCTGGGCACCGGTCAGTTCGGCGGCGCCACCGGGGTCATCGCGCCCGCCAACCAGACCACCCAGCCGCCGGGCGGTTCGGTCGTGGCGCCCGGCAGCGCGGCCGCTCTGATCAGCGGGGCCAAGATGGGCTTGAGCGACCTGCTGAATGTCTTTCTGTTCCGCAGCGACGCCAACATCGGCCTCACCATGCAGGCGCTGGAACAGCAGAACCTGCTGCAAATCCTCGCCGAACCCAACCTGGTGGCCATGGATGGCAAGGAAGCCACCTTCCTCGCCGGCGGCGAGTTTCCCTTCCCCGTGGTCCAGGGTCAGGGCGCGGTCAACAACGTCACCATTCAATTCAAGCCCTTCGGCGTCAACCTGCATTTCAAGCCCACCATCCTCCCCGATGGCACGATTGATTTGCAGGTGGCGCCGGAGGTGAGCGCCCTCGACTTTTCCAACGCGCTCACCGTCTCCGGCTTCCTCATTCCGGCGCTGAGCACCCGCCGCGCCGAAACCGAGCTGGAGCTCAACGACGGCCAGAGCTTCGTCATCGCCGGCCTGATGGACAATCGGCTCACCAAGAACATCTCCAAATTGCCGGGGTTGGGCGACATCCCCATCCTGGGCAAGTTCTTCACCAGCCACAACACCAGCAAGAGCAACACCGAACTGGTGGTGGTGGTGACGGCGCACCTGGTTCATCCCTCCGCCTCGCCCGCCAAGGGCCCGAAGATGCCACAGCCGTTCCTGCAACCCGGGAAGTTTGACCGCAGCAGCGGAGGTGGCCATTGAAACGGCGCAACCAGCGTGGCGTCACCATCGTGGTGATGTCGCTGATGCTGGGCGGGCTGTGCGGCATGGCGGCGCTGGCGGTGGATGTGGGTGTGCTGTTCACCGCCAAGAACAGCGCCCAAAACGCGGCCGATGCCGCCGCCCTGGCCGGAGCGTTCACCTTCCTCAAGCCGTCGTCGGCGCAGCCCACCGCCGCCATCAATGCCGCCGTTGCCCTCGCCAATGCCAACGAAGTGCTGGGCACGCCGCTAAGCATTACCAGCGCCGACGTAACCGTGGACGTGGGCAACCGCCGGGTCACGGTGACCGTGCCCCGGCAGGGCGCCAACGCCATCCCCATGTTCTTTGCCCGCGCCCTGGGCATCCAGCATGAGGACGTGGTCGCCACCGCGACGGCGGAGGCCTCGCCGGTGGCTACCGGATCCATCTGCCTGCGGCCCATCTTCGTGCCCAACACCATTCTCAGTTCCGAAACACCTTCGCAGGCGTGTACCGACGGGCAAACCATTCTGGGCGCCAACGGCCAACTCAGCCCCTGGATGCTGGCCAACACCCAACTCTTCGGCTCGCTCAAGACCATTCGCCCCACCAGCCCCCAAGGGGCGTTGGCGCCGAGTCAGTACTACTCACTCAACTTCAGCGGCGGACAAGGCGGCGGCGCTTCCTTCTATCAATGCGCCCTGGGCAGCAACCTGGCCGATTGCGGTATTACACCCACCGTAGCCGCCTGTGGCACATCCTACCCCACGGAAAACGGAAACATGAAGGGTCCGACCCAGGCCGGAATTGGAACGCTGCTGGGCACGACGCCCGACACCTGGGTCGGGCTGGGGGCCTATCAGTCGCCCTCAGGCACCATAACCGACACCAGCAATCAGTTGATCGTCGCTCCGGTCTGGGACGATTGCTGTCCCGGGTGCTCCATCGGACCCGGCGGCGGCAACGTCACCATCATTGGATTTAGCAACTGGTTTGTGCAAGGTCTCGACAACAGCGGGCCGGACCCGGGAGTGATCGGCAACTTCGTCAACGCCGCCGGCTGCGGCGCCGGCGGCGGTGGCAACGGCGGCGGCGTCGCCACCAATGCCAGCTTCGGCATCCCTGTCCGCCTGGTGACCCCCCAGTAATCATCGCCATGGCCGTCAAGTTCACCATCTTCGCCGCCGACGCCCAGGAACGGCAGCTACTCGAACAGGCCTTGCTCAATGCCAACGGCTGTGCCCTGGCAGGACGGGCGCTGGGTCTCGATCACCCCTTCACCGGCGGTGAAGCGCTGTTGCGCCAGGTGCAGCAACAGGCGCCCGAGGCGGTGCTGGTGGCCCTGCCGGTGGGCGAAGCCGATGCCGCCTTTGCGCTCATCTCCTGGCTGAAATCCTGTCTGCCGCAAACCGCGATAATGGCGCTGGGCGGGCTGGACGCGCCGGCGGTCATTGTGGCGGCCATGCGCGCCGGGGCCGGCGAGTTCCTCGACCGGCCGCTGCGGCCGCAGGCGCTGGAAGAAGCCGTCAGCCGCCTGCAGGGAACCCGCCAGGCCCTCATCCGCCCCAGTCAGAGAGGAAAGTTGATGGCCGTCCTGGGAGCCCGCGGAGGCTGCGGCTGCACCACCACGGCGGTCAATCTGGCGGTATCGCTGCAGGCGCAACAGCGCCGCGACGATCCCTCGGTGCTGCTGCTCGATGCCGCGCCCCTGGGGCATACCGCGCTCCAACTCAACATCAAGCCACAGTTCTCACTGGCCGACCTGCTGAGCAACAGCGCCCGCCTGGATAACGCCATGATCTCCAGCCTGCAGTCGCGGCATCGCTGCGGCCTCGATCTGCTGGCCGGCCCCTCCGCCCCCATCGCCGGCATCTGCGACAGCAACAACCACGCCGGCTGGCTGGAGCTGCTGCTCAATCAGCATCCGCTGGTGGTCGTGGATCTCTCCGCCCGCCTCGACGGCCTGACCCAGGCGGTGCTGGAACGCGCCGATCGCATCCTCTTCGTCACCCAGACCGACATGGTTTCGCTGTGGAGCGCCGCCAAGGTGCGGCAATATCTCGACCCCGTCAGCCGCCTGCGCTTCGAACTGGTGCTCAATCGCTATTCCGCCACGCCGGAGACGGATTTGGGCGGGGTGGAGTCCATCACCCACGCCTCGGTGCTGTGGAAGCTGCCCAACGCGCATGCGCTCGTGGTGGAAGCCATCGAACGCGGGGAACCACCGGCACTCAACACCAAGAGCGACCTGAGCCGCAGTTTCCGCGACCTGGCCGCCAACCTGTTGGGCCGCCCCGCGCCCCGGCGCCGCGGCTGGCTGCCTTTTCTTCGACTTCATCCCGCGCCCAGTCTGGAATCGTAATTCAGGAACCCCACCATGCCTGTTCTTGCCGAAGCCGCTCCCAATCTGCAAAACATCACCCGCGACTACCACCGCCGGGTGCTGGAGCGCCTCAACCTGGAGCAGTTGGACCGCCTGCCGCGCGAGACGGCGCGTCAGGAGGTCATCTCTCTCATCCGTTCCATGCTTTCGCTGGAGCCGGTGCCGCTGTCGCTGGTGGAGCGCGATACCCTGGTCAACGACCTGCTGGATGAGATTTTCGGTTTCGGTCCACTCGAGGTCTTTCTGCGCGACCCTGACGTGAGCGATATTCTGGTCAACCGCGCCGACCAGATTTACGTGGAAAAGAAGGGCCGTCTGCACAAGACGGCGGTGACTTTTCAGGATGATGCGCACCTCTTGCGCATCATTGACCGGATTGTCAGTCGGGTGGGCCGAAGAATTGATGAGAGTTCCCCCATGGTGGACGCGCGCCTGCCCGACGGCTCCCGCGTCAACGCCGTCATTCCGCCGCTGGCTCTCGATGGTCCCTGCATGTCCATCCGTCGCTTCGGCAGCGATCCGCTGACGGCGGAGAGGCTGCTGGGCCATCAGGCGCTGACCCCGGCGATGCTGGAATTCCTGCGCTGCTGTGTGGCGGCGCGGCTGAACATCATCATCTCCGGTGGAACCGGCGCGGGCAAAACCACGCTGTTGAATGTACTGTCGGGCTTCATCCCCGAAACCGAGCGGGTGGTGACCATCGAGGACGCCGCCGAACTCCAGCTCAAGCAGGAGCATGTGGTGCGCCTGGAGACCCGGCCGCCCAACGTCGAGGGGCACGGCGCCGTCCGGCAGCGGCACCTGGTGATCAACAGCCTGCGTATGCGCCCCGACCGCATCGTCATGGGTGAGTGCCGCGGCGAAGAGGCGATTGACATGCTGCAGGCCATGAACACCGGCCACGACGGCTCGCTCACCACCATTCACGCCAACACCCCGCGGGACGCTCTGGGCCGCCTTGAAACCATGGTCAACATGGCCAACCTCAACCTGCCGGAACGCGCCATCCGGCAGCAGATCTCCAGTGCCCTCAATCTCGTGGTGCAGCTGTCCCGCATGACCGACGGCACCCGCAAGATCATGAGCATCGCCGAAATCACCGGCATGGAAGGCGATGTCGTCTGTATGCAGGAGTTGTTCAAATTCGAACGGGAAGGCTTGTCGGAAACCGGAGCGGTCCGTGGCCGCTTCCGCGGCGCCGGCATTCGGCCGCACTGCGCCGACCGTCTGGCGGCGGTGGGGCAGAAGTTCAATCCCGCCTGGATGGAGGAGGTCTTCGCCATCGGATGATCCTCTATATCCTCATCTTCGCCGTCGTCGCCGCCCTCATCTTTGGCCTGGGCCTGTCCTGGGACAAAGGCGACAAGCGCATCGAAAAGCTGCGCGAACGCCTGATGCTGGTGGAGCAGGCGGAGCAGCGGGAATCGCGCGCCAGCCTGACCCTGATTCGCGATGACCTGTTGAGCGAAATTCCAGCTCTGCACCGCTGGCTCAACCAAATGGGCCGCGGCACCGCGCTCAAGCTCTGGCTTCGCCAGGCGGGCACGGAGATGCGCCCGGGCAAGTTTCTCATGCTCTGTGGCGGCTTTTCACTCATCGGGGGACTGCTGGCGCTGATCTGGCTGCCGTGGTACGGTTTTGCGGCCGGCGCCCTGGCCGGCACCCTCCCCTATGCCCAGGTGGGACGCCGCCGCACCAAGCGCCTGGAAGGGTTTCAGGCCCAGTTCCCCGATGCCATTGACCTACTGGTTCGCGCCAGTCGTGCCGGACATCCTCCCAGCGCCGCCCTGGAGCTGATCTGCCAGGAAATGCCCGAGCCCACCGCCGGCGAGTTCCGGCAACTCTTCGATCAACAGCGCTTCGGCCTGCCGCTGCGCGACTGCCTGCTCAATCTGGCCGAGCGCATTCCCCTGGTGGATGTCCAGTTCTTCGCCACCTCCATGATCATCCAGCGGGAAAGCGGCGGCAACCTGGCGGAAATCCTGGAAAAGCTCTCCCACTTGATCCGTGAGCGGGTCAAAATCATGCGCCAGGTCAAGACCCACACCGCCCAGGGGCGCATGACCATGTGGGTCCTGGTGGCCATGGCGCCGGTCATGCTGATCGTCATGCTGTTCCTCAACCGCAGCCTCACGCTGCCGCTGTTCCAGGACCCCATGGGACAGGCCATGCTGGGGGGCGCGGCGGTCATGCAGATCGTCGGCATCTTCCTGTTGCGCAAAATCGTCGCCATCGAGGTCTGATATGCACTCGCCTGTCCTTTGGATCGTTCTCTTCGTGGTTCTCGCGCTGGGCGTGTTTGCCTTGGGCGCCGCCATGATGAGCGGCGGCTCGGGCGGGCGACTGCGCGCTATGCTGGGGCTGGAGGAACAGAAGGCAAGCTTGGGCGACAAGCTCAAGGACACCTTTGAGCGCGCCCTCGACCCGGCCGCCAAAATGCTTCCTCCTTCGGCCAAGGAAGCCAATCAAACCAAGCGCTGGCTGATTCAGGCCGGGTATCGCGAACCGCGTCACGCCCGCTACTACTTCGGTCTGCGGGCGTTGGCGGTGATTGTGCCCTTGGCCGTGGTGCTGCTCACCGACCTCGAACGGCGCGCGCCCATGGCGGTGATCGCCGCTCCGGCCCTGGGGTTGATCCGTCCCCGCTTCCTGCTCAAACGCCGGGTGACGGCGCGAGCCAAGCGGGTACGGCTCAGCCTGCCCG
>DATBPS010000180.1:0-2937 GCA_036561225.1 Terriglobales bacterium
TCGTGATTCTCGACAAAACCGGCACGCTCACCTATGGCCGCCCGGCGGTTACCGACATCCACCTGACGCCGGGATTCGAGCGTCAGGACGTGCTCCAGGCCGCCGCCAGTCTGGAGGCGTACTCCAAACATCCCCTGGCGCAGGCGGTGGTCAAGGCGGCATCGGGTGAGGGACTGCGGCTGCAGCCGGTGAGCGCCATCAGCGAGCCGCCCGGGCAGGGACTGCGCGGCATGGTCGCCGGCCGCGCGGTGCGCATCACCGGACGCGGCAAGCTGCCGCCGGCGATGGCCGCGGCGCTGCCCGCGGTGGCGCCGGGTCTGGAATGCGTGGTGCTGCTGGAGGAGCAGGTGGCTGCCGTGTTCCGCTTCCGCGACGAGCCGCGGCGCGACATGCGGCCCTTCATCGGCCACCTCGGCCCGCGCCATGCCGTGCAACGGGTGCTGCTGGTCTCCGGCGACCGCGAATCCGAGGTCCGCTATCTGGCGGAGCAGGCCGGCATCACCGAGGTTTACGCCGGGCAGACGCCGGAGCAGAAGCTGGACATCGTGGACGCGGCGCTGCGCCAGGCGCCCACCCTGTTCGTGGGCGACGGCATCAACGACGCCCCGGCGCTCACCGCCGCCACCGTGGGCGTGGCCTTCGGCCCGGGCAGCGATATCGCCGCCGAGGCCGCCGATGCGGTGATCCTCGACCCTTCCCTGCTGCGCGTGGACCAACTGCTGCACATCGGCCGCCGCATGCGCGCCATCGCACTGCAAAGCGCCATCTTCGGCATGGCAGCCAGCCTGGTGGGCATGGCCGCTGCCGCCGTCGGCTGGCTGCCGCCGCTGGCCGGAGCGCTGGCGCAGGAGGGAGTGGACCTGTTCGCTGTCCTCAACGCCGTCCGCGCCGCCCTGCCGGGCCGCAGCCTGGCGGATTACGAGTAGCTGCCGCCGGCATTATCAGCCCAGCCGGGCGGCGAAATGCCGACGGCGGAGTAGCTTTCAGCCCGCGAGATTGAGCGCGCCCGCGAGGATGGGCTGGACCCACTCGGGGGCGGTGTCGAGAGGAACGGCGCTGACGATTTTGCCGTTCCGCATGTCGAGCAGAAGCTGGGGGCGCGGACGACCGCCGCGGTCGGGGTCGCCCTCTTCGCTGTTGTCGTAAACGCGTAGCAACGATAGTTTCGGAAGCAGCTCGACGAGGTTTACCCGGCTTCGCTCGTAGCGCGCGCGGATTTGTTCCTCTGGGATATCATGTCCGCCCTTGCTCACCCGGGCCCGCACCCGCGCGATATGCATCTCCGGGCTGGCGAGGCCGACGTACCACATTCGGACGGGCATCAGCGTCGCCGCCCGTTGGAGGCAAGCGGTAATGGTGTCGCCGCCCAAGGTTGTCTCAAAAGTGTACGATTGCCGATTCTGGATTGCGCGTTCGAGAAGGGCGACGCCTTCGCGCCACGCCCTTGAGTTCGCCTCTCCAGAGCCAAGTTCGGGGTTGGCGGCGAGGATCGCCTGCGTCCGCGTGTCGGGGTTCACGTAGGTCGAATCGGCCTGCTCGATGAAAGAGCCGAGGATGGAGCTCTTGCCGGCGCCGTTCACTCCCGCGAGGACGGAAATGCCCGGGATCGGCTGCTCAGCCACGCCGCCGCCGAGCGGCGGCTACCGCCGCGTCGGCGAGTTCGTCGGGCGTGGCGCGGAAGGCGGCCTCGATGCCGGCGCGGGCCCGCGGGGTCTGCATGCGGTCCAGCATTTCGTTCAGCTCGGGCGCAAGCGCGCCGGTCAAGTTGCTTAGCTTCGCGGCACGCCGCGGGCCATTCCTGGCCCTGTCCCTCGCTCGGAGATCTTCGATGATGCGATCCAATTCGGGGTTTGCCATATAGCCCCCTCTGTCCTCAATTTTGAGCTCCCGGCGAGCGGACTGTCAATGATGGCGCAAGTTTACTGGTGATGAAAAGTAGTTCGCGCCCAGCAACGAATCTACCTTGCGCCGGAAAGTTCAGCACCATGGGTGGCGATGGTGCGGGCGAACCAGCGGGCGGAGTCCTTGACGGTGCGTTTCTGGGTGGGGAAGTCCACATGGATGAGGCCGAAGCGCTGGGTGTAGCCGGCCTGCCACTCGAAGTTGTCGAGCAGCGCCCAGTGCAGGTAACCCAGCAGCGGAGTGCCCTCGCCGGCCGCCTGCGCCAAGGCGCGCAGATAGCGGTGGGTGAAGTCGGTGCGCTGGGGATCGTGCACCCGGCCGTCGAGCGACACCCAGTCGCGGGTGGCGCAACCGTTTTCGGTGATGAACACCGGCAGCCGGTAACGTTGGTGCAGCCAGCGCGGCGCCCAGTAGCAGGCTTCGGGCGTCACCTGCCAGCCGAAGGTGGTGATGG
The DNA here is from genome assembly GCA_036561225.1 of Terriglobales bacterium. Classification (GTDB taxonomy): domain Bacteria; phylum Acidobacteriota; class Terriglobia; order Terriglobales; family SCQP01; genus SCQP01. The sequence continues at coordinate 2,357 of DATBPS010000180.1, forward strand.
GAAAACCCGCCGGCCGAGGCGCCGCGCGCGTGCCGCCGTCGGGAGCGGCGGTGACCAGCCGACCGCCGTAGATGTTGGCGGCGCAGAAATCGAGCGGCTGATGGATGGTTTCCATGTCGCCCGCGGCCACCGTCGGCGCGTCGGCGCCGAGTGCGGCCCGCGCCGCCGCGGGATACTCGCCGGTGTAGATGGGGTCGAACCACCAGGCGTTTTCGTCCCACCAGCGGGCGGCGGTGAAGTGGTCGAGAGGGGAGGCGAAGCTGGCGAGCTGCGCGCGTTCCGTGTCGGCGGCGGTCAACGGCAGCGCGGGTGAGATGTCGTTGGGGATGCCGATGCGCACCGGCCGCGCGGCATGGGCGCGCAGCGCCTGCACGGCGCGACCGTGCGCCAGCAGCACGATATGGGCGGCGGCCAGCGCCGCGCGTCGCGGCAGGCGCAGCCCCGGCGCCTGCACTCCGGCCACATAGCCGCCGCCGATGAACGACCGCGGCTCGTTGATGGTCAGCCAGGTACGCACGCGATCGCCCAGCGCTTGCGCGACCAGCGCGGTGTAATCGGCGAAGCGATCGGCCATCTCGCGC
>DATBPS010000181.1:0-6699 GCA_036561225.1 Terriglobales bacterium
GGATGGCAACACCATCGCCTACTTCGCCATCTCCGGCGACCATGGCGATCTGATGTCGGTGCCCGCCACCGGCAATGCCACGCCGGTGCTGGTGCACTCCAACGTCGGTCCGCTGGTGCCGGTCTGGTCGCCCGATGGCCAGCAGATCGTGTACCAGGATCCCGACACCACCCTGCACCTCATCACGCCGGCCGATGGCAAGGATCGCGCCCTGGGCAAGTTCAACACCCCCGCCGTGGCGTTTTCGCCCGATGGCAAACAGATCTATGGCGTCGAGGTCACCGCCCAGCACGCCGAACTTGAGGCCATGGACGTCGCCACCGGCGCGCTCCGCCGCATTGGCGATGTCGGTACGGACCACGCGCCCAGCATTTCGTTCAACCCTGGCTACCGCTTCACCCTTACTCCCGACGGCAGGCACCTGACCTACTCCACCGGCCGCTTCAGCGAGAGCCTGTTTCTGATGCAGCAGTTCTCGCTGCGGACCACCGGCTGGGCGCGCCTGCGCGAGATTCTGCACCTCCGCCAGCCATGATGTTGCGTTGCCTCATCTGGGGAAGTTGGGCGGTGTTTTTTGCCTACTGGTATGTTTCCGCCCGCCGCACCAAACCCACCTGCGAACGGCAGAGCCGGCCGGCGCAGATGCAGTGGCGCGCGCCGATGATCGTCAGCTACCTTCTGCTCGCCTTTGCGCCCTGGGGAACGCGCGACGCACGGATGCTGCCGCGCGGCGCGGGATGGGGTGAAGCGGGAGCCACGCTGGGGCTGGCCGGGCTGGCATTTTGTATCTGGGCGCGGCGCACGCTGGGCGCCAACTGGAGTGGCACGGTGACCCTCAAGCAGGGCCATGAACTGATCCAGAACGGTCCCTACCGGCTGGTGCGCAACCCCATCTACACCGGCATGCTGATCATGCTGCTGGGCACGGCGCTGTGGGTGGGGCGGCGAAGCGCGGTGGTGGCGATGGTTCTTGCCATTATCGGCTTCGTGATCAAGTTGCGGCAGGAGGAGGCGTTCATGCAACGCCAGTTCCCCGAAGCCTATGCCGCCTATAGCGCGCGGGTGAAGCGCCTGATCCCTTTCGTGTACTGAATGCGGCAAATGCTGTACCGTAGGGGCCATGAACCCCTCCCGCCGCCGTTTCCTGGGTAGCGTGGCGGCGGCGGCCGGCGCCGCCGCGGTTGCTCCCGCCGCGCTCAAGGCCGCGCCACAATCTTCCGTGGCGACGCAGATTCCCGAGCGCGTTGCCTACCTGGCCGAGCCGTTTCCGCTGGCCCATGTGCGGCTGCTCGACGGACCCTTCCTGGCGGCGGCCCAGGTCAACGACGCCTACCTGCAATCGCTGCCCGGTGAGCGGCTGGTGCATATGTTCCGCCTCACCGCGGGGCTGCCCTCCAGCGCCCAGCCGTTGGGCGGATGGGAAGCGCCCCAGACCGAACTGCGCGGCCACTTTACCGGGCACTACCTGTCCTCGTGCGGGCTGCGTCACGCCATGCTGGGCACTGACGCGGTGAAGCAGCAGGGCGACGCCATCGTCGCCGGGCTGGCCACCTGCCAGAAGGCCAACCGGAACGGCTATATCAGCGCCTTCCCGGAATCCTTCTTCGATCGCCTGGCCAACGACAAGCAGGTGTGGGCGCCTTTTTACACTTTGCACAAGCTCATGGCCGGCTGTCTCGACATGTTTACCCTGTGCGGCAACCGGCAGGCGCTGGAGGTGGCGGCCGGACTGGGCGACTGGACCGGCCACTGGCTGAAGGGCATGGGCGATGACCAGTTGCAGCGCGTGCTGCGCACCGAGTTCGGCGGCATGGCCGAGTCGCTGTGGAACCTGGCGGCGCTCACCGGCGAGCGCGGCTATGCCGCCAGCGCGCGGCGCTTCGAGAAGACCACTTTCCTCGAGCCGCTCGCCGCCCATCGCGATGCCCTGCAGGGGCTGCACGTCAATACCCACATCCCGCAGGTGATCGCCGCCGCCCGCCGGCATGAGTTGACCGGCGATCCGCGCTACCGCGAGATCTCCCACTACTTCTGGCATGAGGTGGTCGGCGAGCGCAGCTATGCCCCGGGCGGCACCAGCGACGGCGAGACCTGGAACACCCCTCCGGGCCAGTTGGGCAAGGCGCTCAGCCGCTACTCCCAGGAGTGCTGCTGCGGCTACAACATGCTGAAGCTGACCCGTCACCTGTACACCTGGTCGGCCGATCCGCGCTACTTCGATTACTACGAGCGCACGCTGTGGAACTCGCGTCTGGGGACGCAGCATCCCGGCGACGGCGGCAAGATGTACTACTTCCCGCTGCAAACCGGCTGGTGGAAGTACTTCAGCTCGCGCACCAACTCCTTCTGGTGCTGCGACGGGACAGGCGCCGAGGAGTTCTCGAAGTTCGCCGACTCGATTTACTTCCGCGGCCCATCGGCGCTGTTTGTGAATCTTTTTATTCCCAGTGAGCTGCGCTGGCCGGAGCAAGGTCTGACCGTGCGGCAGGAGACACGCTTCCCGGCCGCGGGCGCCACGACGCTGCGCTTCACCGCCGAGCGTGCCGTACGCCTGGCCGTGAACCTCCGCATTCCCTCGTGGACGGCGGCCGGGGGCGGTGTCGCCGTCAATGGCCGGCGTCTCGAAGCCTTCGCCAACCCCGGCAGCTATCTCACCCTCGACCGCACCTGGCAAACCGGAGACGTGGTGGAGTTGACCCTGCCCATGGCGCTGCGCGCCGAGCCGCTCCAAGGCGACCCGACGCAACTGGCGCCGATGTACGGTCCGCTGGTGCTGGCCGCGCGGCTGGGCGGCGACGGGCTGACCACGGCCATGCAGTACGACCCCGACACGGCGCCCGCCGGAGCGGTCAACGGCGGGACGCAGGTGGCGCCGCGCGGCCGGGCGCAGGGGACGGCGGAGATATCACTGCCCTACGGTGAAGAGCCGGAAGCCGCCCACTGGGTGAAGCCCGGCGGTGAGTTGCAGTTCGCCGCCGCCGGTACCGAGCTGGTTCCGCTGCACCAGATTCTGGGCGAGCGCTACGCCGTCTACTGGCAGGTCAGGCGGGCGCCGCGCATAACTTAGGCCTTGAAATCCCGCACCTTGTCGCGGAACAGGGTCAGGGCGATGCGGCCCCGGTGCGGCTCGCCGCGGGCCAGGGATTCGGCCAAATGCAACCCTTGTTTGGGCGTGGCCTCGGCCGGCATGGGCGGCTCGAACGGATCGGTGACGCACTCGACCAGGCTGGGCTTGGGGGAGCGCAGCGCCTGCTGCAGGGTGGCGCGCAGTTGCCGCGGATCATCCACCGTGTAGCCGATGCCGCCGCAGGCGCGGGCGTAGGCGGCAAAGTCAATCGGCTGCAGCTCGCACTGATATTCGGGGTTGCCCAGGAAGACCATCTGTTCCCACTTGATCTGCCCCAGGGTGTTGTTTTTGATGAGCACCACGGTGAGCGGCAGGTTGTACTTCACCGCGGTCGCGAACTCGCCCATGAGCATGGTGAAGGCGCCGTCGCCGACGAAGGCGATGGTGCGCCGCCGCGGGTAGGCCACCGCGCCGGCAATGCCATAAGGCAGGCCGGGCGCCATGGTGGCCAGATTGCCGGCCATGGCCCACTTCTGTTCGCCGCGAATGATGAAGTGGCGGGCCATCCAGGTGGTCACCGTGCCGCAGTCGCAGGCGACCACGGCATCGTTGGGCGCCAGTTCCGACAGCGTCTTGGCAACCGTCTGCGGCTTCATCGGTTTGGACATATGGTTGGCGCGGGAATCCATCAGCTGGTTCCAATCGCGCATGCGCTTCTGGGTGGTTTTGAGGAAGCGCCCGTCGTGCTTTTTGAGCCGCGGCAGCAGGCGCTCGAGCGCGGTGGCGGCGTCGCCCACCAGACCCACCGAAACCGGAAAGCGAAGTCCGATGCACTCCGGCCGCAGGTCGAGTTGAATGCCGGTGACCTCCTCGCGCTTTTCCGGCAGAAACTGCATATAGGGGAACGAGCTGCCCACGATGAACAGCGTGTCGCACTCTTCCATGGCGCGCTGCGCGGGCAGGGTGCCGATCAGCCCCAGGCCGCCGGCGCTGAGCGGATGATCGTCGGGGATGGCGGCTTTGCCCAGCAGCGCCTTGATCACCGGCGCCTGCAGCCGCTCGCCCACGGCGATCAGCTCGCGCCGCGCCCCCACCGCGCCCGCCCCGGCCAGAATGGCGATCCGCTTGCCGCGGTTCAGCCCGGCGGCCGCCTTGTCGAGGTCGCTGTCGCAGGGCACGGTGAGGTAGCGGCTGCGCGCCGCCGAGGTGACGGTCCGCGCCGGACGCATGGGCGAGAGTTTCTCGCGCGCCGGCTCATCCTGCACATCCACCGGCAAATTGATATGCGCCACGGTGGCTTTGGTGAACGCGTGGCGGCAGGCGAGATCCGTCACCGACTCGGCCTGGTTGGCGTTGATGATGGCTTCGTTGTACTCGGCGACATCGGCGAACAGCCGCACCAGGTTGACTTCCTGCTGATAGTAAGTGCCTTTGAGGTCGGTGTAGGTCTGGCCGGTGATGGCCAGCACCCCCGCCCGGTCGAGCCGGGCATCGTACAGGCCGTTCAGTAGGTGGATGGCGCCCGGCCCCGAGGTGGCGATGCACACTCCCAGCTTGCCGGTGTACTTGTAATGGGCGCTGGCCATGAACGCCGCCGCTTCCTCGTGGCGTGTCTGGATGAAGCGGATTTCGCGCTCGTGCTGCCGCAGCGCCTCGAACATGCCGTTGATGCCGTCGCCGGGGAGGCCGAAGATGGTGTCCACCCCCCAATCCAGCAGCGTGGCCACCACCACGTCGGACACAGTTGTGGCCTTACGGCCGCGAAACAACACCGGAATGGCTGCCATGCCAATAGGGAGTTCCAGCCCCAATACTGAGGTTGCATGGGAGCAGTTGGGCTCAGGCGAGGGGCTTCGTGGCAGGGCGCGCTCATGCCCAAGCGTCTGCCACTGGCGGAGGACGGGAGCAGTTGCCAGTTGCCGGTTGCCAGAGCGGGCTCGGACGTGGCGGCCTCGTGCCCGGGCACCCTCGTCCGGAAGCGTCTTCCGTTGGCCAGAACAGCATCGGGTGCGACGTCGCCGTGCACCCGCCGCATCGTCCGCGGCTTCAACTGGCAACTGTCCACTGTCCACCGTCCACTGCCTAAGCGTCTTCCGCTGGCCAGGACAGCATCGGGTGCGACGTCGCCGTGCACCCGCCGCATCGTCCGCGGCTTCAACTGTCCACTGTCCACTGTTCACTGTCCACTGCTTAAGCGTCTTCCGCTGGCCAGAACAGCATCGGGTGCGACGTCGCCGTGCACCCGCCGCATCGTCCGCGGCTTCAACCGGCAACTGGCAACTGGCAACCGGCAACTGGCAACTGCGGTTAGGATGTAGAGTCGATGCCTGCCGCGCCCGCCGATTTCGAACCACTCGCCGCGCTCGCCTGCGCGCGAGCAGCCGCAGCCAGCGGCTACATCGGCGAGACCGAACTGCGCGGGCTGTTGATACTGGCGGCGGCAGCACCGGTTGCCGCCGGGCGGCCGGAGGTGATGGTCGAGATCGGAAGTTTCAAGGGAAAATCGGCGGTGGCGCTGGCCACCTTCGCCCGGCAGCGCGGGCTGCCGCCGCTGGTGAGCATTGACCCACACACCGCGCCTTCCGTAACCGATCCGGGGCTGCCGGAAACCTCCTCGTTCGAGGCGTTCACGGCCGCGCTGGCCGCGGCGGGCGTAAGCCAACAAGTGGAAGTGCATCGGCAGCGCTCCCAGGAGGCGGCCGTGGGGTGGCAGCGGCCGATCGGGCTGCTCTGGATAGACGGCGATCACACCTGGGAGGGCGCGCGGAGCGACTTCGACCTGTTCTCTCCGTTTCTGGTGCCGGGCGCGTTCGTGGCGCTGCACGACAGCCTGCACTTCTTTGAGGGGCCGATTCGGGTCTTCGTGGAGTGCATGCTCAGCGACGACCGTTTTGGCCCCGCCGGGTTTCTGCACTCCATCGCCTGGGCGCAGTACCGCCCCGCCGACGGTGCGCGCTGGCGCGCCGAGCGTGCCCGTCTGGCGCGCCGGGCGCAGCGGCTATTGCCACGGGTGACTCCGCCCGCAGAGTTCCGCAGGATCAACAAGTTACGCTACAAGCTGGCCTGCGGGCGCATCCCCCATCGGGTGCCGACGCCGAAAGTATGGTTTGCGGGTCTGGATAAAGTAGCCGAATAAAGGTCACTAAAATTATCTATTTTTCCCGGTTGGCGGCCGCCACTTCTTGGCTACAATGCTTGAGATTTGGGCCGTGAAGGACTGCGCTATGAAGAACGTTCGTCTTGCTACTTGTCTGGCTGTGGGATTGTCCGCCGGAGCCGTCCTGGTTGCTCATCCCTCGCCGCGGGGCACGCAGCCGGTGCCGGATGCCAGCGGCAGCTTTCAAACCATATCCACCCAGAACGGAATAGATCACCACAATCCGTTTTTCCTGCCCGAGGGCAGCAATGGGCGCACCTGCGCCACCTGCCATGTCCAGGAAACCGCCTGGACGCTGTCGCCGCCGGAGGTGCAGCAGCGTTTTCTGCGCACCGCCGGAACCGACCCGCTGTTTCGTCCGGTGGACGGCACGACCTGTCCCAGCGATGATGTGTCGAACTTCTGGGTGCGTTTGCGCTCCTACCGCATGCTGCTGAGCAAGGGGCTGATCCGCATCGGCTTGACCGCTCCGGCC
>DATBPS010000182.1:0-2914 GCA_036561225.1 Terriglobales bacterium
CATCTACGTGGGCACCGGCGACCTGATCACCGGCCTGGCGCTCAACGAAGGCAATGGCATGTACAAGTCCACCGACGGCGGCAAGACGTGGCATCAGGATGGACTGGAGAAGACCCATCGCATCGCCAAAGTGCTGGTGGACCCGCACAACCCCGATCTGGTGCTGGCGGCGGCGCAGGGTGATTACCACTTCCCCAGCACCGACCGCGGCGTCTACCGCTCGACCGACGGCGGCGCGCACTGGACGCAGGTGCTGTACCGCGACGACAAGACCGGCGCCCGCGACCTCGATTGGGCCCCCGACGATCCTTCCGTCGTGTTTGCCACGACCTACCTGCATTACAACCCCAACCCCGGCCAGCACAAGGTCTACGAAAACGGCTCGGCGCTCTACAAATCCACCGACGAGGGCGCCACCTGGACGGAAATCTCGGGTCATGGCCTGCCGGAGCTGACCGGGCGTATGGGCGTGACCGTGGCCCAGGGCACCCAGGGAAAGAGAGTGTTTCTGGTGGGCGGCTTCGGCCTGTACCGCTCCGACGACGGCGGCGCGAGCTGGACCAAAGCCACCACCGACCCGCGTATCAGCGGCAACGACTACATCTGCGAAGTGCGTGTGGATACGCAAAATCCTGACATCGTCTACGTACTGCAGACTTCAACCTATCGCTCCACCGATGGCGGCCACACCTTCGCCTCCTTCAAAGGCGCTCCCGGCGGCGACGACTACCACGAACTCTGGATTGACCCTACCGACAGCAGCCGTATGATCTTCGGCGTGGATCAGGGCGCAACCATCAGCTTCAACCACGGCGCCACCTGGACGCCCTGGTACAACCAATCCACCGCGCAGGTCTACCGTATTGCCACTGGTTACGAGTACCCATACTGGATCTATGCCACCCAGCAGGACAGCGGCGCGGTGGCGGTGGCCAGCCGCGGCGACCTGGGTGAAATCACTCCCTTCGACTGGTACCCCATGCCGGCCGGCGAGGCCGGCTCGGCTGCGCCCGACCCGCTCAACCACAACGTCATTTATGTCGGAGGTCTGGAGAGCCTGCTGGTCAAGGTGACGCGCCCGCTTTGGACCTATCAGGACGTCAGTCCCGGCGGCAACGGCAAGACCTACCGGGAGTTCTCCAATCCGCCCATCGCCTTTCTGCCGCAGGATCAGCATGTATTATTCTTCGGCACGCAGTACGTGAGCATGACCCACGACGGCGGCCAACATTGGACCGACATCAGCCCCGACCTCTCGGCCCATAACGGCCAACCGCCGGTCGCGCCCGCCTACGGACGCCCCACTCCGGCGCTGACCGCGCTCTCGCCCTCGCCCGTCACCCGCGGCCTGATCTGGACCGGCACCAACACCGGCCTGATGTGGCTGACCCGCGACCTGGGCGCGCATTGGAAGGAAGTCACGCCGCCCGGCACCCCCGCCAGCGCCGAGTTCAACTTCGTCATCCCCAGCCACACCAACCCCGCCGAAGCCTACGCCGAGATGGACAACCGCAACGTGGGCGACTACCTGCCGCACATCTACCGCACCCGCGACTACGGCGCCCACTGGACCGAAATCGTCTCCGGACTGCCCACCGGCGAACCTGAGGGCAGCTTCGTGCGCGTGGTGCGCGAAGACCCCAAAACCCCGGGCCTGCTGTACTGCGGCACCGAGAACACCGTCTACGTCTCCTTCGACGACGGCGACCATTGGCAGTCGCTGCGCCTCAACCTGCCCACCACCTCCATCCGCGATCTGGTGGTCAAGGACAACGACCTGGTGATCGGCACCTACGGCCGCGGCTTCTGGATCCTCGACGGCATGTCGCCCTTGCGCCAACTGGTCAAGGGCGGGGCGGCCCGCATAGCGGCCGAACCGGCGCACTTCTTCCAGCCGGGTGAGGCGGTGCGCGTGCATCGCGATCTCAACGCCGATACGCCCTTCCCGCCCGAGGTGCCGCACCGTCCCAACCCGCCTGCCGGGGCCATTGTGTACTACTACCTGGCCGCGCCCGCCCAGGGTCCGGTCACCCTCGACATCCGCGACGCCCAGGGCCACCTGGTACGCACCCTCTCCAGCACCCCTGATCCTGCGCTGGTGGCTTTCGCGCACGAACCGCAGACCGTGCCCGAGCTCTGGAAGCAACCCGTCCCGATGCTCCCCACCTCCGCCGGCACCGACCGCGCCGTGTGGGACCTGCATTATGCCCGCCCGGAAGGCGCACGGCCTAGCCTGCCCATGACCGCCATCCCGCACGCCACGCCCGCCGCGCCCCAGGGCCCGCTGGTGTTGCCCGGCGACTATATCCTCACGTTGCATGTGGATGGGCGCAGCTACACCCGCACCCTGCACGTCATCAACGACCCGCGCGAGGGCAGCGGCCCGGCGATGATTGCGACGCTCAATGCCCTGCACTCCCTGCAAGCGAAGGTCATGGCGGCTCTGGCCGCCACACACTCGGCCTCCGAACAGGCAGCCGAAGCGGAGCAGAAGCTTCCGCCCGACTCGCCCCTGCGCACCGAAATTGCCGCCATCACCGGCGGCGGCGGTCGCGGTCGCGGCGGCTTCGGCCGTGGGCGCGGCAATTCCGCTCCCACCCTGGCCAGCGCCCAGGGCGAACTGCTCGGCCTGCTCAACCTGCTCGACGGCCCCGCCGACGCCTCCCCCACCGGCGCGCAAGCGGGCGATTACGTCCTCGGCTGCGAGCATCTGAACCAGGCCCTGGCCCGCTGGCGCGCGCTCGCTCCGCAGGCGGGAATCACCACCGCGCCACCCGTGGCGCTGGCCTGCCGCTAGGGATCGGTCGCGTCCGGTTGCCGGCTTCCATGGCGGATGGTTAGGATCACCGCCTGGCCTCCCATCAGGCGGTAGACCAGGCTGAAAGGCGTGCCGCCGATGAGCAATTCGCGGACG
>DATBPS010000183.1:0-1727 GCA_036561225.1 Terriglobales bacterium
CGTCGCCATCAACCGCGCCCTGGGCCGCCACGGCGCGGCGCTGCTGCCGCAGCAGGCGACGGTGCTCACCCACTGCAACGCCGGGGCGCTGGCCACCGCCGGGTACGGCACCGCCCTGGGCGTCATCCGCGCCGCGGTCGAAGCGGGCAAGCAGATCGCCGTTTACGCCGACGAAACCCGCCCCTATCTGCAGGGCGCGCGCCTCACCGCCTGGGAGCTGCAGCAGGACCACATCCCGGTCACGGTGATCACCGACAACATGGCGGGACATTTTCTCCATCGCGGCGAGTTTGCCGCCGTCATCGTCGGCGCCGACCGCATCGCCGCCAACGGCGACGTGGCCAACAAAATCGGCACCTACTCCGTCGCCGTGCTGGCGAGGGAAAACAACGTGCCCTTCTACGTCGCCGCGCCCCTGTCCACCCTCGACCTGAGCCTGGCGACCGGCGCCGCCATCCCGATCGAGCAGCGCAGCGCCGCCGAGGTCACCCATCTGCAGGGTGTGGCCATCACCCCCGAGGGCGTCGGGGTGGCGCACCCGGCGTTTGACGTCACCCCGCATCGCTACGTCAGCGCCATCATCACCGAGCGAGGCGTGGCGCGCCCGCCCTACACCGCCAGCCTGGCCGCGCTGTTTGATGCCGCCACTGCGCCAGCATCTCGCTGAAGCCGCGGCTGCGCTCGCCACGGCGGGCGTGGAGGAACCGCGCCTGACCGCCGAACTGCTCCTCGCCCACGTCCTGGGCCGCGAACGCAGCTACCTCTACGCCCATCCGGAAGATGACCTCGACATTGATTGGCGCGGGGCCCCGCTCGGCTACGCCGAGCGACCCGCTTATGTGTCGACCGCCTTCATGGACCTGGTGCGCCGCCGCGCCGAAGGCACACCCTTGCAGTACCTCAGCGGCATGCAGGAGTTCTACGGCCGTCCCTTTGCCGTCTCTCCCGCCGTCCTGATCCCCCGCCCCGAAACCGAACTGGTCATCGCTGCCGCTCTGGAACTCGTCCCCGGCGATGCGCCGGCGCGCATCGCCGACATCGGCACCGGCTCCGGGTGCCTGGCCGTCACCCTGGCGCTGGAGCGCCCCCGGGCGGTCGTCGTCGCCACCGACATCTCGCCCGCCGCGCTCGCCCTTGCCCGCCGCAACGCCGACGCCCTCGGCGCACGGGTCGAGTTCCTCGAATCCGACCTGCTCGCCGCCGCCCCCGGACCCTTCGATCTCGTCGTCTCCAACCCTCCCTACATCCCCGACAGCGAGTGGGCCACGCTGCAGCGCGAGGTCCGCGACCACGAACCCCGCCTCGCCCTCCTCGCCGGACCCACCGGCGCCGAGGTATACGCCCGTCTCATTCCCCAGGCCCACTCCGCCCTCCGCCCGGGCGGCGGGCTGGTGCTTGAACTCGGCTACAACTCGGCCCCGGCCGTGCGCGCCCTGCTCACCCGCGGCGACTGGAGCAGCGTCGCCACCCGCCGCGACGCGCAGGGCTGGGAAAGGGTGCTGACCGCCCGACGCATGTCAGATTCATGATGTAATGTGGGCGGGAGGCAGCCCGTTCATGTATTTCGACGGACCCACGTGGATTGCGGTCACTTATGCGGCCTGGTTTGTCACCATGGTCTACTTTGTGATCTCCATGTTCACCGCCCGGCGCATCGCCCAGCGCGAAGCAAGGCAGCGCCGGCTGGCGGACATCGCCCTGATCTGGGGCGGCTATTTCCTCATCTT
>DATBPS010000184.1:0-5071 GCA_036561225.1 Terriglobales bacterium
CGCCCAGGCGGTGGCCGCCAACCCGCGGCAACAGAAGATCGCCGGACGGGTGCTGGCCGAGGTGCGCGAGCGCATCCAGTTCCTGCTCGACGTCGGCCTCTCCTACCTCAGCCTGGACCGCCCCGCCGCCACCCTCTCGGGGGGCGAGGCGCAGCGCATCCGCCTGGCCAGCCAGATCGGCTCCCGCCTGCGGGGGGTGCTCTACGTGCTCGACGAACCTTCCATCGGCCTCCACCCGCGGGACAACGGCCGTCTGTTGGCTTCGCTGCGCAGCCTGCGCGACCTGGGCAACACCGTGCTGGTGGTCGAGCACGACCGCGAGACGATCGAACAGGCGGACCACATCCTCGACCTCGGCCCCGGCGCCGGCCGCCACGGCGGCGAGCTGGTGGCCCACGGCACCCCCGCGCAGGTGGCGGCCAACCCCAACTCGCTCACCGGCGCCTATCTGGCCGGCACCCGGCGGGTGCTGCCGCCCGCCCAGCGCCGCCGCCCGCAACCCGATCGCGGCCTGCGCATCCTGGGCGCCAGCGCCCGCAACCTGCGTGATATTGATGTCTTCATCCCCGCCGGTCTTTTGACCGTGGTGACCGGCGTCTCCGGAGCGGGCAAGAGCACCCTCATCAACGACATCCTGCATCCGGCGCTGGCCGCCCGCTACTTCCGTTCTCTGCGCCAACCCGCCGCACACCGCCGCATCGACGGCATGGAAGACTTCGACAAGGTGGTCCGCATTGACCAGGACCCGATCGGCCGCAGCCCCCGCTCCAACCCCGCCACCTACACCGGCCTGTTCACCCTGATCCGCGATCTCTTCGCCCAACTGCCCGAATCGCGTGCCCGCGGCTACGCCCCCGGGCGCTTCAGCTTCAACGTCCGCGGGGGCCGCTGCGAGGCCTGCCAGGGCGATGGCCAGAAGCGCATCGAGATGAACTTCCTCCCCGACGTCTACGTCAAGTGCGACGTCTGCCGCGGCCACCGCTACAACCAGGAGACGCTGGCGGTGCGTTTCAAGGACCGCTCCATCGCCGACGTGCTGGAGACCACCGTGGATGACGCCCTCGAGCTGTTCGAGAACATCCCCCCCATCCGCCAAAAGCTGGTCACCCTGCGCGAGGTTGGCCTGGGCTACGTACATCTGGGCCAGAGCGCCACCACCCTCTCCGGCGGCGAAGCCCAGCGCATCAAGCTGGCCCGCGAGCTCAGCCGCCGGCAAACCGGCCGCACCATCTACCTGCTGGACGAACCCACCACCGGCCTCCACTTCGCCGACGTCGAACACCTCCTGCGCGTCCTGCAATCGCTGGTGGATCTGGGCAACACGGTGCTCATCATCGAGCACAACCTCGACGTCATCCAAAGCGCCGATTGGATCATTGATCTTGGCCCCGAAGGCGGCGCCGGCGGCGGCCGCCTGGTGGCCGAAGGCCCTCCCGAGGTCATCGCCGCCGCCCCCGACAGCCTCACCGGCCAGGCACTATTGATTGGCGCGGGACCCCGAGTGGCTTCGCCACTCGACCCGCTTGACGCTCGACCGGACCGGGGACCCCTCGAGCCCCAGCCCGGTCGGGTCCGCGCCTCGTAGTTTGCCGGGGGCGGGCCGCCACTACGTGAATTTCGCAGCCTCCCGCGCCCACTTGGCCCACGGTGCCAACGGCGCGGCCCCCGCGTAGAGACCGCTGCGGCTGGCAACTGGCCTCTGGCCACGGGCAACTAAATCGTCGTGCAACGTGCACTGGTCACCGGCTCTGGCGGCCTGATCGGCTCCGCCTGCGCTACCCGCCTGCTCGAGGCGGGCTGGGCGGTCACGGGCGTGGACAATGATTTGCGCGCCTGGTTCTTTGGTCCCGCAGGGTCCACGGCGGCCAGCATCCGCGGGCTGAGCGACCGCTGGCCGCTGTACACGCACTCTGGGCTCGACCTGCGTAACCGCAAGGGGGTGGCCGCGCTGCTGCGCGGCCTGCGCCCTGAGTTCATCATCCACACCGCCGCCCAGCCTTCGCACGATCGCGCCGCCGCCATCCCGGCCGAGGACTTCGACGTCAATGCCGGTGCAACCGTCAATCTGTTACTGGCGGCCAGGTCTTTCGCCCCCGAAGCCCCCTTCTGCTTCACCAGCACCAATAAGGTCTATGGAGACCGCCCCAACACCCTGCCATTGCGGGAACTGCCCACCCGCTTCGACTACGCCGACGGCCGCGACGGCATTGCCGAAGACATGCCGGTGGACCAGTGTCTCCACTCCCTCTTTGGCGCTTCCAAGCTGGCGGCCGATGTCCTATGTCAGGAGTACGGACGCTACTTCGGCATGCCCATCGGCATCTTCCGCGGGGGATGCCTCACCGGCCCGCAGCACGCCGGTGTCGAACTGCACGGCTATCTCAACTACATCGTCCGCTGCGCCGTCCTCGGCGACCCCTACACGGTCTACGGCTACCAGGGCAAGCAGGTGCGCGACCAGATCCATGCCGCCGACGTCGCCGACCTCTTTCTCGCCTTCCACGCCGCGCCCCGCTGCGGCGAGGTCTACAACCTGGGCGGGGGCCGCTCGAACAGCCTCTCGGTGCTCGAAACCATCTCCGCCCTCCGGGACTGCGGCCTGTCTCTGAAGTGGTCCTACCGCGACCAGCCCCGCACCGGCGACCACATCTGCTACATCTCGGATCTCACGAAACTCCGCTCCCACTTCCCCGCCTGGCGCCCCTGCCGCGACTTGCCCTCGATCCTCGACGAAATGATCTCCCACTTCCGTTCGCACCTCCCTACCGCCCGCTTAGCAGCCTGAGCCTTCGCCACCGTAGCTCTTGGCTCTTGGCTGTTAGCTGTTAGGAAAGGCTGGGTTGGGCGACCGGACAGGGCTTTGAGGTCGGTGGGCTGTTCCTGAGCCTGCTGTAGCTCTTGGCTCTTAGCTGGTGGAGTGGGGCGGGGCGATAGGAGGCGCGCCGCGGCATTTCCGCGTGGCTCGCCGTCTCCGGCTGCGGCCTCGCGCCACTTGCTTCTCGCCCCTTCCCCGAAGTCGCTACCCGGCAGGGGCGCGCCGTTCCGAATTGAGAGGCAACGCCTACTGGGCGGGTGCGGCATTAGCCGAGCAGCCCGACTGGGCCTGAGCCAGCTTTTTGTTGGAGTCGCTGATGCAGAAGCACTCCTTTGTGTCGCCAGGCCTTGCCCCGCAGGTTCCGTCGAGCGGCTGTCCGTTGCTAAAGAATGTACACGGGGTCGTCTTGCACTGGCCGGCGACGGCCCCCGGTGCCAAACCGCAGGCTGCCACAAACATCGCCAGTCCCGCAATCAGTAACATCCAATGCCGTATTGGTTTCATATTCTCCTTTAGGGCTACGTTCAACGGTCAACACAGGCAATCAGGTCACATGGACTTTTTTTCAAGCTACCCCTGGCAGTGACCCCGTGAACGATCACGATGGTCAGCTCGAGCATTAGCGCCGCGCCGGCGATGTAGGACAGAGCGCCGGGCGAAACGCCAGGCAGGAGAGCCCTCAGTCCCAGAGAGATCCACCAAGCGCAGATGGCACCAGCGGCGGCCGACGGCGCGCTCCAAACCGCCTGGCGGCACACGACCGACCGCACAAGCCGACCCGGCGTTGCACCCAAGGCAAGCCGCACCCCGGTTTCCGCGCGTCTCCTCTGAACCTCGCCGGCGCAGAGCGCCCAGGCGCAGCCAATCGTCATCAACAGACCGAGGCCGGCCAGCGCCAGAAGGCAGACCATCGCGAACTTAGCCGGCCTCTCAGCAGAGGCGACCATGTCCCTTAGGGACCCAAATCGCGAGACTGATCCGGTGGGCACCACGGCCCGAACGGCTGAACGAATCGCGGGCAGCAGGCTGGCCGGCGCGGACCCGCCTGACGTTCGTACGACCAAGTCCACGTCTGGCGAGGCGTAATCCTGAATTGGAAGGTAGATGGTCGGTACTGCCGGCTGGAGAAGATCGGGCTCGTGCACGTCCGCAACAATCCCTATGACGCGGGCAGGCCGCCGTGCCGCCCAAACGTACTGCCCCAGGGCACTGAATCCAGAGCCGAATTGCCGGGCCAAGGTCTGGTTGACAATCACCGTGTTCGTGTCGTCGGTAGCGTCCCCAGTGAAGCCGCGACCGGCCAGCAATTGCAATCCCAACGCCTCAACCGCGCCCGGCGACATGCTGAGGACGTGCACCTGGGCCTCCCGGGCATTCACCCGATCGGCCCCGCGCGAGATATTCACGCCATTCACAACCGCGGGGAGGCCACTGTACGGAGCTAGGCTGATGACCCCGGCGCTCTGAACCCTCCGCGATGCCAAGAGCCGCTGGCACATTTGCTCGAGTTCAAAACTAACTTCGCGGGCATACTGGCTCTGCCTGAGCAGTCGCATTCTGGTCCGCTCCGACAGGGTAAGGTTACGATCGCCAGGCCTGACCTCAAACCTTTCCTGGCCGTCCGGCAGGCTCACATTGGCGACGTACGTGCCCTGCGGGCGGACCCCGGGATCAATGGTTGAGGTCAATACGGCGGAGCGAACTAAAAAGCCGGAGAGAGCCAGAACGAGAGCGGAAATGGAAACGGGAACGGCCAGGGCGGATCCTGCAACGAAAGCGCCACCTCGCCTTGACGACGGCCCGCGTTTGCTGGGTCCTGGATTGACGGAGCTCAAAACGTACCATTGCGGAATCGCCAGAGCCGCTGCACCAGCCCCCAGGACAACCAACCCTATGAGGAGGTCGAATTGGGCGAGATGAGCATTAAAGCCTGTCGGGATCGCAAAGTAGGTGGTAATCGCCCGCTCCGATGCCCAACTCAAGAGCGCGGCGATGGGCGCAACCGCAAGCAGCACCCCCGCCGTCTCGATGCACTGACCCTGCCAAACCCGCAGCGGCGTACCGCCAAGCGCCAACCGCAACCTCAGCTCGTCCCGGCGGCGGCTGGTCTCGTTCCAGCCGATGCTGGCAATGGTAATGACGGAAAGCGCCAAGAAAACCAGCACCAAGTCCCAGAGCAGCGGCCCGAGGCGATAGTAGCTCCCTGCCAGGACTTCCCGCAGCGACTGCAGACGCGAGGACCCGGTCCAAATCCAA
>DATBPS010000185.1:0-20064 GCA_036561225.1 Terriglobales bacterium
GGCCACGCTCGGCAACGTGACCGGCCGGGCACATCGTTTACAACTTGATCCGGTCACATCCTTTACAGTTTCTGAGCGAAACGCGGGGGCCGCGCCCTTGGCACCGTGGGCCAAGTCGGCGCGGAAGGCTACGAAATTCACGTAGTGGCCCCGGCAGACAACGAGGCGCGGACCCGACCGGGCTGGGGCTCCAGGGGTCCCCAGCCCGGCCGAGCGTCAAGCGGGTCGAGTGGCGAAGCCACTCGGGGTCCCGCGCCAATCAAAGCTCCGACCGGGCTGGGGCTCCAGGGGTCCCCAGCCCGGTCGAGCGTCAAGCGGGTCGAGTGGCGAAGCCACTCGGGGTCCCGCGCCAATAAATGGACAGCGGTGAAGTTGAGTTGTAGGGGAATTGGAGCGGGAGACGGGATTCGAACCCGCGACTTCGACCTTGGCAAGGTCGCACTCTACCACTGAGTTACTCCCGCAGGAAGAACCCCACTGTACCACGCTTCCGCGCCAACGAAAAGGGCTTGGGAGGCTTTCGCCCCCCAAGCCCTTGGGTGCGCTTACGGGTTGCATCTAAGAACCCAACTCCCAATTGGGAGTTGCGCTGTTCCGTAAAAATAAACGAAAGGCCCCGGTCTCCCGGGGCCCTTCGTGGATGTCCCCGGGCCATGCCCGAGGCGGTGGATGGTTGAATTTGGCTGTGGCGTTCGCCACGCTCAGCTTACCGAGGCGCAACGCCTCTAAGCCCCAGCCACCTCGCAAGTCCAAGTCTTGCTACATTTGCTGCCAGAAATTTCCACTGGACCACCTCCTTTCCTGCGTGCCCCCATCAAATCACTTTGCGCTCGACAATGCAAGTTCGTGGCTAGGGGTGGCTGTAGATCTCCTGGTAACGGGTGGCGTTCCGTAGCACCGCCTGGATGTACCCGCGGGTCTCGCTAAACGGCACCGATTCGATGAACTCGTCCAGGCTCACTCCTGGAAATTCCTGTTGCCACGCCTGCACCCGGGAAGCTCCGGCGTTATAGCCGGCCAGTGCATAGGCGGGCTGACCGAACTGCTGCAAAAGCCCCTGCAACTCCGCCGCCCCCAGTGCCACATTGAGCGCCGGATTGTATAAATCATCCGCCGAGAGCCGCCCCGGCCCCTTCAGCCTTTGCCACTCCGTCGGCAACTGCCGCAAACGACCGCGAGCCGTATCCAGCACCAACTGCATGAGCCCTCGGGCATAGGCACGCGACAGCGAGGTGGGATTGAACCCTGATTCCTGTCGAATCAATCCCCGCAGCAAGTTCTGGTCCAGCCCGAAGTGCTCCGCCACCGCCGCCAGGTCTTGCGGGAAAGGGGCAGGGAACAGTGCCTGCCAGTCTTCCTGCGACAGTTGGTCGGGCCGCAGTTCCATATAGTTCGGTACCGCACGGATCATCACTGTCATGCCTTGACTCCAGGCCCCGCGCTCGCTGTCAATCGCTGCCAACTGCCGCGCAACGGTGAGCGAAGCCCGGGCGGGCAGTGCATAGGCAACGTGGGCCAGGATGGCGGCTGCGGGATCGAGCAGACCCGCTTGCTGCAGCCATGTGGCTCGCTGCACATCGTCCGCATCGGCCGCCGGCATGGGGGTGGCCTCCGGTGTGGCGGGATGGCTTGCGAACTGTTCCAGCCAAGTGGCCCGCGCTCTTGGGGCGGAATCCCTCCCGACCCGCTTTCGTGCTTGCTGTCCAAAGTAGGTGCCTGGAAAATGGGTTGCCGCAGCCTCAAAGCAGGCCTGTGCCAGCCTGGAGTCGCTGTGGCGTTCGGCCCACACGCCCCGCCAATACAGCGCATCCACCGCCGCAGGCCCCTGCGGATACTGCCGCAGATACTTCTCCAGCAGCGCCGGAGTCCGCGCCGCGCCTTGCCGGAAAGACGTCCATGCCGCGCGCCAAAGCGCCGACGGCCCATAGCTTGAGCGGGGAAACAGCCGCTGCAGTCGCTCGAACCGTGCCTCAATCGCGGCATCATCGCCGGCCAGCACTGCATCGTTTCCGGCCTCGTGCAGCGCGCGCGCATACCACACACTGTGGGCGAATTCCTTGCCCAGTGCCCCGAGCGGTGCCGCGATATCCTCCGACTGCCCCTTGCGCCGGGCCAGTTCGACTTCCAGCTCCAGCCCTTCGGCCCGTTGGCTGGTGTGCAGGAGGCGTTTCAGCTGGGTGGCTGTGGTGGTCAGATGGCCGGCGTTCAGCCACGCGCGGGTTTCGAGTCCCAGCAGATGCGCCCGCTCTTTGGCTGGAGCCATCCCTTCCGCTCGCGCCCAGGCATCGGCCGCCTCCTGGTATTTCCCCGCGGCGTTCCACGCCGCCGCCTGTTGTTCGGTGAGCTTCCAGTCGGCCCCCAGTCCTGGGTTGCGTTGCAGTTGGTCGAGCCACTGCGGCATCGCTGCCTTGGCTTCGCTTGATGCCGGATATTCGTAAACCAGCCGGCGTTCCAGCCGCGCCGCCGTGGTTGCGTCTCCCAGGTTGTCGGCCGCTTGGGCTTGCAGCCAGATCATCTCCGGGTCATCGGGAAAGCGCCGCGCCCACTCCCCGGCTGCCTGCCACTCCTTCGCCGCCCCGGCCGCGCGCGCGGCCGTCTTGCCGATCACGGCCGCGAACGGATCGTCGCTCCTCACCGTGTACAACTGCGCCGCGCTCAACACTCCGGCGTTGTCATGTGCCGCCGCCAGCAGCCGCACCAGGTCAGCCGTGGCGGCATCGCGAACCGGTATCCATTGTGCCGCTCTGGCCAGGTCCTGCTGTGCCGCTGCCGTCTTGCCCTGCGCCGCCTCGCCTCGGCCCAGAACATACGCCGCCAGCGCCTTCTCTCGCGTGCTGGCTCCCGGATCTTGGGCCACCTCCCGCAATTGCTGTTCGGCTTGGTTCACCTCGTCCGCCGACGGTGATGCCGCCTGGCCGGACAGGCTTACCGCCGGCGCCGTACCTGTGCTCAAATACAGTCTTGCTGCAGCTCGTGGAAAACTGCGCGCGGGGCCTGCTTGAGGCAGCACCGCCAGCAGCGCGGCCAATCCGCCAACGCCCGCTATTCGACCAATCGTGGCGCGGCCTCCTCGAAGATATTCATCGCAGCCCCATTCCCCTCGGCAAAACGCTCAGCGAATGCCCGCCGGCACCGCTCCAACTCCGGTGCAAAGCGGCTGCGCCAGTCTCCTGTCGCTTGCCCGGTGGCAAATTCCGGCCCTCGTTCCCTTTGCAAATACAGCTTCAAATCTTCTACCAACAGCGTGGCAAACCGCTGCGCCGGCGAACCATCCCTTCGGCCGGCCACGGGTGGGGCAAGGCTCGTGCCCGCCGCCGCCGGCGGGAGCACGGCCGCCACGGGTCGGCTGCCCAAGGCGCGCTCCAGCAGAAGCAGACCGCCCCACTGGATCAGCAATTCCACTTTGGTGCGTGCCGCCGCTCCCAGCGCCTCACCTGGCCAGTACAGTTGTCCAACCACCCGGTCCTGCACTCGGACATCGAGGTGACTTCCACCCCGAAGTACTTCTCCCTGCCGTTGTAGCGGAAATCGAGCCGGCAAGCTCAGCCCGGAGCTTTTCCATACCGCTGCCTGGCCATCGTGCACCACCAGTAAGGCTCGTTGCCGCCCAACCCACGCTTCCGTCAGTTCAAAGAGAGCCGTAAAGCAGGCGCTTAAGCCGGAGGTCTGCCGTAACCGCAACAGGCCGTCCTGCAACTCGGAGGCGTTCCGCGGCTCCAAGGCCGCTTGGATCAGCGCCTGCATACGCGGTTCCAGATCCAGCCGGAACAGGCGCAGGCGTTCGGTCAACAGGCGTTCCAGCAGCGGTTCCAGCGCGGCACGCAGTTCGGTCTCGGTAAGCAGCACGGCTACTGCTATAATCGTACTAGCTTCTTCGGTCTGGGGGCGTCCCGGATTCGACGGGAGTGGATGAGATGAGGAGGCGTGCCGGGTTCCATGCTCCCGCAATCGCATGGAAAACCACAAGTGCCAATTCTAATCAACTGGCATACGCTGCTTAATTAGTGGCGTCGTTCACCTGGGTTCGCCTGTAGGCCTGGAGTGGGCGTCATTTTTGCAGGCTGGCCCGTCGCGCGCGTCCTGGTGCGGTAGGCGAGAGCTTCGCAAGAAGCAAGGGGCTGGCGCCGAGCGGCTCTTGTCCGCTCTGACCGCGCGGCGCGAGACACCACGGAACGGAATACGCTCGTAGTTCTCCTCATCGGCAGCACTCTCGGACGTGGGTTCAACTCCCACCGCCTCCACCAACCTCTAATTTACAAACCTTTTACACGTCCCCTCCCCCGCCACTTCCCACAATAGGGACATGGCAACCTGGCCGGTGGTCATTCAGGGAGGTATGGGCGGCGGCATCTCCCACGGGCGCTTGGCGCAGGAAGTTTCACGCTTGGGCCAGCTCGGCGTGGTCAGCGGTACGGCCCTCGACCAGATCTGTGCTCGCTACCTTGCGGCCCAGCGCCTTCAACGATGGCGAACGCGGACGGCAATCCATGAGGCATTGTCAATCGGAGCGGGTTGGAAGCGCGACATCCTGGCTAGCTCGAACCGGTTCCCAAATTCGGCCACAAAGTCTGGCGTAGCCGACCGGTCCATCAGAACGACGGCATTTGTGGGTAACGGGCCTGTTTCCGGCCACGGCGCCACTTCGTGGTTCAGCTCAAACTGTGCGCCATACAACAACGATCGGTTCAGTCTCCAGACATAAAGGGGAACGGTCCCACAGCTTGCCGGTAAGCCGGAATTACACTGCGCCTCCAATTGGCTTCCCAGAGGCTCTCCGCTCAGTGCCACATCGATCGCTCTTGCGTTCGGTCCATGGCTGAGGGTGTATACCGCGACCGCGACGATGATACAGGTGGCAACGACCAGCACGGCAGGGCGGCGTCGGTAGACAAGCAGCAAAAGCAGCAGCAGGGTAATGCCGGTCAGCATCCATAAGCCGGGATCGGCGGCCAGAACTGTCCAGGGCATACGTTGCGCCCGGGGGGCGACGAACCAGGGGGCGGCACGCACCGCGGCGGGGAGCAGCGCCGTGCAGGCTGCGGAGATGACCAGTGGCCACCGGGGCAGGCTGCTCCACTGCCTGGCTGCAACCACCGAAATGAGCGCAATGGCGGCGGGTATGGCCGGAAGCAGATACCCCGGCAACTTGGATTGAGAGATCGAAAAAAAGACCAGCGGGGCCAGCAGCCAAGTCAGCAGCCAGAAATGCAGCGGCGCGTCGCGGCCGTCCCAGCCACGACGCAACCCCCGGGCGCGCAGCCGGCAGCAGGCCTGCCTTAGCGGCAGGCCCAGCCATCCCGTCCACGGGAAGAGGGCGAGCAGCAGCACCGGCAAGTAATACCAGAAGGGCTGGGGATGGTCGAAGCGGTTGCTGGCGAAGCGCTCCAGGTTGTGCTGCAGGAAGAATTCGCGGACGAACTGGTGGTTCGCCATCTGCACCGCGATGAACCAGGGAGCGGCGAGGGCGAAATAAATGAGGATGGGGAGGGGGCGAAGACAATCCCGCAACAGTGGCCAGCGCTGTTGCGTGGCAGCGAAGCCGATCAGGGTCAGGGCGGCGAGCACGACCGCCACCGGCCCCTTGGCCAAGGTGGCCAGGGCCAGCGCGGCGGCGGCGCCGTTGAGCCAGGCGGCGCGCCGCTCGGCGATCCACAAATAGAGCGCCATCATGGCCATGGCCAGCGGCGCGGTGAGCGTCATGTCGGTGGTGGCGGCGCGGCCGAACCCCAGCACAAAAGCGCTGGTCAGGCCCAGAAACAGCGCCAACCAGGCGGCCCGCGCGCTGCAAACGCGGCGAAGAAAGAGGGCGAGAGCGGCGATCATCGCCAGCGCCAACACCGCGTTGGGCAAACGCGAGGAGGCGGCCGTGGCTGCACCGTGCAGGCGGTCGCTGAGGCCGCCCAACCAGTAATAGAGGACAGGCTTCTCCAGCCACGCCGCGCCCCAAAGCCGGGGGGTGATCCAGTCGTGGGTGCGCGCCATGGCGGCGGCGATGGCGGCGTAGCGCGGCTCGTCCGGCCCCAGCAGGCCGAAGCCTCCCAGGCCGGCGAGCAGCGTGACCCACCCCAGGGCCACGGCGGCCACGACCGGCAGCGTACGTTGCACAGCACGGGACATCAATAGAGAGGCGCCTCACCCGCCGGGCGCGTCTTCCAGCGCCGATGCACCCACAGCCACTGGTCGGGATACTTCCTCACCCAGCCTTCCAGCACCGCGGCGAACTGGGCGGTGGCGGTGGCCACATCTTGTTTCTCGTCGCCGCATTGGGCCAGTTCGAGCGCCGGCTCCATATACAGAACGTACTTCTGTTGCGCCTCTTCCCACAGCGCCCAGGCGGGAATGACTGCCGCGCCGGTCTTGAGCGCAATCCGCGCCGGTCCGGTAGCGGCGCAGGCCGGCGTGCCGAAGAAGGGCACGAACACGCCTTGCGGCGGCGCCGAGTTCTGGTCCATGAGAATGCCCACGGTGCGGTTGGCCTGCATGGCCTGCAGCAGGCCCCGGGCAAATTCGTGCTTGGCAATGGCGGTGTTGCCGTGCAGTCCGCGTATGCGCCCGACCAGCGCGTCGAGGGGCTGGTTATCGAGAGGGCGGACGATGAAGCTCACCGGATAGCCGGCAAGGCTCATGCCGAAGCTGGAGAGCTCCCAAGCGCCGAAGTGGCCGGTGAGGAAGATCACGCCACGACCTTTGGCCAGAGCTGCCAGGTAATGGTCAAGGCCTACGATGTCCATCACCTCGGGCAATTGCTCTCGTCCCAGACGTGGGAGGAGGCAGAACTCGGCCATCTGGCGGCCCAGCCCGCGGTAGACGCCCTTGAGGATGTGCTCGCGCTCTTCCTCCGGCAGGGCCGGGAAGGCAAGCTCAAGGTTGATGCGGCCCACCCGCCGCAGACGAGGGTGCAGGTAATAGAAGGCATAGCCGATAGCCATGCCCAACCGGCGGGCTTGACGGCGCGGAAGACTGCCCAGGGCGGCCATGGCGGCCCGCACCGGCAGGTACTGCAGCTGTTCCACCATGCCCAAGCCAAACTAGAATACAATGCGCTTATGAGGATTCCGGGTGCCCTTGTTGCCCTGCTGCTGGTCGCCGGCGTCGCCGCGCTGGCCCAACAGCCCGCCGTAAAGCCGGCTGCCAAGACCGCCACGATGACCGGGATGGACTCGGCCGGTATGAACATGGCGGGCATGAACATGGCCCACATGGAGATGGTCAGCCAGGTGCAGGAGCCCAAAGGCAGCGCCTCGGCCGGACCGCAGGAAGCGCCGGTGGTGCGGGAAGGCGATACCCCCGCCTACCATCGCGCCCTGCCCAAGGACGGCGCCAAGGGGCTTCCGCCCACACTCGATCCCAAGTCGTTCAACGATCCCCGCGTGCAGGCCGCCTACGCCATGGCCGCCAAAGTGCGCGCCGTGTTGTACCAGCAGCCCTGCTACTGCCATTGCGACAACGAGGTCGGCCATCACAGCCTGCTCGATTGCTTCGCCGGTGAACATGCCTCCATCTGCCAGACCTGCATGATGGAAGGCGTGTACGCCTATCAGCAGGTCCAGGCGGGCAAGAGCGCCACCCAGATCCGCGCGGCGATCGAACGCGGCGCGTGGAAGACCATCAACCTCAACAGCCTGTTGCTCGGCACCCAAGTCTACTGAGGGGTCAGCAGGCGGCGGAGTTGCTGCGGGGGCAGGAGTTTCTTCTCCAGCGCCAGCTCCAGCAGCGGGCGATTGCTCCGCAGGGCCTCTTGCACCAGCTCGGCGGTGCGGTGATAGCCGATATAAGGATTGAGTGCGGTCGCGGTGGAGAGGGTGTGGGCGGCGTAGGCGCGACAGCGGGCGGCGTCGGCGCGTATGCCGCGGACGCATAAGCGGGTGAACTGGCGCAGGGCGTGGGTCAGGATACCGGCCGATTGCAGCGTGGCCAGCGCCATCGCCGGCATCATGACGTTCAGTTCCAACTGGCCCGCCTGCAGGGCCAGCGCCGCGGCAGTGTCGTTGCCCACCACCTGAAAGGCCACCATGGCCAGCATCTCCGGCATGACCGGGTTAATCTTGCCCGGCATGATCGAGCTACCCGGCTGCAGCGCCGGAAGGATGATTTCGTGTAGGCCGGTGCGCGGTCCGCTGGAGAGCAGACGCAGGTCGTTGCTGATGCGAATCAGCTCCAGCGCCAGATTGCGCATCGCCGCCGAGGTGACCGATACCGGGAATTGGCTCTGCATGGCGGCGCACAGATCGCCGGCCTGAAGCCAGCGGTGGCCGGTTTGTTCGCCCAGCAAGCGCAGCGCGCGGCGGGTCACGTGCGGGTTGACGTTGAGTCCGGTGCCGGCGGCGCTGCCCCCCAGACCGAGTTCAAGCAGCCCGTCGCCGGCATGGCTCAGTTCTCTCCCGGCGGCGTCCAGGGTGACGGCGTAGGCGGCGAACTCCTGCCCCAGGCGCATCGGCACGGCGTCTTGCAGATGGGTGCGACCCGACTTGACGATGGCGGCGAAGGCAACGCCCTTGCGGCGAAAGGCCTCGGCGCACTCGGCTGCGGCGGGCTGCAGGCGGTCCATCTCCAGACGCAGGGCGATGCGCAGGGCGGAAGGGAAGGTGTCGTTGGTGGACTGGCCGCGGTTGACGTGGTCGTTGGGATGAACGCGATCATAGACGCCGCGCTCGCCGCCCAGCAGTTCCTGGGCGCGGTTGGCGATGACCTCGTTGACGTTCATGTGGAAAGAGACGCCGGCGCCGGCCTGAAATACATCCACCGGGAACTGGGCGTCGAGGCGATGCTCGGCCACCTCGCGCGCGGCGCGCTGGATGGCGCGCCCGATGCCCGGCGGGAGCTCGCCGGCGGCGGCATTGGCGCCCGCCAGCGCCCACTTCAGCCACCCGTAGGCGGCGATCAGCGATGGGGCGGCGCGTTGCCCGCTGATCGGGTAATTGGCCAGCGCGCGCTGGGTCTGCGCTCCCCACAGAGCGCTGCGCGGCACCCGGATACGGCCCAGCGAGTCCTCTTCCCAGCGGGTGGCAGTGGTGCGGGGGGCCATGTCTTCATGGTAAACTGGACCTGCGAGGTTGAAGAAAAACCATGGTCACACTCACCCCCAAGGCGATCGAGAAGGTGAAGGAAATTCTGGCCCAGCAGGAACCGTCTCCCGGCGGTCTGCGCATGGCCGTGGTCGGTGGCGGCTGTAGCGGTTTCAGCTACTCGATGCAGTTTGATGCTGGCACCGCGCAGGACAAAACCATCGAGTACGGTGATCTGAAGGTTTTTGTGGACCCCATGAGCCTCATGTACCTTGACGGCTGTGAGGTGGATTTCCTCGAGACGCTCGAAGGCAGCGGCTTCAAGTTCAACAACCCCAACGTGAAGCACACCTGCGGCTGCGGGTCGTCCTTCCAGGTCTAAGCGCCGGCTAGTTCCAGCGTGCCCGCAGGCGCCGCCAGGCGTGCCGGGCGGGCGCATATCCCGGGTTGCACTCCAGCGCCCGGGCGAAGCTTGCCTCCGCCTTGTCCAGTTTCCACAGGCGCTCGTAGACGCGGCCCAGGTTAAACCAGGCAAAGAACGGGCTGTCGTAGCGCGGTGCCCGGGCCGCCTTTTGCAGCCAGCCCACCGCTTCATCCAGCTTGCCCTGTTCGATCAGATAGGCGCCGATGTCGTTGTAGGGGTTGCCGAAGTCGGGGTCGAGGGCAATCGCCTGCAGACATTCCTCAATCGCTTGTTCATAGTTTCCCTGGAAGGAATAGGCCCAACCGCGGAAGGTGTAAGCCTCGGCGGTGGGACAACAAGCGATGGACTCTGTATACAGATCCACCGCCTGGCCCAGTTCGCCTTGCAACTGGGCGGCATAGCCCTGAGAAAACAGTTCCAGCGCGCGCCGCCGGATATCGTCCGCGTCCATAAAGAGTCCCCATTATGGGCACGTGGCCGCGTTCCCAGCCAAGCGCCCCGCTCGCCACGCCTCAAACTAGGCACTGAACGCTGGCCAATGGGGGGGCGGCCCCAGTCGCGGCGACGGCCGATTTGCCTCGCCGGAAGCAAAATCGAGGCCCAGTAATGGGGGTTCCCTTCCAGCTCCCATTTCGTTGCCGGGGAAAGACTTCTGCCTCTCGCTCCGCTCGGCCGATCCCGTCGCGGCCGAGGGGAGCCGACCATCGGGAGGCGTCGGGGGCGCAGCCCCCGGCAAAGACAGGCTGTGCCTGCAAAAAGTGGCCGTGCCACAGTAAACTGGTCCTAATGCGCATTGCACTGGCCCAAATCAACCCCACCGTGGGGGCGCTGGAGGCCAACCATGACCAGATCGTTGCCCAGGCGCGGCAGGCCCGCGAACGGGGTGCCGAACTGGTCATCTTCCCGGAGATGGCCATCTGCGGTTATCCAGCGCTGGATCTTCTCGAAAAGCCGGAGTTTGTGGCCGAGAGCCAACAATGGCTGAGGAAGGCCTCGCGCGCCGTGCCGGAGATCGCCATTCTATGCGGCTGCGCCACGCCGGCGCCCGAGGCCAGCGGCAAGAGCGTGCACAACAGCGCGTTGGTGCTGGAAAACGGCGAGGTCACGTTTCAGCAGTCGAAGATGCTGCTGCCCACCTATGACGTGTTTGATGAGTCGCGCAATTTTGCGGCAGCGACCCAACAGCGCATCTGGCGGTGGCGGGGGCTGCGGATCGCGGTCACCATCTGCGAGGACGCATGGAACGATAAGAACTACTGGCCGCAGCGTCAGGAGCGGCTGCTGTATGAGCGCGATCCGGTGGAAGAGCAGATGCGCTCGGGCGCCGACCTGCTGATCAACATCTCCGCCTCTCCCTACACGGCGGGCAAAATCGCACTGCGGCAGGAGATGCTGGGCGCCATCGCGCGCCAGTACCGGGTGCCGGTGCTGCTGGCCAATCAGGTGGGCGGCAACGATCAGTTGATCTTCGATGGTTGCTCGATGGCGCTCGGCGCCGACGGCACGCTGCGTGCCCGCGCCGCCTGCTTTGAGCCGGATCTGTTGCTGGTGGAGATCGGCGCGCAGGACGAGGCCCTGCCCGGAGAAGTGCAGCCGGCGCCGGGCAGCGAAATCGAAGCCATGGCGCGGGCGCTCGTGCTGGGGACGCGGGACTATGTGCATAAGTGCGGTTTCGCGCGGGTATTGATCGGGTTGAGCGGCGGCGTGGACTCGGCGCTCACCGCGGCGCTGGCGGTGGAGGCGCTGGGAGCGGAGCAGGTGGGCGGTGTGTACCTGCCCAGCCGGTTCTCCAGCCCCCAAAGCGGCGCCGACGCGGCAGCGGTGGCCGAGCGGCTGGGCATCGAGCTGCGCACCATTTCCATCGAACCATGGTTCGAAGCCGCCTTGGGAACGCTGGCCGCGCCACTGGAGGCGGCGGAGGCCGGCGCCTCCGACCTCACCCGCCAGAATCTGCAATCCCGCCTGCGAGCCCTGGTGCTGATGGCGTTGTCGAACCTGAGCGGAGCGCTGGTGCTCTCAACCGGCAACAAGAGCGAGATGGCGATGGGGTACTGCACCCTGTACGGCGACATGGCGGGTGGTCTGGCGGTGCTGGCGGATGTCTTCAAGACCCAGGTATATGAGTTGGCGAGGTACTGCAACCGCGAGCGGGAGGTGATTCCCCGGTCGGTGCTGGAGCGGGCGCCGACAGCGGAGCTGAAGTTCAATCAGCGGGACCAGGATGACCTGCCGCCCTACGAGGTATTGGACGCGGTGATCCGCGGCTATATGGAAGAGGCGCGGGGGCCGGAGGCGATCGCCGAAAGTCTGCATCTGGAGGCGGCGCTGGTGCGGGCGCTGATCCGGCGGATCGAACACAGCGAGTACAAACGGCAGCAGGCCGCGCCCGGCCTGAAGATTTCCAAGAAGGCGTTCGGTATGGGGCGGCGGCTGCCCATCGCGCAGCGCTTTGAAGCCCCGGCGCGGCCCGGCGGCAGCTTGCCAACGGAGATGGTGGCGGCATTCATGGAGAATTTATGACACGACATTTAGGGTTGGCACTATTCCTGATCGGCGGCCTGGCGGTGGCGCAGACCCCGCGGCCGCGGACGACCAGCGCGCCGGATGCGGCACTGAAGGCGCGCGTGCACGCCTTTCTCGACCGCAGCCTGGGATGGCAGGGTCTGGACAAGCTCGAGGTTCAGTCCCTCTCGGCGCCCGACGCCAGCGGACTGCGCACCGCGACCGTACTGCTGGCCAAGGGGGCACAGACCAAGACAGCGACCTACTACATCACCCCCGACGGGAAGGAAATCATCGAGGGCGAGGTAAACAAGCTGAGCGGCGACCCCTGGGCGGGGAACCGGTCGCTGATTGACACCCGCGGTGTGCCCGCCGTCGGTGCGGCGAGCGCGCCAGTGACCTTGGTCGAGTACAGCGACCTGGAGTGTCCGTATTGCAAGGAAGAATCCACCGCCATTGAAACGCTGCTGAACACCGATCCGGGGAAGGTGCGGGTGCTGTTCAAATTCTTTCCGCTGACCCAGATTCATCCCTGGTCCATGCCGGCCGCCGAGGCGGGGGTGTGCGTGGCGGAGCAGGGCTCGGACAAGTTCTGGAACTTCGAGAAGGCGGTGTTCGCCGCCCAGGATCAGATTACTCTGGCGACCGCTCCACGGCGCCTGCGCGAGCTGGCGTCCGAGGCGGGCGCCGGTTCTTCCGCCTATGACGCCTGTCTGGCCAAGCCGGCCACTCATGCGGCGGTGGAGGCCTCGATCGCCAACGGCAAGAAGTTGGGGGTGGTGAGCACGCCGACACTATTCATAAACGGGCGGCTGATTCCGGGCGCGATTCCCGAAGATCAACTGCGGCTGCTGGTGGACCACGAGGCCAGGTTCCCGGTGCTGGCGGCGAGCGCTCAATCGTCGCTGGGCGGGAAACCGGGTGGCCAACAGTGCGGCGAGTGCCGGCCGCTGCCGAAGATCAAGCACCGGCAGCAGCCGTGAGCCCGGCCGGCGACAATTGGGGCAGTGTCTGGCGCCAGGTGGGAACCTACTTGGGCCTGGCGATGACCGTGCCGGCGGCGGCGCTGATCGGCTTCGCCATCGGCTACGAAATTGACGGACACATGGGCGGCGGCCACACCTTTACGGTGATCTTCGTCCTCTTGGGCTGCGCGGCGGGCATGGTGGAGATTGTGCGCACCGTGGGCCGCGACAAGAGCGCATGAGCATGGCAAGGGCGCCCGAGACGAGAGTCTTTTATCTGGCGGGCGGCCTGACGCTGGCGGCGGCGGTTGTCGTGGGCTGGTGGCGCGGCCCAGCCGCCGGCGTGGGGGTGGCGGCCGGTGGGCTGCTCAGTCTGGTCAATTTTGCCGGCCTGTATGCCGGCGCGTCGGCGCTGATCCGGGCCGCCGCCGGCCAGACGGTGTCCGCGCCCATGCGCTGGGGTCTGGCCGGCTTTTTCCTCCGCTTTGCCTTGCTGGCAGGCTGTGTATTCGCTATAATTATCAGTCGTTTACTGCCTTTGGGGCCGGTGCTGGGCGGGCTGTTTGCCGTGCCTGCGGCCGCCCTGGGGGAGGGCCTGCGGCTGCTATGGAACAACTCTGGTTCACCCACATCCTCAACGCCATCTTCGCCGTCCCGGTGACGGGGCTCTTCCACCTGCTGCACGTCCCCGTGGCAGACGCGGCGGCGCCGATCACCAACACCTTCGCCATGGAGGTGCTGGTGGCGCTGATCCTGATGCTGTACGCCGCCTGGCAGCGGACCCGGCTGTCGGTGGACCAGCCGCGCGGATGGCAGCACA
The DNA here is from genome assembly GCA_036561225.1 of Terriglobales bacterium. Lineage (GTDB taxonomy): Bacteria > Acidobacteriota > Terriglobia > Terriglobales > SCQP01 > SCQP01. Next base: position 13,717 of record DATBPS010000185.1, read on the forward strand.
TTCTGGAACTGAGCTGGAACGGCATCAGCGACCACAGCGAGGAAGTCATCGGCCACGGCGGTTCGCGCTTTCTCCCCTACCTCTTCACGCTGGCGATTTTTATTCTGATCGGCAATCTTATCGGGCTGATTCCCAGCCTGGAGTCGCCCACGGCGGGTATCGAAACCACCATTGGGCTGGCGGTGGCAACCTTCATTTACTACCACGCGGTCGGACTGAAGAAGATGGGGGTGGGGAAGTACGCCAAGACTTTCCTGGGACCCATCTGGTGGATGGCGCCGCTGGTGGTGGTGATCGAGATCATCAGCCACTTCGCGCGCATTCTCTCGCTCAGCGTGCGACTGTACGCCAACATGTTCGCCGGCGAGCTGCTGGTCACCATTTTTATGGCCCTGCTGCCGGTGTTGGGCATCGTCTTCATGGGACTGCACGTGTTCGTGGCCTTCCTGCAGGCCTACATCTTCCTGGTTTTGACCATGGTTTATCTCTCCGGCGCGACCGCCGAGGAGCACTGATCCGCGGTCATGCTGTACCCCGTTGTGTGAGACCGTAACGCCCCAGCGCATACGGGAACCACCGCCAACGGGCCATCATGTGTGAATCGAAGGAGCTCTCATGCGTCTTAAGTTGATGTATCTGTTCACCACCCTGAGCGCGCTGTTGTTCGCCTCGCCGCTGCTGGCGCAGGGCGGCGCCTCCGCTCCCGCCCTGAAGCTGGGGGCGATCGGCATGGGTATTGCCTCGGGCATCTGCGGCATCGGCCAGGGCCTCGCCACCAAGGGGGCGGCCGAAGGTGTGGCGCGCAACCCCGGGGCCGCCAGCCATGTGCGGTTCATCTTCATTTTTGGTCTGGTGCTAATCGAGTCGCTGGCGCTGTACACGCTGGTGATCGTCTTCGCCGGCTTCTAAAAGCCAGGGCGGGCGCGGGGCCGGAAGGTTCCGCGCCCGCATTTGCTAGACTAGATGAGTTTGCGGGCGCCTAGCTCAGTTGGTTAGAGCGCCGCCTTCACACGGCGGAGGTCATAGGTTCGAGTCCTATGGCGCCCACCATTTCCAAGACGGTGAAATTGATCGAAGTCCAGGACCTGCGGTTGCATCCGCTGCCCTTTGACCTCCACTGGACGGCCGGGAAGGACACGTCCGCGCTGGCGGGGGTGCCGGAGGTGACCGGGGAGCTGCGGTTTCAGGGCACGGCGCGGCTGGCGGGGGAGGGTATGAGGCTGCAGGGCCATCTGCACGCCGACATTGCCCCGGCCTGCGCCCGCTGCCTGGAGCCGATCACCATGGACGTGGATCGCGATTTTGACCTGCTGTACCAGCCGGAGTCGGTGATCGGCGAGAGCGCCGAGGTGGAGATCCACCCGGCCGACGCCGAGGTCGGATTTTTCGCCGGCCCCGGAGTGGACATTGAGGAGGTGGCGCGGGAGCAGGTGTTGCTGGCGCTGCCCATGCAGCCGCTGTGCCGCCCCGACTGCCGCGGCTTGTGCCCCCGTTGCGGGGCGAATTTGAATGCAGGCGCGTGCGCCTGCCCGCCGGTGGGCGACGATCGCTGGAGCGCGCTGAAGACGCTGCGCCAGCCGGGCCCGAAGATTTAGGAGAGTAGCCATGCCGAATCCCAAACGACGTCACTCCAAGCAACGCACCAGCACCCGCCGGGCGCACGATCATCTCAGCGCCGGATCGCTGGCGGAGTGCCCCAACTGCCACGAGAAGAAGCTGCCGCACCGCGCCTGTCCGCGCTGCGGAGTTTACAAGGACCGCGAGGTCTTCGAGGTCAAGGAGAAGTAGTCCCCACCCCTTTGCCCGTGACCACCCCGCCCAGCCCAGGCCGACCGACGATTGCGCTCGACGCCATGGGCAGCGACCATGCGCCGGTGCCGGAAGTCGCCGGCGCCATCGCCGCGGCGCGCGAATACGGCGTGAACATCCTGCTGGTCGGGATCGAGTCGCGCTTGCAGCAGGCGCTGGGGGCGTACAAGCCCGCCGACCGGCAGAACATCCGCGTGGTGCCGGCCAGCGAGGTGATCACCATGGAGGACAAGGCGCTGCGGGCGGTGCGCACCAAGCGCGACTCCTCCGTACATGTGTGCGCGCGGCTGGTTAAGAGCGGCGAAGCGTCGGGGCTGGTGAGCGCCGGCAACACCGGGGCGGTGATGGCCACCAGCAAGCTGATGCTGGGGAGCCTGGCGGGGGTGCAGCGGCCGGCGCTCGCCACCGTGGTGCCCACCGCGGGCGGCAGGGGAGCGATTCTGATTGACGTGGGCGCCAACGTGGATTGCCGCGCCGAGCACCTCGAGCAGTTCGCCATCATGGGCGAAATCTACTGCCGGCTGGTGCTGGGCAACAACCGCCAGGACGCGGTGCCGGGACCGCGGGTGGGGCTGCTCTCCATCGGCGAAGAGGAGATCAAGGGAAACGAGCTCACGCTGGAGGCGTTCGGCTTGCTGAAGCAGCTGCCCTTCAACTTTGTGGGCAACGTCGAAGGGCGGGACATATACCGAGGCGAAGTGGACGTGGTAGTGTGCGACGGTTTCGTGGGCAACGTGGCGCTCAAGATCAGCGAGGGACTGGTGGAGACGGTGCGCGGCCTGCTGCGGGAGCTGCTGGGATCGTCGCTCTCCAGCCGGATGGGATATCTCTTGTCGCGCCGTGCCTTCGCGGAGTTCAAGAAGCGGCTGGATTACAGCGAGTACGGCGGCGCGCCCCTGCTGGGAGTGCGCGGCACGGTGATCATTTGCCACGGGCGGAGCAACGCCAAAGCCATCAAAAACGCCATCCGGGTGGCCGCCGAGTCGGTGACCCACAACATCAACCTCGAGATTGAAACCCAGATCGGACGCATCCACCCGCTGCAGCCGCAGCCCGCCGCTCAATCCTGACCCGCCATGCCCACCATAGCCTTCCTCTTTCCCGGCCAGGGTTCGCAGTACGCGGGCATGGGCCGCGAGTTACACGACCAGTTCCCGGCCGCCGCTGCCGTCTTCGCAGCCGCCGATCAGGCATTGGGCGAGCCCATCTCCCAGCTATGCTTCGCCGGGCCGGAGGAGCAGCTGAAGCTCACCGCCAACACCCAGCCCGCCATACTGACGGTTTCGATCGCGGCGGCACGCGTGCTGGCCGCGCACGACATCAAGGCCGATTTTGTGGCGGGGCACAGCCTGGGGGAGTACTCGGCGCTGGTGTGCGCCTCCGGAATGGATTTTAAAGACGCGGTCAAGGTGGTGCGGCGCCGGGGCGAACTGATGCAGGAGGCGGTGCCGGCGGGCGTGGGGGCCATGGCCGCCATCCTGGGCATGGAGCCGGTGGCGGTGAAGCAGCTTTGTACCGACGCGGCTCAGGGGCAGGTCTGCTCACCGGCGAACTTCAACGCCCCCGGACAGATTGTGATCGCCGGACACAAGGAGGCGGTGGAACGGGCCTGTGGCCTGGCCGCGGAACGCGGAGCGAAAGCCATACCGCTGCCGGTCAGCGCCCCCTTCCACTGCGCCCTGATGCAGCCGGCGCAGGAGATCCTGCAGTGGGATTTGTGGAACACGTTTTTTAGTGAGCTGGAGGTTCCGCTCATGACCAACGTGGACGCGGAGCTGATCGAAGGCGCCGAGGAAGCCCGCGATTCCTTGATTCGCCAGGTGACGGCGCCGGTTCAGTGGGAGCGTTCCATGCGGGAATTGCTGGCCAAAGGGGTGACCCACTTTGTCGAGGTGGGGCCGGGGCGCGTGCTGGCGGGTCTGCTGAAACGCGTCGACCGGTCCGTGGTCGCGCTCAACGTGGAAGACGCGGCCTCACTGCAAAAGACGTTGGAGGTGCTGCAGAATGCCTGAAACGGTTACGCCTCATGTGGCCTTGGTAACCGGCGCGTCGCAGGGCATTGGCCGGGCCATCGCCCTGGCGCTCGCCCAGGACGGCGCGACCGTGGTGTGCGCGGCGCGCAATCGGGAGAAACTCCAGGCGGTGGCGGCGGAGATTACCGCGGCCGGCGGACGCGCGCTGGTGCTGGAGATGGACATGACCAGCGAAGAGTCCATCAAGAGCGGAGTCAAGCAGGTGCTGGCGCAGTTCGGCAAGCTCGACATTTTGGTCAACAACGCCGGTTTGACCCGCGATCAACTGGCGATGCGCATGAGTCGGGCCGATTGGGATGTGGTGATCCAGACCAACCTGACGGCGGCCTTCCTGTTGTCGCAAGCCGTGCTCCCGGGCATGATCCGGGGACGCTGGGGGCGGATGGTGAACATTGCTAGCGTGGTCGGACTTTCGGGCAATCCCGGACAGGCCAATTACGTGGCCAGCAAGGCGGGGCTGATCGGGTTGACCAAGTCGCTGGCGCTGGAAGTGGCATCCAGGAACATCACGGTCAACGCCGTCGCGCCGGGGTTCATCGCCACAGCGATGACGGCGGCGTTGCCGGAAGCGGCGCAAACAAAGCTGCTGGACCGTATTCCGCTGGGGCGAATCGGCAGTGAGGCGGAAGTGGCGGCGGCGGTGCGCTTCCTCGCGAGCGAGGCGGCGTCCTACATCACCGGCGAGACACTGTCGGTAAACGGTGGGCTATATTTGTCATAAGGGAGATGGAGATCCATGTTTGATACTCGGGGCGTGCAAATCACCTGGCTGGGCCAGTCCGCCTATCGCATTCGTTCGGCCGGCAAGACGTTTTATCTCGATCCCTTCCTGACGCCGAATCCGTTGTGTCCGGAGAAGGAGAAGCATCCCAAGCTGGCGGATTTTATCCTGCTCACCCACGGTCACGCGGATCACACCAGCGACGCCATTTCGCTGGCCAAGGCCAGCAACGCGCAGGTGCTGTGCATGATCGAGCTGGGGATGTGGCTGATCAAAAATGGCGTGGCTGCCGCGAATGTCGTCCAGTTCAACAAAGGGGGAACGGTAACCGCGGGCGGTGCCAAGGTGACGATGGTGCATGCCGACCACTCCAGCTCGATCGAACAGGACGGCCTGGCGCTGTACCTGGGCGAGCCGGCGGGCTTCGTCATCGAGTTTGCGGAAGGTTTGCGCGCTTATTTTGCCGGCGACACGGCGGTGTTTGGCGACATGAAGCTGATCGGCGAAATCTACCGGCCTGACGTGGCATTTCTTCCCATCGGCGGACACTTCACCATGGATCCTCTGGAAGCCGCCCATGCCTGCCGCCTGCTGGGTGTCAGCCATGTGGTGCCCAACCACTACGGCACCTGGCCGGTGCTCAAGGGCACGCCGGAGGAACTGCGGCAGCACCTGCGTCAGTTGGGAGTTCCGTGCGAGGTGTGGGAGATGCAGGTGGGGCAAACGCTTTGATCGTCTCCCCTGAGGTCGAGGCGTACCTCGAGCGACTGCTACCGGCCAGCGGTACGGTGCTGGAGGAGATGGAGGCCCAGGCGAAAAAGCGCGACATCCCCATCGTGGGCCCGGTGGTGGCACGATTGTTTCGACTGCTGGCGCAGGTCTCGGGAGCGCGGCGGGTGTTTGAGCTGGGATCGGCGATCGGCTACTCGACCCTGTGGTGGGCGGAGGCGGTGGGTCCGGCGGGTGAGGTGTTTTACACCGACAACAGTCCCGCCAATGCCGCCGAGGCGGAGGGATATTTTCAGCGCGCCGGGTGCGCGCAGCGGATTCACATCCTGATGGGCGAAGCGCTGGCACAGTTTGCCGCCACCGAGGGGGAATTTGACATCGTGTTTCTGGACCTCAACAAGGAACAGTACGTGAGCGCGCTCGCCGCCGCCGTACCGCGGCTGCGCCGGGGCGGGCTGCTGGTGGCTGACAACGTTTTGTGGCGCGGAGAAGCGGCGCTGGCGAACCCACCCGCCGGGGCGGCCCAGGCGATGGCGGAGTTCAACCGGAAACTGTACGCCGATGTCAGGCTGGAGCCGGTGATCGTGCCGCTGCGCGACGGCGTGGCGGTGGCTCGGAGAACGTCATGATACGCCTGGAACCGGTGCAATCCTTCGCGGTGGAAGAGTACCTGCTCTCGCGCCTGGCGTTTTCGCCCGATGGTTCCGAGATCGCCATGGGACACAAGCATTTCCGCACCTATGGCGCGGAGACCGGCGAGCCCCGGTGCGAGTTTGCCTTTCCGGAGTTTCTGGCGCAACTGCGCTTCAGCCCCGACGGCCGGTTTGTGGCCGCCGCCAACGTGGGAGACAATCATCCCGCCACGCGCGGGCGGCTGGAACTGTTCGACGCCACCACCGGACAGGCGCTGTGGCACGCGGCGGCCGCGCAGCCGGTGGAAACCTGCGCCTTCAGCGCCCAAGGACCTGAAATTCACTGGAACGGCTCCGGCGCCGTGGCGGGCGCGGTGTGCGATCCCCATGCGCCGCTGGCCGCCCTGCCTTTGCCGCAACTGCA
>DATBPS010000186.1:0-12089 GCA_036561225.1 Terriglobales bacterium
TCCCCTTGCCTCGCCTCTCCATCCCGTTACACTGAAGGTCGGGTAGGCCCAACAGAATCTCGGATTCGGTCAAATTGTTCTCCCAAGACTGTTTTACCAGTCCCGGGTTCCCGGCCTACCCCCGTTGTTGATCAAGAGCCTAGCGGCTTCCCACGGGTCTGGCCTGAATATTTTGGTGTCCAAGAAGTGTCCGTCGCCAGAATTGTCCTGGGCGGGTGTCAAGCCAGTTTGCCAAGGGCGTCAAAGCAGGCTAATCGAACACGCTGTTTTCACCACGCCGTCTTGCCGCTCCCTGCTGCTCTCGCTGCCATCCGGGCCGAGGTCCAAGCGTTTGGCCCAGCCAGCGACGACCGTACGTTGCTACTCATGCGCTGCACCGCCTGATTGTTTCGTGCAGTCTGCAGGATCCCGCCGTTGGCGTTTAGACATCGGTGGCGCTCCCAGATCAGGCCAAAGCCCAGCGCGTGGCCTACCGCCGAGCCTCGAAAAACTCCTGAAATCCGTTACGAAACTCATACAGGAGGCGCGAAACGGAATTTTGATGCGCTTCATCTTTCCAGCCACGACGGCCGGCCATCTGTTCTGACAGCCGCTCCATGACTGAAACATCGGCCAGAAGCGCCCCCAATATGTTTTGCGTGGGGCCGGCGCAGATCCGTGCGGTATCGTGACCGAGAAGTCGCGCTCCGGCGATGGGAAGATCGAAGCCCGTTGCCTCAAGGAAGCGCAATTCGCCGCCATAGAGGCGATCAACGTTGCCAGCATCGCCATAGCTGCTCATGAGGCGGTAAAGGTCGGTGGCATCTTTGTCGTTGATTGCGTGGCGGTCACGCCATGCGAAAAACTTGAGCAGGGTCAGACCAGCGAGCGAGGCAACCGGGATGTCCAGGTCGGCTCCGACATGGACGTGTACCGCAGCCGCCAAAGCTTCATCGAAGCCGGTCACGGTCATGATGAAATCCGCGTCCGGCGGCCAAGCCAATGTACCTTCGGGAGTCGCCACGCCGCCAAATGGGATCACGTCTATTGGGAACGAGTGCTCATTGTCGTCTCTCTTGTAGAGAAGCCGGTGGGCGATTCTCGGGTGCGCCTCGAATCCTCCCCGAACGATGGCTTGCTTGACCGCCGCGAATCGGTCCCACGAATCAACCGCCGCCCCAAAATCGAAATCCTGTGTGACCCGATAAACGGCCAATCCGAAGACATGGCTGAGCAGGAGATCGCCGCCCATGGCGCCCACCAGAAAATAGGGACAGTCCGCAGCCGTCAGTGCCCGGTGAACGGCAGCTAGAACTTCCGCCTCAGTCGCCTCCAGGGGGCGGTCGTCACGCATCGAAAACGGGGGCAAGGAATTTGTCATAGATCAGTTTCGCCGTTTCAAGGTTCCGCCCCTCTCCTGTAATCATCAGATCGGCATAGGCAAGCAGCGGTGGAACGACGCGCGGCTTTTGATTGGCGCGGGACCCCGAGTGGCTCCGCCACTCGACCCGCTTGACGCTCGACCGGGCCGGGGACCCCTCGAGCCCCAGCCCGGTCGGGTCCGCGCCTCGTTGTTTGCCGGGGGCGGGCCGCCACTGCGTGAATTTCGCAGCCTCCCGCGCCGACTTGGCCCACGGTGCCAACGGCGCGGCCCCCGCGTCTGGATGGTCGGCATTGACGATGAGGGCTTCCGGCCAAAAGGCATCGAGGATTTCGGTGTTGCCATTGTCGGCCAAGCGCATATGGCCCTGGGTAAGCAGCGGGTTGAGCGGGCCAGCAAGGTAGATCAGGAAATGCTCGGGCATCAGGTATCCGGTCAGTCGTTGGCCCGCGACTTCTCCCCCCCAGTAGGCGTGGAGTTGCTTGAAATCCGCAGCGAGGAGCAAGGCGGGCTCGCACTGAAATCGGCGTGGATGGAGCTTGGGTCGGAGCGTAGCCGCATAATGTGTGATCCAGTCGTCCACGAGTTGGCGCGTATTGCGCAGGTTGGGCGCGCGCTTGCCCTTCCGCAAGAATCCTCGCGCCTGAAGATCATCCAGAACCCCTCCGACCGTTCCTAGCGCGACGCCGGCGGCGAGCGCTAGTTCGCGGTAGGTCGCTTGGATGAGTTCCGGTCGGCAGATCAAGGCGAAGACAACCCGTGCGCCGGCCGCCGTCGTGGCGCGGTGCGTCTGCACGGGGGCCGCGTCGGGCCGAGGCTCTCCCGTCGTATAGATGAAGAGCCCGGGCGCCTCCAGGTATGCGTTGCCAGCCATATCGAGAAAAGGCAGCTTGAGTTTTCGGCAATGGCCTGCGAGGGCTCGCGTCATGTAGGGCGCGATCAGAAGGGGGCGGTAGCCGGGGAAACCGTGTTCGATCGCCCGTCGGAGCCGGGCATTTGCGTATGCTAGCGTCTCGATGCGATCGGTGGCCTTGGCTTCGGCGACAAAACGGTGTGTATGGCCGTCGGCTGTGATTGCAATCACCGCATCGGGCCGGAACGTGTCGCGGCGAGCCGTACGTAGTTCCTTTCGCACACGTATTCCGACGCCGAGTTTTCGCTCGGCGGCAAGCGCCGCTTGCTCGATAATCGCCTGTTCGGTTGTGCGTTGCATGGGGCTCGTGTCCGCTTTGTTCATATTATTACATTGTTCACGTTCCGTGAACATCTAAGAAAGTTCATTGCGAAAAATGCCCAAAGGTCGGGCTTCTCTGGTTCGTAACCTGTTGAAAACACGGGCACAGAGCTCGTAGATATCCAAAATCACCTGCCTAAGCGCACCGGATCGGCTAGACCGCGGGCCCGGCTCGTACTGGCGAAACCCCACTGAGCCCCAGCAGGAGACGTAGAGGTAGCGGTCGTCGAGCGAAAAATTGATGTCTCTGATCAGCGGCGGCACCGCGCCGAAGCCCTTCAGCATGGGCGACAAAAGGATCGGCCGTTTCAGCCGGGATCCCGATCACCTTCCGGATCTTCCAGGCCGCGTTGGCTCCGCCGTCCGAGTCTTTTGTGCCAGAGCCAGATCGAAGACGACAGGTCCTTCAGCGAGATGACCACGCCGGCGAAGCCGCCAACTGCTGTTCCGGCCCCAGGTCCAGCACCTGCTGGTGCCCGTATTTTTGAGCTCCCCTAGGCTGCGGAGAACGTATTCAGCAACTGCTCGGCCCAGGAAGTACCGCTGGGTGTTTCTTCGTGCTTGAAGTATGCAATTACGTCGCCGTTGCCGAGCAAACTCCGGACGCGGGCGGTGAGCTTCTCGTGGTCGGCCGCCGTGTAGTCGCTCTTTCGGAACCGCAGATAGGCGAAGTCGGCGGTGGCGACGGGCGGTGTTTCCAGATTTTCCGTCGCTGCCTCGCAGAGCGCCAGGTTGTATTGGCGCAAGAGCCGGTAGGTGTCGTCACGGAACCACGATTCGTGCCGGAATTCCACGGCGGTGCGCAGATCGCCCGGCCAGGTTTCGAAAAAGTGCTGCAACACGCCGCCGTCGAACTTCAGATTGGGCGGCAATTGCAGCAGCACCGGCGCCAGGCGTCCAGCGGCACGCAGCGGCTCGATCGAGGCCAGAAACAGAGAGCACGACTCGCCGGCATCGCGCAGCCGGCGGAAGTGGGTGATCGCCTGGTGCGCCTTGACCGCGAAGCGGAACTGCGGCGGCGTCTCTCCGATCCACTTGCGGAATAGGGATTCGCCGGCGAGCCGGCGAAAGGTGTAGTTGACTTCAACCGAGTTTAATCGGGCGGCGTAGAACGAGAGGAATTTCGCGGGCGGCAGCCTGGCAGGATAGAACCCCGGCTTCCAGCTTGGATAGGCCCACCCCGAGGTGCCGCTGAAGAGCATGTCTGTACGATAGCAACGTTTGATTGGCGCGGGACCCCGAGTGGCTTCGCCACTCGACCCGCTTGACGCTCGACCGGGCCGGGGACCCCACAAGCCCCAGCCCGGTCGGGTCCGCGCCTCGTTGTTTGCCGGGGCCCGGGCCGCCACGAAGTGAATTTCGCAGCCCTCCGCGCCGACTTGGCCCAAGGTGCCAACGGCGCGGCCCCCGCGTGTGGCGTGCGGCCGTATTGGTTTTTCGCACCGACAACGGGTAGCCTGAATCAATGGCCACCGAACCTGCCGTTGATCCTGCTGCGCAGCTGCGCATTCGCGATTATGGGTTGGTGGCCGACGGGCTGACCTGCGCGCTGCTGGGCCGTGATGGCGGGGTGGGGTGGTTGTGCGCACCGCGCTTTGACAGCGGATCGCTGTTCGGGACGCTGCTTGATGCCGAGCGGGCCGGTGTCTGTCGCTGGGCGCCGAGGGGCGAGGCGGGCGGCGCGGGGAAACAGCGGTACATCGAAGACACCAACGTGCTGGTGACCGAGTTTGGCGGCGCGGCGCGGCTCACCGATTGGATGCCGGCGCGCTTTGAAGGCGGTGCGTCGGCGGCCGGGTTCGGCTCGGGCGCGGTCTGCCGGCTGGCCGAGGCCCTGGACGACAGGGTGGAGTTGGACCTCATCTGCGCGCCGCGGCCCGATTACGGCCGCGCCGGCGTGCGCTGGCAGCGGCAGGCGCCCGGCCGCTGGCAGGCGGATGCCGCCGGTCTGTCGCTGTGGGCTCTGGCCTCGTTTCCGCTCACTGGCGGTGATGGCGCACTGCGCGGCACGGTCACGCTGAAGCGCGGCGAAGCGGCGTGGTTCGTGCTGGTGTGGGGAGAAGCGCCGGCCGAGCTGGGCATCGAACAGATGCGCACCTCGCTCGCCGCCACCACGCGCACCTGGCAGCAGTGGGCGGCGCGGGCGCAGTATGAGGGGCCCTATCGGCCCGAGGTGGTGCGGAGCGCGCTGGCGCTGAAAGCGCTGATCTATGCGCCGTCGGGCGCCATGGTCGCGGCGGCGACCACCAGCCTGCCGGAGGCCATTGGCGGGGGGCGCAACTGGGATTACCGCTACTGCTGGCCGCGCGATGCGACGTTTGCGCTGTACGGGCTGTCGCTGCTCGGCTATCACGATGAGGCGGGGCGTTTTTTGGAGTTCCTCACCGGCATCTGCGATCAGAACCCGCCGCCGCTGCAGGTCTGCTATCGGGTGGATGGCTCGACCGAGGTGCCCGAGTACGAGCTCGATCATCTGCGCGGCTACCAGAATTCGCGGCCGGTACGCATCGGCAACGCCGCCGCCGAGCAGCATCAACTGGATATCTACGGCGAGGTGCTCGACGCCGCCTACACCTACGCCAAATGGCGGCAGGGCCTGGAGCCGCAGCAGTGGAAGGCGCTGGCGCAACTGGTGGAGTACGCCGCGGCGCACTGGCGCGATCCCGACGAGAGCATCTGGGAGGTGCGCGGCGGACCCAAACAATTCACCTACTCCAAGGTGCTGTGCTGGGTGGCGCTCGATCGCGGCATCAAGCTGGCGCAGCGCTATCATCTGCCCGGCCGGCTGGCCGCCTGGGAGCACATCCGCGACGAGATCCACGCCACCGTGATGCAGCACGGCTACAACCAGCAGATCCATGCCTTCACCCAGACGCTCAACGGCCATGTGCTCGACGCCAGCCTGCTGGTGCTGCCGCTGCTGCGCTTCTGCTCCCCGCATGAGCCGCGCATGAAGGCCACGGTACGCCGCATCGAGGAGCGGCTGACCACCGATTCGCTGGTGGCACGGTATGAGAACGTGCATGAGGACGGGGTGGGAGGCCGGGAGGGGGCGTTCTCCATCTGTACGTATTGGCTGGTGGATTGCCTCACGCTCATGGGCCGCAGCGATAAGTCGCGTCCGCTGTTCGAGCGCATGCGGGGTCACGCCAGCCCGCTGGGGCTGTTCTCGGAGGAGGTGGATCCGGCCTCGGGAGACCTGCTGGGGAATTATCCCCAGGCTTTTACCCACATGGCGCTGCTCAACAGCGCGCATAATCTGTCGTTGTACCCGGGAGGGGTGAAATGAGGAGAGAGGGAAGAGGGAACAGGGGACAGGGGACAGGGAGAGCCGTGCGCGCCTTACTGGCCGTGGTGGCGATGGGGTTGGTGCAGGCTTGGGCGTTTCCGGCCGCGCATGGACCGAAGAAAGGTTACCTGATCATCAGCGGGGGGGCGGATTATCACCTCGACATTCCGCGGCTGATTGCGATGGCGGGCGGGCGGGAGAAGGCGCAAATTGTGGTGATACCGACGGCGTCGGTGACCCGGGCGGAGACGGCGGAGCAGTTGGAACAATACTGCACCGACTCGAAGACGTTTGCCGGCACGCATTGCACCGTGCTGCACACCACCGATCGGGCGGTGGCCGACAGCGAAGCTTTCGTCAAGCCGCTGGAGAGCGCCACCGGCGTGTGGCTGGTGGGCGGGCGGCAGTGGCGGCTGGCCGATGCCTACAACGGCACGCGGACGCTCAAGGAGATCAAAGCGCTGCTCGCCCGCGGCGGGGTGGTGGGCGGCGGTTCGGCCGGCGCCAGCATCCAGGCATCCTTTATGGTGCGGGGGTCGGAGCATCCCGACGACAACCACATCATGATGGCGCCGGGCCACGAGACCGGCTTCGGGTTGTTCACCAACGTGGCCATCGACCAGCATGTGGATGTGCGGCACCGCGAGAACGACCTGGCGGCGGTGATGAAGGCCCATCCCGAGCTGCTCGGACTGGGCCTCGACCAGGGCACCTCCATCACCGTGCACGGCGACGGTTTTGTGGTCAACGGTCCCGGGCGGGTGGCGGTGTGGGACGGCAAGGATCACGACGGCAAAGGTTACTACTACCTGCACACCGGCGAACACTTCAACACCGATACTCGCGTTGCGACCCATTGATGCCGGCGGCGTGGACGATTATCGGCTCCGGACGGCTGGGTTCGGCGCTGCGGCAGTGGTTGGGGCCGATCGGCGTTCCGGCCACCGTGGTGCGCCATGCCGGGGTGGCCGCCTGGCGGCGCGGGTTGCGGTCCGCGGCGCCCGGCGGGCTGTTGCTCGCCGTGCCCGATGATGCGCTGGCCGGGCTGGGGCGCGATCTGGCTGCCGCGCGCCCCGAGTGGCGGGGGTGGCGCGTTTTGCACACCAGCGGCGGACTGGACAGCTCGGTGCTGGCCCCGTTGCAGCGCCGCGGGGCGGCGGTGGGGTCGCTGCACCCGATGATGACGTTTCCGCGTGCCGGACGGCCGGCACCGGCGCCGGAAGGTATCGTGTTCAGCTACGAGGGCGATCCGGGGGCGCGGCGGGCGGCGGCGGCGCTCATCCGCGACTGGCGGGGGTTGCCGCTGCCGCTGGCTCCCGGGGTGAAGACCGCCTATCATCTGGCGGCGACACTGGTCGGCCCCGGCGCCGTAGTGGAAATGGCTGCCGCCGAGACGGTGCTGCGGCGAGCCGGATTGCGCGGGGCACAGTTGGCCCGGGCGCGCCAAGGGCTGCGCCGCCTGCTCGGCGCCACGGCCGCGAATCTGGAAGACGGATTGCTCGCTGCCTGGACCGGCCCCTGGGCGCGGGGTGATCGCCAGACCGTGGCGCGGCACCTGCGCCAGGTGCCGACGCCGGAACTCCGCCGTCTGTACCGCGCGCTGCTGGCGTCCGCCCGGGCGGATGAAGATTTATCTAGCGGCACTAATAAATAAAATAGCTCTTGCAAGCCACACTGAGTCCCGATACTATCGCCCCGCGAATGGTTACGGCGGCTTCCAGTGCGCGTGGGGTGTATACCAACCGGATCTCTCCCGGCCGGATGCCGCGGGTGTGTGTGGCCGTCTCTGCCGAGACCATCGGCGACCTGCTGGCCATGGCGGAACGCGCGGCGCGCGAAACGGACCTGATCGAGTTTCGTCTCGATGCCCTCAAGCAGGCCTCGACCGCGCCCGGTCCCTTGCGCGAGTTCCTGCGCTCGATGCCGCGGCTGTTGGCCATCGCCACCTGCCGCAAGGCCGCCTACGGGGGAGCGTTCAAAGGCTCGGTGGATGCCGAACTGGGGGTGCTGCGCCACGCCATCGCCAGCGGCTGTGCCGTGGTGGACCTGGAGCTGCAAAGCGCCGAACGCCTCTCGGCCGCCGCGCTGGAGGAATTGCGGCAGAAGGCCGGCCTGATTCTCTCTTATCACGACTTCAAGACCACGCCGGCGCTGGGGGGCATTTGGGAGCGGATGCAGGCGATCGAGGCCGACATCTATAAGATCATCCCCACCGCCAACACCTGGCGGCAGAACATCGAGACGCTGCGCTTTGTCGAGACCCATAGCAGCGTGCACCCGCTGGTGGGCTTTGCCATGGGCGAAGCGGGACTGTTGAGCCGCATCCTCAGCCTGCGCGGGGGCGGCGTCTTTACCTTTGCGGCGCTGCAGGCGAATGCGGCGACCGCGCCCGGACAGCCGACGCTGGAGCAGTTGCGGGAGGAGTACCGCACCGAGTTCATCAGCCGCGCCACCCGCATCTACGGCGTGCTGGGGTATCCGCTGGAGCACTCGCTTTCGCCGCGCATGCACAACGCCGCGTACCGGCGGCTGGGGATGAACGCCATCTACCTGCCGCTGGCCAGCCGCAAACCGGGCGAGGTGCTGGAGATGGCGGACGCGGTGCCGCTGAGCGGCATCAGCGTCACCCATCCTTATAAGCAGGAAGTGCTGGAGTACATGGAGCGCGTGGACCCGCTGGGGGCGGCGGTGGGCGCGGTCAACACCGTGGTGCGGGTGCAGGGCAAGTTGTTCGGCTACAACACCGACGTGGTGGGGGTGGTGGAACCGCTCAGCCAGGCACTGTCGCTGCGGGGGGCGAAGATTCTGGTGTTGGGGGCGGGCGGAGCAGCGCGGGCGGCGGTGTTTGGGCTGCGGGCGGAGGGGGCGCAGGTGTTCATCTACAACCGCACCCGCACCAAGGCGCAGGCGCTGGCCACCGCCGCCAAAGCCAGGGTGGTGACCAAACCCGACCTCAAGAAGCTGAGCTTCTCGGCCATCGTTCATGCCACGCCGGTGGGGCAGTATCCTAAGATAGGAGAGTCGCTGCTCGAGTCCGACGAGATTCACGCCCCGCTGGTGTACGACCTGGTCTACAACCCGCTGGAGACGGAGTTGGCGCGGCGGGCGCGGGCGGCGGGCGCGCAGGTGATCCACGGCATCGAGATGCTGGTCACCCAGGGAGCGCGGCAGTTCGAATTGTGGACGGGGAAACCGGCGCCGGTGGCGGATATGCGCGCGGAAGTGCTGCGCGCCCTGATGCCCACGGCTTCCCGGCCGGCTGAATAGATGATCGCAGCCCTCTTTTTCATCGCGCTGGTGGCGGTGGCCGGCGCCACCCAGTGGCGCACCCGCAGACATCACGGCGTGATCCAAGGCGGCCGGCTGGCGCGCGACATCGGCGTGGCGGCCGCGCTGCTCCTGCTGGCCACCGAAGGCTCGCGCTTCTGGATCGAGTGGGCGTGGTGGCGCAGCCTGGGGCAGACGCCCACCTTCTGGCAGTACCTGCGCATCCGCTGGCTGCCGCAGACGGTGCTGGCGGTGGTCGCCGCGGCGGTGCTGATGACGGTGTTCGCGCTCGCCCGCCGCCACATTGTCCACCACGCCGCCGCCGCTGCCGCGCGCACCCGGCTGTTTGGGTGGCTGGGGTGCCTGATCAGCGGCCTGGCGGGCATTCTGATCTCCGTCAACCTGATTGACCCCTGGATCATCGCGCTGTTTCTCGGGGCGCAGCCCACCGGGGCGTACACCGACCCCATTTTTCAGAAAGACCTGGCGTTTTACCTCTTCCGCCTGCCGTTCTATGAGATGGCGTTCGAGTGGGTGGCGGGGCTGGCCATCGCCGGACTGGTGATCGCCGCGGTGACCATTTTGGCGGGCAGTTCGGCGGAGCGCATGGCCGAGTTGCGCGCCCGGGTGATGGCGCAGATGGAGGGCCGCGGCTGGGCGGGCAGCTCCAGCGAAGGGCGGCGGCCGGCGCCCCCGGCTTCCATCGCCGGGCTGGTGCGCGCCGCCGCCGTGCTGCTGCTGGTCATCTTCGCGGTGGCCCAGTTCTTCGCGCGGTACGCGCTGTTGTACTCCTCGCACCGCTTCCTCACCGGCGCCGATTACGTGGACGTGCGTTTGGGCATTCCCCTGCTGTGGGCGCAGATTGCCGGATCGCTGGCGCTGGCGCTGGTGATCGCCTTCGCCCGCCGCCGTCCGGGCACCGCCGCGGACCGCCACTGGGGCGCGCCGCAGGCGCACGCCTGGGAGGAGGCGCTGGCGCCCTGGGTGCCCACCAACGCCCCCCGCTGGCTGCCGCCGACGGTGGTGGTGGTCTTTCTGGTGCTGGCCATCGCGCCCGCGCTGGTGCAGGCGGCGGTGCGCAGCGTCTATGTGCAGCCCAACGAGCTGACGCTCGAACGTCCCTACATCACCGACCACATCCAGGCCACGCGCATGGCCTTCAACCTCGAGCAGACCTCGCACGAGGAGGCGTTCAACCCCAGGCAGACCGACACGCTGGACCTCACCCAGTTCCCCGACACCACCGGCAACCTGCGTTTGTGGGATCAGGGACCCTTCCAGGATGACGCCACCCAGCTGCAGGCGCTGCGTCCGTACTATGCCTTCCCGCATGTGGACGTGGATCGCTATCCCATCGGCGGACAGACGCGCCAGGTGATGATCGCCGCCCGCGCCCTCGATACCAGCCTGTTGCCGCAAACCGCGCAGTCATGGGTCAACCTCAGCCTGCAGTACACCCACGGCTATGGGGCGGTGGCCGCCATGGTGAACACGGCGACGCCGGAGGGGCAGCCGGAGATGATCCTCAAGGATGCTCCGCCGGTGGGTCCGCTCAAGGACTTTCAGATCTCCCGCCCCGGCCTCTACTTCGCCCAGGACACCACCCGGCCGGTGTACGTGGACACGAAGCAGGATGAGTTCGACTATCCCAAGGGCGACGACAACAGCTACACCAGCTACGCCGGCTCGGCCGGCATCGTGCTCGCCAGCCCGTTGCTGCGGCTGGCGGCCGCCATCCAGCAGAACGACGCCAACGTCATCCTCACCCGCTACTTCACCCCGAAGACGCGGCTGCTGCTGCACCGCGAGATCACCGACCGGGTCTCGACCCTGGCGCCGTTCCTGTCGCTCGATGCCGATCCGTACCTGGTGATTGACAGCCAGGGGCATTTGTTCTGGATGCTGGACGCCTATACCAGCTCCGACCTCCATCCCTACGCGCAGCCGCTGGTGATCGGCGACCAGGAGGTCAACTACATCCGCAACAGCGTCAAGATCACGGTGGACGCCTACAACGGCACGGTGCGGATGTATGTGTTCGACGAAAAGGATCCCATCCTGGCCGCCTACCGCCGCGTCTTCCCGCACCTGTTTCTGCCGCGGGAGGCGATGCCCAAGGATTTGCTGGCGCACATCCGCTATCCGCAGGCGCTGTTCGAGGCGCAGGCGGAGACCTACCGGCTGTATCACATGCAGGACCCGCAGGTTTTCTACAACAAGGAAGACCAGTGGGACATTGCCAAGCAGGTGGTCACGCAGGAAGAGAGCCAGCCGACCAAGCCATACTACGTGATGCTGCGGCTGCCGGGCGACAGCCAGGCGGAGTTCGTGCTGCTGGTGCCCTTCACCAGCCACAGCCGCGACAACCTGATCGCCTGGGTGGCGGCGCGCTGCGATCCCGGGCATTACGGCGAATTGATCTTCTATCGTCTGCCCAAGGAGCAGTTGATCTACGGGCCGCTGCAAATTCAGAGCCGCGTGGATCAGGACCGCAACATCAGCAAGGACCTGAGCCTGTGGAACCAGCAGGGCAGCCGGGTGATCCGGGCCACGACGCTGGTGCTGCCGGTGGGCGGGACGTTTGTGTATGTGGAGCCGATCTATATTCAAGCGCCGCAGGCGCGGCTGCCGGAACTGAAGAAGGTGGTGCTGGCGGTGGGCAACCGGCTGGTCTACGCCGACGACCTGCCTGCGGCCATCGCCACCCTCGCCCAGCCGCCGGGCCCGGAGGCGGGCGCCAGCATTGCCGTGGCCGGAAGCGGCCGCAATGCCGCCCCGGCCGGCGCGCCGGCGACGGGAGCCGAAGCGCAGGCCACGCAGGCGCTGGCGAAAGTGCCGCGGGCGGTGCTGGAGCAGATCGAGCAACACCTCAGCCGCTACCGCCAGCTCACCGCCGCCGGCCAATTCGCCCAGGCGGGCGCCGAGTTGCAGGCCGCCGA
>DATBPS010000187.1:0-1748 GCA_036561225.1 Terriglobales bacterium
GGTATTTCGGGGCGCGGCTTTCCCGCCGCTGACCTGTTCGGCGGCTTGTCCGGTTCTTCGGCTGGGGACAGGTTCTGGCGGGGCGGCCGCGGGGGCCGTGGCGGGCGGTGACCGGGTCGGGGCTGGTCAGGCCGCGGCGGCGGGCGGGCCGCAGGCGACTTGGAACAGGTTCATCCATTCGTGCTCGCGGTGCCAGCCCTCGGGCAGGTGCACGGTGATGTGGCCGCGGCCGCGGCGCGCGATGCGCGCGGCCACGCTGATCAGCTGGCTGCGGATGGTCGCGGTACGGGCTTTGGCGTGGAAGGCCCCGGCCAGGCAGCCGGCGGCGCGGGTCAGGTTGTGGCAGATGGCGGCCAGGGTCAGCCATGCGGCGTTGGCCGGGAAGCGGCCCGACGGCAAGTGCGCGAGGGGGCCGCAGCTCAGGTCCGCGAAGACCTGCTCGACGATGGCATGGTCGCGGTGCTGCGCCTCGGCCTGGATCATCTCGAACGGCGAGTCGGTGAACAGGGCGTGGTAGCGCCAGCTGGTAAACAGCTCGTCCTGGCCCTGGGCTGCTTTGCGGTTGAGATCCTTGACCCGGCGGATGATCAGCCGGGCGGTGATCGCCTGGCCTTTCTTCGACGCGAACGCGGTGTACGGCACTTCGGCGACCTCGGCGTCGGAGATCAGCCGGTTCTGGTCCTCATCCCAGATCGCCTGCGGGTAGGTGATGGGTGTCCAGGCTGACTCGCCGATGGCGGCAATGGCGGCGCGGACCTTGGGATCCATCCGCACGGTCACCGAGAAGCAGGCGCCGCCGCGGCGGATCGCGCTCAGCACCGCGGCAGAGTAGTACGCCGAATCGATCCGGAACACCAGCTGGCCGGTGCATCCGGCCTGGCGGGCCGCGCTGATCGCCCCGGCGGCCAGCGACGCGGCGCCGCGGGCGGAGTTCGCCTTACCGCCGCGCAGCCGGGTCGCCGTGATCACCGGCGCGGCCAGCGGCGTGGAAACCACCGCTGCCAGCGCGTTCAGGCCGCGGACCATCAGGCTCTTGCCCTGGATCTTGGTGTGCCCGAACCCGGCGCCCTGCTTGGCGTGTCCGTAGACCCGTTTTTGCATCGAGTCCATATCGATGAACGCCAGCACATCCGCACCGGGCAGCAACGGCGCAGCCGACGCCAGTTCCGCCAGCAGCCGGCGGGCTACGATGTCCAGCTGCCGCACGTTGCCCCAGGTGAACGAGCGCAGAAACGACCCCAGCGTGGACGGTGCCCGGATACCGCCGAACAAGTCCGCCATCGCGCCGTGCCGCAGCACGTCCATGTCATCGATGCTGTCCGCCCCGGCGGCCATGCCCGCGACCAGGCACGGCACCTTCAGATCCGGGTTCACCCCGGTCCGGCTGGCTATCGTGACATGCTCGCGGACCAGGCCCGCCAGGCCACAGCGCTCCGCTAGCGCCATGACCGGGACCAGGCCCGCCCGCGACACGAGATCCGGGTCATCAAACGACGCGTGCGTCTTCAGCAGATCATGCGACAATCGCACTTGCGAGGTGTCCTCTCGGCTGCGGTTCATGGAAGCTTCAGTAACTCCCATTGTCCCAGCTCAGAGGGCACCTTTCGCGTCACCACGCCCAGATGTACCCCTATTTACGCGATGGATCGAGGCTTAGGCCTGCCTTCTCCAGCACCCGCCGGGAGGCGATGTTCCCCGCCACCGTATCCGCGACCACGCACTGCACCTCGAACTCGGTAAAGCCCCTG
>DATBPS010000188.1:0-5815 GCA_036561225.1 Terriglobales bacterium
TCCGGGCAGCTTTCTCGGGCTGTGGAATCTGTTCGCCATCAGCCATCAGCAGACGGTGCAGGCGGTGGGACCCGCCTGGCTGCAGGCGCACGGGCACGCCGAAGTCTACGGCTGGGTGGGAAGCTTCGTCCTGGGCATCGGACTGCACTCTCTCACCCGCCAAACCTCCACCCGGGTGAACTTTACCGCCGCCTGGACCTGCTGGGCGCTATGGACGGCGGGCGTGGCCCTGCGCTGGTGCACCGGGGTGACCGAGGCCCATTGGCGGGTGCTGCTGCCGCTATCGGCCGGACTGGAGCTGGCGGCGTTTGGGATTTTCCAGTACCTGGTAAGCCGAGCCCACCGGCCCAAGTTGCCCCGCGATCCGGCTCAGCCGCGGGAAAAACTGCCCGGCTGGATTTTCCTGGTGCTCACCGGCGCTCTGGGATTTGGCCTGACGCTGCTGGTCAATTTCGGTGGGGCACTGGCCGCGCTGGGCGCCAGCGCCGGCCCGGTGCTGCCGCCTGCCTGGGACGGACGCCTGGTCGAGTTGATGGCCTGGGCGTTTCTGGCGCCGTTCGTCTTCGGGTTCAGCACCCGCTGGCTGCCCGTCTTCGCTGGATTGCGACCTTCTGCGTCCTGGGCGCCGCGCGCTCTGGCGGCGCTGGTGGCCACCGGAGCGGTCGTAACCCTGCTGGGCTGGGGGCTGGCGGCGGCGATTCTCTGGGCCGTGGTCGCCGTGTTGGCGGTGTACGGCCTGAAGATTTTTCTGCCGGCGGTGGCCGCAGCCAAAATTCAGGGTGTGCACTGGACCTTCCCCTGGTTCCTGCGCATCGCCTACTTCTGGCTGCTGGTTTCGGCGGCTCTGGGCATTGCCGCCGCGCTGCTGCCGGCCGGCGGACTGAGCGGGTCGGGCCGCCATGCCTTCACGGTGGGTTTTATCGCCACCATGGTGCTAACCATCGGTCAGCGAATTCTTCCGGCGTTTTCGGGCATGCGCAAGCTCTACAGTCCAATGCTCATGTTTCTCAGCCTGGCGACGCTCGAGGTGGGCTGCCTGTTGCGGGTCAGCGGCGAGCTGCTGGCTTACCCCGGTTGGCTGCCGCTGGCTTGGAAGTGGCTACCGCTCTCGGCCAGCCTTGAGGTGGCCGCCTTTACAGTGTTTGCCTACAACCTGATACGAACCTTGGTCGCACCACCCGCCCATACGCTCGCCAGAAATTAGAGGTGGTATTTTCTGATTATGGGTAAAGAAACCGCCAAACTCGCCTATAGCCGGATCAGCCGGCAAGGGCAGGTGACGGTGCCAAAGGCAGTGCGCCAGCGGTTGGGACTGCGGGCCGGCGATCGGGTGGAATTCGCGGACGTCAACGGCACGACCGTCCTTCGGCCGGTACGGTGGGAGAAGAATCGGTTTGAGGAATCCACCCGCCAAGCCCCTGACCACTGTTCGCCCCTCACTCTTTTATAATGGATTCATGGCTACCGTTGACACTGCCGCTCCCCGGGCTCTTGACCTGTCCCGCCTGTCCGAGTTCCGCAACGAACCGCTGACCGATTTCAGCAAGGCGGAGAACCGTGATCGCTACGCCCAGGGGCTGGCCGAGGCGCGGGCCGAACTGGGGCGCGAGTACCCCAACCGCATCGGCGGCGACAAGAGCGTGAGCGCCAAAAAGTTCAACTCCTACAACCCATCGCGCAGCACCGAAGTGGTGGGCGTGCATCAGGAGAACTCGGTGGAGGCGGCCCACCAGGCGATCGCCAACGCGGCGCTGACATTTGAGTGCTGGCGGCTGTCGAAGCCGGAGAAGCGGGTGGAGATTCTGCTCAAGGCGGCTGACATCTTCCGCCGCCGCAAGCCCTACTATTCGGCCTGGCTGACGCTGGAGGTGGGCAAGACCTTCCCCGAGGCCGACGCCGACCTGGCCGAGACGATTGATTTTCTGGAGTATTACGGACGGCAGATGCTGAAGTTGGCCGGGCCGCAGCCGGTGACCCAGCTGCCCGGCGAGGAAGACAGGATGGTCTATATCCCGCTGGGGGTGGGGGCGGTGATTCCGCCCTGGAACTTCCCCATGGCCATCACGGCGGGGATGACGGCGGCGGCGCTGGTGGCGGGAAATACGGTGGTGCTGAAGCCCTCAAGCGACTCGCCCACCATTGCCGCCAAGCTGATGGAGGTGCTGGAGGAGGCGGGGCTGCCGCAGGGGGTGGTGAACTTCGTCACCGGCGGCGGGGCCACGGTGGGCGAGGCGCTGGTGACCGATGCCCGGGTTCGCTTCATCTCCTTCACCGGTTCCAAGGCGGTGGGGCTGGACATCAACCGCAAGGCGGCCGACACCAAGCCGGGGCAGAAGTGGATCAAGCGCACGGTGCTGGAGATGGGCGGCAAGGATTCGATCCTGGTGAACGACGACGCCGACTTTGACGCCGCGGTTGAGGGCGTGGCGGTGTCGGCCTTCGGGTACCAGGGGCAGAAGTGTTCGGCCTGTTCGCGCGCCATCGTGCACGAGAAGATTTATGACCGCTTTGTGACGGCGGTGGCGGAGCGGACGAAGAAGATCAAGGTGGGCGACGCCGGTGATCCGTCCAACTACATGGGGCCGGTGATCAACGAGCGCTCGCTGAAGAACACGCTCAACTACATCGAGATCGGCAAGAAGGAAGGCCGGCTGGTGGCGGGCGGGGGGCGCGGCGATACCGCGGGGCATTTCGTCGAGCCCACGATTTTCGCCGACATCGCGCCCACGGCGCGGCTGGCGCAGGAGGAGATCTTCGCCCCGGTGCTGGCCATCATCAAGTGCCAGAGTTTTGAGCAGGGGCTGGAGATCGCCAACAACACCGAGTACGGGCTGACCGGCGCCGTCTATACCAAGGACCCGAAGAAGCTGGAGAAGGCGGCGACCGAGTTTCACGTGGGCAACCTGTATCTGAACCGCAAGTGCACCGGCGCCATGGTGGGCGCCCACCCGTTTGGCGGTTTCAACATGTCGGGCACCGACTCCAAGGCGGGCGGCCCCGATTACCTGCTGCTGTTCACCCAGGCCAAGTCCATCGCCCGCAAACTGTGAAGGCAGGGGACAGGGAATAGGGAATAGGGGACAGGGAACAGGCCTGTTCCCTGTTCCCTCCATTTCTGCTATAACCGTGCGGGGGGTTTTATCCGCATGCGTTTGCGCTCACTCGTCTCCGGCCTGGCGTTGTTGTCGCTGGCCGCCCTGCCGCTGGCCGCCCAGCAGTGTGTGACTCACGATGACGCCGCCTACACGGCGCAGATCAAGAAGTTCACCACCCTGCCCAACTTCGACACGCCGCTCACCGACCACCTGCCCTTCAGCCCCTGCGTGGATGCGCCGGACAAGTTCCTGGGCCACATCGTGGGCGCGCCCGATGTGCTCGACCGGGTCGAGAAGATTGATGACTATTTCCGTCATCTGGAGTCACAGAGCAAGCGGGTCAAGGTGTTTGACATCGGCAAGAGCGAGGAGGGGCGCGAGACCATCCTGGTGGCCATCGCCGACGAGGCCACCATCGCCAACCTCGACCATTACCGCGACATCACCGCCAAGCTGGCCGATCCCCGCACGCTGAACCAGCAGGCGGCGGATGCGCTCATCGCCCAGGGCAAACCGATGTACTGGGCCGCCGGTTCGATTCACTCCCCCGAGACCGGCTCGCCGGAGATGCTGATGGAGCTGGGCTACCGCCTGGCGGTGGAAGACACTCCGTTCATCCGCAACATCCGCGACCACGAGATCGTGTTGATTACCCCCGCCACCCAGGTGGACGGGCGCGACCGCGAAGTCGAGTTGTACAACCATCACAAGGCCCACCCCACCGACCCGGAGCCGGGGCTGATCTGGTGGGGGCATTACGTCTCGCACGACGACAACCGCGACGGGCTGACGCTGGCCACGCGGCTGTCGCAGATCATGATGGACACCTTCCTGCAGTGGCACCCCACCGTGCTGCACGATCTGCATGAGTCGGTGCCCTATCTCTATGTGATGACCGGTACCGGGCCGTATAACCCCTGGCTCGACCCGCTGGAGATCAACGAATGGCAGCGGATGGCCTACTACGACATTGACCATCTCAACCAGGACGGGGTGATCGGGGCGTGGACGCACGGCTTCTTCGACGGCTGGGCGCCCAACTACATGCTGTATGTGGCCATCGGGCACAACGCCGTGGGCCGCTTCTACGAGACGCAGAGCGTCAA
Source organism: Terriglobales bacterium (assembly GCA_036561225.1). Classification (GTDB taxonomy): domain Bacteria; phylum Acidobacteriota; class Terriglobia; order Terriglobales; family SCQP01; genus SCQP01. The sequence goes on from DATBPS010000188.1 coordinate 4,202, forward strand.
CGGCGCCGACACCGGCATCGTGACCACCAACGCCAGCGACAACAGCCGCGAATGGTATCGGCCCAGCCCGCCGCTGCCCAAGGTGCTGTGGTCGGCGCGCGACAACATCAATATGCAGGAGAGCGGGGTGCTGTACGCCATGAGCGGCGTCGCCACCAAGGGCGAAGAGTACCTGCGCAATTTCTATCTCAAGAGCCTGCACTCGGTGCAGAAGGCCTCGACTGAAGGCCCGGCGGCGTGGGTGCTGCCGGCCAACGATCCGCGCCCCGGCTTGCAGGCCTGGCTGCTGCATGTGCTGCAGAAGCAGGGCGTGGAAGTGCAGCGCGCCACCGCGGCGTTTTCCGCCTCGGGTACGATTCCAGGCGGTGATGCCAAAGCCAGCGAGCATCATTTTCCGGCGGGCAGCTACATCATTCGCATGGATCAGCCTTACAGCCGCGAAGGCGACATGCTGCTGGGGCAGGAGTATTACGCCCCCGACGCTCCCTCCCCCTATGACGACACCGGCTGGACCATGGGGGCGTTGTCGAATGTGGAGACGGTGAAGGTGGAGGACCCGGCGGTGCTGAAGACGCCGATGACGCTGGTGCCCCATGTCACGGCTCCGGGCGGGGCGCGCGGCGCGGGGACGGTGTTCGCCATCAACGCCAACGCCGATCCCAACCTGGCGACGTTCCGCTACGCCATGGCGTCGACGCCGATGAAGGTGGCGGAGGAGAGCTTCGAGGCGGCGGGCAGGAAGTTTAACGCCGGTACGGTGATTATCAGCGGCGCCAGCGCCGACAAGCTGGAAGCGGCGGCCAAGGCCGCCGGCGTCGCCGCGGTGGGTCTGGCGTCGGAACCCAAGGTGAAGATGCACGACCTGCAGGCGCCGCGCATCGCCATCGTCCACAGTTGGCAGAACACCACCGAGGACGGCTGGTTCCGGGTGAGCTTCGATCAGCTCAAGCTGCCCTACACCTACATCGCCGACACCAAGCTGCGCGTCACCCCCGATCTGCGCAGCCAGTTTGACGTCATCATTTTGCCGCCGACCGGCTTCAGCCTGTCGAGCATGATCAACGGCGTCAGCGGCAAGAGCCCGATTCCCTGGGAGAACACCGCCGATATGCCCGACCTGGCGCCCCCGGGGCTGGACTCGGCCGCCGACATACGCGGTGGCCTGGGGCTGAGCGGGGTGGCGAACCTCGAGCAGTTCGTCTCCCAGGGCGGCCTGCTGATTACCGTGGGGCCGGAGATGGCGCTGGCCACCGATACCGGCATGGCCCCCGGGGTCTCGACCCGCGAGCCCCAAGGCTTGAACGCCCGCGGCATCGTGGCGCGGGCCGAGGTGACGGACCTGAACAGTCCGGTGGCTTATGGCTATAGCCCCGACCTCAGCATCTACTACACCACTGGCCTGTTGCTTTCCGCCGGCGGCGGCGGCTCTGGCCGCGGCGGGTTTGGCGGCGGCCGCGGCGCCGGGGGCCGGACCAGCGGCATCGGCAGCCTGACCATCCCCGACGTGATGCAGACGCGCAAGTCGGATGAGGAACTGCTGAAGGAGTCGCTGGGCGGCAAGTCGGAAAAGGACTTCCCGAACAGCGGCCGGGGCCGCGGAGGAGCGCAGGCGGG
>DATBPS010000189.1:0-8114 GCA_036561225.1 Terriglobales bacterium
ACCGCGCGCATCAGCCGCACCGTCTCGAAGCTGGTGCGCCGGCTGGCGGGATGGGGACAGAAGATGACCGCATTGCGGCATTTCAGCGCATAAATCGCCGTGGTGGCGGGTGTGATGTACGGGCTGGTGACCGGCACCAGAGAGGCGATCACGCCCGCCGGTTTGGCGTACTTCACCAGACCGCGTTCGGGAATCTCCTCAATCACCCCCAGGCTCCGCTGCCGCAGCGCGTCGCGCAGTACGCCATGAACCTTGAAGCGCCGTGAGGGCTCGCGCGATCCCATGCCGCTCTCATCCACACTCATGTGGGCCAGGCGCGTGGCGGTGGTTTCATTGCCAATCGCCCAGGCCACGCCGCGGCAAATGCGGTCGGCCGCCGCTTGGTCGAGGGCCTCGGCGGCCGCCAGGGCCTGGCGGGCGCGCTGCAACAGAACATCCGCCGCCGCGCGTTCGCTCTCGGTCAGGGTTCGCGGCGATGCCGTCTTGGTGGTCATGGGATGCAAAGCGCCTCGGTGTGCGGGTCAGAGTGAGCGCGGCGGCGGACCGTCGTAGGTCACGGGAATGCGAATGCGCATGGGCTTCTCGCGGGCGTGCTCCTCCGCAACTTCCGCCGTGAGTCCGGCCACCCGGGCAATGATAAAGATGAGCTTGCCCGCCTCCGGCGGGAAGCCGAGATCATGCAGCACGGCGGCCAGAGCGCCGTCAATGTTGATCGGCAAGGGGCCGATCAACCGTCCCGCGGCCGCCTGCAGCGCGGTGAAAAACTCCACCCCGGCGCCGGCCACCCTCTGTTCCGCGGCCATGTCGAACAGCACCTGGGTGCGCGGATCCGTGCGGTGCACCCGGTGCCCCAGTCCCGGAAGACGGCGGCCGGCGGCCCGCGCCTCGGCCACCGTCCGCTCCGCGGCCGCGGTCAGTGACAGGCCCTCGCGCCCCGCCAGCGCCACCCCGGCGGCGATCATCTCCATGGCCGCGGCGCCGGCGCCGCCGTGTTCGTTGCCGATCGCCAGTACCCCCGCGGCCACCGCGGCGGAGAGCGACTCCCGGTTGCCCGAGGCCGCCAGCCGCGCCGCCGCGCACGAGGGTGCGCCCGGACCATGGTCGGCGGCGCTCACCAGAATGGCGTTGAGCAGGGCGCTCTCCCCCGCCGCCGGCAGCCGGCCGCGATGCAACAGGAAAATAAGATCGGCAAAGCTGGCGCCGCGCATCAGGGCGGCGATGTCGTAGCCGCGCACACGGATGCTGTCCGCGCTGGCCTCGACAATGGCGGTGCGCCAGGTTTCCATGCGCCCAATTATGCCGTTTCCGCCCGCCCACCGAAACGGTGTAACCGTTTCCGAACGTAAACCATCCGCGCAAGGGCGGCGAACTTAAAGGTTGACCTGCGCCATCCCGGCCGGGGTATAGCGCGCTCCCGCAATGGCCGCAGCCGGGACACTGGCGGCAATGGCTTCCAGATCGGCGGTCGTGAGCGAAATCTCCGCCGCCGCCGCGTTCTCTTCCATATACTTCTGGCGTTTTGTGCCGGGGATGGCAACGATCCCCGGATCCTGTGCCAGCAGCCAGCTTAGGGCGAGCTGGGCGGGGGTGCAACCCAGCCCCTGTGCCACGGCGCTGAACCGCTCCACCATGCGCACATTGCGGGCCAGATTCTCCTCGGAAAAACGCGGAATCAGGTTGCGAAAATCACCCGGCTCCAAACGGGTCGCCGCCGTCAGTTTCCCCCCGAAGATGCCCCGGCCCAGCGGGCTGAAGGCCACGAATCCGACGCCAAGCTCGCGGCAGGTGGCCAACACCCCCGCTTCCGCATCGCGCGTCCACAGCGAGTATTCACTCTGCAGGGCGGTAATGGGATGTACCCGATGGGCCCGTCGCAGCGTCTCCGCGCTGGCCTCCGACAGACCCAGGTGGCGCACCTTGCCCGCCTCCACCAGACGCGCCATCGCGCCCACGGTGTCCTCAATGGGCGTGTGCGGGTCAACGCGGTGCAAATAATAAAGGTCGATCGCCTCCACGCCCAACCGGCGCAGACTCCACTCGCAGGCGCGTTGGACATACTCCGGCTTGCCGCTCAACCCCAGGTCACTGCCGTCCAGTCCGCGCATATAGCCGAACTTGGTCGCCACCACCGCTTCCTGCCTACGGCCGCGGATGGCATGGCCCACCAGCATCTCGTTGTGGCCGTTGCCGTACATATCGGCCGTGTCCAGCAACGTCACCCCCAGGTCGAGGGCGCGGCGGATCAGCCGCTCTGCCGTCACGTCATCGCATCCCTCGGCCCCGTAATACCACGACATCTCCATGCACCCCAGCCCGATGGCGGAGACTTCGAGGCCTTGTCCCAAGCGCCGGCGCGGCACGCCCGGGGTGATCTGCTTTGCAGGATCGTCCATCCCTCTAGGGTAAAGGAAAGGACCATTCCTTGCCGGTCGCGCCCCTCACGCGGCGCAGAATGTCATTTCCGCGCCGCCAGAATGGCATCCAACCGGTCCGGGGTGCCGGCCACGCGCTCCAGGTGGGGGATGCGCAGGCCCCCGTGGTAGGCAACCGCAACCGTGGACACCTGATCGCCGCGCTTGACCACGAAACTCAGCGGCGCCTGGCCATGCTCGGCGTCGAGCAGTGCGGCGCGGAGACGGGCGTCGTTGAACGCCTCGCCGTTTACGCTCACCAGCGTCATATCCGGCGCCATACCGGCCTTGAACGCCGGACTGTTCCACCAGACGTTGGTCAGCTTGTTGTCCTTGTCGAAGCTGAAGCCAATCGAAGTGCCGTAGTTGGCCCCGCCGCGGCCGGGCGCACCGTGCTTCATCCACTCGGATTCGGTGTCGTTATACACCAGCTTGTAACCGCCCTGGGTAAACCCTTCCTCGGGCACCTGCGGATGCAGTTCGTACACCCGGGCGCGCAGAAACCCGGCCCAATCGTAGGGCTGCACCTGGTTCAGCGCCGCCACGATGTCATCGAAAGTGTAGGTCCTGGTGACGAAGCTGCCGTTGTCCATGCTGTAGAAAAGCTTGGCAAAATCATCGAGCGATTTCGCGCCCTGCGACATCTCCCGGATGCGGGTGTCCACCGACAGCCAAATCAGCAGGCTCTCCTGGTAATAATCCTCGCCGCGCTGCCAGCTCACCCAGCTCACCGGCACGCGCTGCGACATGGTGGGTTGATTGGTGGTATCCACCAGCGGACGCCAGTCGCGGCCCGGGCTGGCTTCGTAGTTGGCGGCGATACCCGCCATCAGGTCGCGGGTTTCCAGCGGGGTGCGCATCCCCGCACGGGCGGTCAGCACGTAGCCGTAGTACTGCGTCAGCCCTTCGTAGACCCAGAGCAGGTCATCCTGCATCGGAACATTGAAGTTCGGCGTCCACAAATCGTAGGGGCGACGAAATTTTCCGTTCCAGGAATGGGTGTACTCGTGCGCCAGCAGGTCGCGGCCGCGCACCCCGGCCGCCCAGTCGGTGAGGTAGTTGGCCGTGGTGCCGTCTTCGCTGGATTGGTGGTGCTCCAGGCCTTCGCCTCCGATGGTGTCACTCAGCGAAAACAGGAAATGGTACTGGTGGTAATGGTGGGAATCAAACAACAGCTCCGCCTGCCGCGCCAGGTTGCGGTGGAGCACGAGCTCCGCCGGCGTCATGGCCAGCTCGGCGGGCGTATCCGCAAAGATGTCGAGGAAGACGCGGTTCGACGAACTCGGCGAAAGATCAAACTGCTTGTAGTTGACCCCGGCATAAAGAGGTGAGTCCACCAGCGTGTTGAACGGCACCTCGGCGAAGTGGACCGTATCACCGTCGCGGCTCGATTCCGTGAGCGCCGTGGCATAGCTCCAGCCGCTGGGCAGCCGGACGGCGGGCGAAAACTGTATCTGACGCGAAAAATGTCCGGCCGGGTAGAGCGCCACCGTGTTCCACGACAGATCAATAAAGTTGTGATCGAAGCTGATGCGGCCGTCGCTGGGCTTCACCGCCGCCAGGTACTGGAAAGCCACATCCAGCTGCGTCGCGCTCGCTGGGATAGGAACGTGCAAGGCGTACACGTTGACCCGGTCGCGCGTCCACGGCACCCGCTGCCCGTGGGCTGTGATCTCCAGCCCCGCCATGGCGCGTATCGGGCCGGTGGGGGAGTGATTGCCGGGAATCCATTGCGGATAAAGCAGCGTCAGTTCCTTGCCGGAGACAGGAATGGTCTCGTGTACCTGCACCACCCGATGGGCGGTGTCGGTGAAATCAGCGAGCAGCGAGATGGTGCCCGGATACGGCGTGTCCTGGGGAGCGACGATGGGCGGCGGCAACGGCGCCGGCTGTGGCCCCGGCGATCCTTGCGCCCACAGCGCGGCGGGTAACAAGAATAGCCCCACCAAGGCGGGTAGGACGGCGGCGCGAAGGTCATTACGCGACATAGTCTCCTCCGAAGCTGTAGTTTAGCGCAGCGTTTCTGGTCTAATACCCCTGTATGGCGAGCGACCGGCGGCGGTTCTTACGGCATTTGGGGGCGGGCGCGGCTGCGGCGGCATTTCCGCGCTCCATTCTGAAGGCCCTGTCGCTTCCCGCCCGGCGGCGCACCGGCACCATCCAGGATGTCGAGCACATCGTCATCCTCATGCAGGAGAATCGCTCGTTTGACCACTACTTCGGCGCCCTGCGCGGCGTACGCGGCTTCGCCGATCCCCAGGCGGTGCGCCTGGCCAACGGCGATCCCGTCTGGCGGCAGCCGCGGCCCGAGGGCGGTTACGTGCTTCCCTTTCATCCCGGAGAGCCCAATCTGGGACTGCGCTTTCTCGAAGACCTGAAACACGATTGGACCAGCACCCAGAAGGCATGGAACCAAGGCCGCCACGATGGCTGGGTACGCGAAAAGTCGCCCACCACCATGGCCCACCTGGTGCGGGGCGATATTCCCTTTCACTACGCCCTGGCCGACGCCTTCACCATCTGCGACGCCTACCACTGCTCGCTGCTCGGCCCCACCGACCCCAATCGCTTTCATATGTGGACCGGCTGGGTGGGCAACGACGGACGGGGCGCCGGCCCGGTGGTGGACAACGCCGAGGCCGGCTACGACTGGACCACCTACCCGGAGCGGCTGGAACGGGCCGGAATCTCCTGGCGCGTCTACCAGGACCTCGGCATCGGCCTCAACCCCGGCAACCACTGGGGCGATGGGGAGAACGCCTACATCGGCAACTACGGCGACAACTCTCTGCTCTACTTTCGGCGCTTCCAGCAGGCCGCCCCCGGCCAGTCGCTGCATCAGCGCGCCTGCACCGGCACCGCCACGGCGAAGAGTGGGACTTTGTTCGACCACTTCATGCGCGATGTGCGCCACGGACAGTTGCCCCAGGTGAGTTGGATCGTCGCCCCCGAAGCCTATTGCGAACATCCCAACTGGCCGGCCAATTTCGGCGCCTGGTACATCGCTCAGGTGCTCGATGCACTCACCGCCAACCCCGAAGTCTGGGCGACGACGGCTCTCTTCATTACCTACGACGAAAACGACGGCTTCTTCGACCACGTGCCGCCGCCCACGCCGCCACCCACCCCGGAGCTCGGACATTCCACCGTTTCCGTGAAACACGAAATCTTCCCCGGTGACCATCGCTATCCGCCCGGCCCCTATGGACTGGGCCTGCGCGTACCCATGCTGGTGATCTCGCCCTGGAGCAAGGGGGGATGGGTGAACTCGGAGGTCTTCGACCACACTTCCCTGCTCCGCTTCCTCGAAAGGCGCTTTGGAGAAGCGCGACCGGAACTTTTCGAGTCCAATATCACCCCCTGGCGGCGGGCCGTCTGCGGCGACCTGACCTCGGCCTTTGATTTCCGCCAGTCCGTGGCACCGGAGATGTCCCTGCCCGCGACTTCCACCTATGCGCCACCCGATCGCGAGCGACACCCGGACTACAAACCGGCGCCGCCTGCCCGGCCCGCCATGCCGGTGCAGGAGCCGGGTACCCGCCCCGCTCGTCCCCTGCCGTACGAGTTGAACGTCACCGCGCGATGTACTGCGGCGGGCATTACGCTGCTTTTCGCCAACACCGGTCGCGCCGCCGCCGTGCTGCATGTACGCTCGCCCCATCACCCACCGCGTGCCTACACTCTGGCGCCGGCCACCTCCATCGCAGCCGTCTGGCCGATGGCCGATGAGGCCACCTATGACCTGCGCGTCCACGGACCCAATGGGTTCGAGCGCGATTTCGCCGGGTCGCCGGCCGGCCCGCAGGAGCCGGTACTGACGCTGTTCCCCGAGCGCAATGCCGCGCGCATTCTGGCCGCGAAGGACGTCGAGGTGCTCGATGCCTACACCGGTCACAAAGGATCGGCCGGCGAATTCCCTCTTGCCGCCACTCAGGGCTGGTACGACCTGCAACTGATCTCAGCTTCTCTTCCCGGCTGGCGCAGGCGCTTTGCCGGCCACTTGGAGACGGGCCAACCCAGCCGCAGCGCTCCCCCGCTTCACACGGCTTGACACCACCCTTGGGCTAAGGGAACCTATTGAAGACAGCGGCTGCCCGCTCCTACTTGCAATGCAGTCGCAACTGAAAACCCTCCCATGGCCAGCGCACCGCCAGCATCTCAGCCCTTGGACCTTGCGAACCCTTCGCAAGAGACGGGCGTCGGCGTGAGCGGAAAGCCAGGCACCGCAGTCAGTCAGCGTCCTCGCGGCCAGGCGCGAGAGCATGTCAGCCACGCCGGTCTGCGGGCGCTGGTTGTCCTGGGAGGCCTCGGGGTCGCGGCGCTGCTGGTTTGGCAGGCGCTGACCGCGGGCGGCAACCCCAACCCTCTGGCGGCCGGTTCCGGCCCGTGGTCGGCGGGCCTCGACATCGGCGTGTTGGTGTTTCGTGAGGGCCTGGAATGTGTGCTGGTTCTGACCGCCGTGCTGGCCGGCTTGCCCACCGACCGCCGCAACTACCAAAATCCGATTGCTGCCGGGGTGGGGTTGGGCGTCGTGGCCACCATCGTTACCTGGGTGCTCGCCATCCGCATCGTCAACGATCTAAGCGGCAGCGTCTCGGCGCTGACCCTGCAGGCCGTCACCGGACTGCTGGCGGTGGTGGTGCTGCTGGTGGTGATGAACTGGTTCTTCCATAAGCTCTACTGGACGGGCTGGATCTCGATGCACAACCAGCGGCGGCGTTCGCTGATGGAGCAGGCCGACCGCAATGAAGTGACGCGCGCGGGAGTCTTCGGCGGCATGATGCTGCTCGGCTTCACCTCCCTCTACCGCGAGGGCTTTGAGGTGGTGCTCTTCCTGCAAAGCTACCGGCTGAAGTTGGGACCGGAGCTGGTCTACTGGGGCGTCCTCGCCGGTCTGGCTCTGACCGCGGTGGTGGCGGTGTTGACCTTTGTGGCCCACCGGCGGCTGCCCTACCGGCGCATGCTGGTGTTCACCGGGGTGCTGCTGGGCGCGGTGCTGTTTGTCATGGTGGGCGAGCAGGTGCAGGAGATGCAGTTGGCGCGCTGGATCTCGACCACCACCATCCCCTGGCTGCAGCATCTCATCCCCGGCTGGATGGGCCTGTGGTTCTCGGTCTTCCCCACGGTCGAATCGCTGGTGGCGCAGTTCGTCGCCGCCGGCCTGGTCATCGGCTCCTACTTCACCGCCAGCCGCCGCCGGGCTTCGTCTTAATCGCGGGCGCCCGGCTTCGCCGCCCGCTCTCCAAGGCCGCAGGTGACGCTGCGCCGGGCGGCCGCGCCCGGCTCCGCATCCCAGAAGGCGTGGCGGAGCTGCGCGCCAGTAATGTGCACCGCGCTTGACGACAGTGTTACGCTGGTTGTATACCCCCACTGGGTATATGGAGGACGGGTACATGGCCACCGAAACGGCACAATTGAAAATCACCGGCATGAGTTGCGGGCACTGCGTGGCGGCGGTGGAGCGGGCGCTCGATCGGCTGCCGGGGGTGAGCGGGCGAAAGGTGAAAGTCGGCTCCGCCGAGGTTCAGTACGAGCCCGAGAGGGTGGGGCTGGATCAAATCCGCAAGGTCATCACCGACGAGGGCTACGAGGCGGTATGAGCGAGCAGACGCGGGTGGAACTTCCGGTGGAAGGCATGACCTGCGCCTCCTGCGTGCGGCGGGTGGAGCGCGCGCTGGCTCAGGCGCCGGGAGTGCGCCACGC
>DATBPS010000190.1:0-8992 GCA_036561225.1 Terriglobales bacterium
GCGGGCAGCAGCCAGCCGGCTTCGGCGCGGCGGTAGAAGCTGATGGGCGAGTTGCGCGTGGGCGCGGTGCGTTTGCCGCCCGCCGGCACAAGGCGCGCCCAGGCGAAGGTGCCCGACAGGCACAGCTGATCGAGCATCTCCGGCTGGTAGTCGGCCACGCGGGCGGAGAGCAGATGCGGCTCCCAGGCGCTGGCCGGAGCCTCGAACCCCTGCAACTGATCGAGAATGGCTTCGAGGCCGCGCAGCCCGTGCAATCGGGTGCCCGTCTCGACGTGCTGCCAGCGGCGCAGGAAGCGATGGAAGACGGCGGGCGCGACCGGCTCAATCTCGGCCCGCAGCCGATGCACCATGCGGCGGTGGATGCGCGCCAGCAGGGCGCGTTCACACCACTCGCGCCGACGGCCGAGTTGCCTCGCCGGAGGCAAGATCGAGGCCGAGAAATGGGGTTCCCTTCCAGGTCCCATTTCGCCGCCGGGGAAAGGCTTTTGCCTGTCGCTCCGCTCGGCCGATCCCGTCGCGGCCGAGGGGAGCCGACCATCGGGAGGCGTCGGGGGCGCAGCCCCCGGCAAAGACAGGCTGTGCCTGCCGAACGCCCCGCGCAGTACCCGCCCTTGGCCTTCAAGCGCCAGCAGGGCGCTCTCAACCTCGGCTTCGCCCAGCCCCAGGCGGCCGGCGAGCGCTGCGGCGGTGATCGGGCCGGCGATCTCCATCCAGCCGCCCACGATCTTCTCCATCGCCGCTTCCCCCGGGGTGGGCACCGCGCCGGGGAACTCAACCCCGGGCCACACCGCGCCCGCGCCGTGGTCGGCGGCGGCCTGCTCGCCACGCAGCAGCGCCAGGCGTTCGGCTGCCGTCCAGCCATGGCCGTAACGCACGGCACGGCCGGCGGCATGCAGCTCCTCGAGCCAGGCGCGCCAACCGGCAGCGACCTCCTGACTCGGCCACAGCAGCGTGGAGAGCAGCAGATCGTGCATCTCCTCCGCCGATTGCGGCTGCGGCCAAACCTCGGCGCACACCGCTTCTACCGCCGCCGGGTCGAGCACCCCCGGCCCGGGCGCGGCCGCGCTGCCGCCCAGCGGCACGGCGCGCGAGCGCCGCTCTTCGAGCGGGGCGTCGTCCAGGAAACCATAGGCGCCGACGTTGAGCACCTCCTGCGCGAGGCCGCTGGGCGCGGGGGTGTCCACGGCGGCGATGGCGATGGCGCCTGTTTCCAGGCCGCGCAGCACCTCGGTCAAGCCGTCGAGGTCGAGGAACTCGTGCAGGCAATCGCGCATCGCTTCCTGCACGTAGGGATGCTGGGGGATTTCGAGGTCCTCGCCGCCGTGGTTGTCCTGGCAGCCCACCTGCATGGGGAAGGCCGCCGCCAGCAGGTCCTCGGCGCGCATGCGCTGCAGTTGCGGGGGCAGCTTGCGGCCGCCGGAAAAGCGCAGCAGGGCGAGGGAGCGGCCCACCGTCCAGCGCCAGCGGGTGCCGAAGATGGGCGCTTGCAGGATGGCCTGCTCCAGGATGTCGCGCACGTTGGTGGAGCGCAGAAACTGGAAGATGGTCTCCAGCGGAAAGCTGTGCTGCTCGCTGAGCGCCAGCGTGAGGCCGTTCTCGTGCGCCGCCGCCTGCAACTCGAAGTCGAAGCCGCGGCAGAAGCGTTTGCGCAGCGCCATGCCCCAGGCCTTGTTGATGGCCGAGCCGAAGGGGGCGTGGATGACCAACTGCATGCCCCCGCCTTCGTCAAAAAAGCGTTCGGCCACCAGTTGCCGGGTGGTGGGCATCACGCCCAGCGCCGCCTGGCTGGCGGCGAGGTAGTCGAAAGCCTGACGGGCGGCATCGGGCGACAGTCCGCACTCCTGTTCCAGCCAGCCGGCGCCGTGGGCGATGACCGCGGTGCGGATCTCCGACAGCTCCTCCGACAGCTCGCGCGTGCGCCCCGGCGCCTCGCCCAGCCAGAAGGGAACCGTGGGCGGCGCGCCGTGGGCGTCCTCGACCCGCACCCGGCCGGTCTCGATGCCGCGCACCCGCCAGGAGTGGGTGCCCAGCAGGATGATGTCGCCGGCGTTGCTTTCGATGGCGAAGTCTTCGTCGAGGGAACCGATGGGCAGGTTCTCCGGTTCCGCCTGCACCACGTAGCTGGCGGTCTCGGCGATCGCGCCGCCGGAGGTAATGGCCGCCAGGCGCGCCCCGCGCCGCGGGCGCAGGCGATGGTGCACCCCGTCGCGGTGCAGGTACGCGCCGCGGCGGCCGCGGCGGCTGGAAATACCCTCGCTCAGCAGCTCGACAATCGCATCAAACTCGGCGCGCGGCAATTCACGGTAAGGCCAGGCGCGGGTGCAGAGAGAGAACAGTTCGTCCTCTTCCCAGCCCTCCGGATCAGGCCGCGCAGCCACCGCCGCCACCATCTGTTGGGCAAGAATGTCGCGCGGCCAGTCAGGGATGCGCAGGGTGTCGAGCGCGGCGTGGCGGAGGCCGCGTACCAGAGCCGCGCACTCGAGCAGATCGTCGCGCGTGAGGGCGAAGAAGCGGCCTTTGGGGATGGCGCCTTTCCAGTGTCCGGCGCGGCCCACGCGTTGCCAGGCGGCGGCGAACTGCCGGGTGGCGCCCAGTTGACAGACCAGGTCCACATTGCCGATATCGAGACCGAGCTCGAGCGACGCGGTGGCCACCATCACGCGCAGGTCTCCCGCCTTAAAGCGATCCTCGGCGCGCAGCCGGATGGCGCGCGACAGGCTGCCGTGGTGCGCGGCCACGCTGTCTTCCCCCAGTCGCTCGCGCAGCCGATGGGCCACGCGCTCGGCCATGCGCCGCGTGGGGACAAAAACCAGCAGGGCGCGGTGCTCCTCGGTGAGTGCCGTCAGACGGTTGTAGCGCTCCTCCCACTCCTCGTTGGTGGCGATGGGGCCGAGCGCGGCCGGCGCTTCCACCGCCAGGTCCCATACGCGCCGGTCGGGCACGGCCACCACCTCCGGGAGCGGCCGTGCCCCGGCCAGGAAGTGGGCCACCTCCTCCAGTGGGCGAACCGTGGCCGACAAGCCGATGCGCTGCAGCACGCCCCCGCACGCGCCCGTCAAATCGGCAAAGAGTTCATCGAGCCGCTCGAGGCTCAAGGCCAGGTGCGCGCCGCGCTTGTTGCCCGCCACGGCGTGGATTTCATCCACGATCACGGTGCGCGCCGGGCGCAGGATCTTGCGCCCGCCGGCGGAGGTCAACAGGATATAGAGCGACTCGGGGGTGGTGACCAGGATATGCGGCGGGCGCCGCAGCATCGCTCCGCGCGCGTTGGCCAGCGTATCGCCGGTACGCACCGCGACCCGAATCTCGGGCAGCAGCATCCCCATCTCCGCCGCGATGGCGGTGATCTCCGCCAACGGGGCTTCGAGGTTCTTCTGGACGTCGTTGGCCAGCGCCTTCAGCGGCGAAACGTAGACGATCTGCGTCTCGTCGCGCAACGCCCCCGCGGCGGCCTGACGAAACAGTTGATCGAGGGCGATGAGGAAGGCGGCCAGGGTCTTGCCCGAGCCGGTGGGGGCGGCGATGAGGGTGTCGCGTCCCGCCGCGATCACCGGCCACCCCAGCGCCTGCGGCTCACTGGCGGTGCCGAATTTGCCCGCGAACCAGCGCTCCACGGCGGGATGGAAGCCCCACTCCATGCCCGATGCTAACACAAAGAAAAAGCGAAAGCAGGGCCCTTCAGGCTCAGCAGTTAGTCAGCTTGCGGATGCAGCGCTGGGCGGCGGCGTGGAGGCGGTGGCGCTTGAGGAAACTGACCGCCTGTCGGGAGGCGCGCAGAGAGGCGTGGTGGCAGGTGCGCACCAGGAAAGGGTAGGCGCCGGGGCGAAAGAGATACAGGGATGCTTCCTCGAACTGGGTGTTGCTGAAGTAGCGCTTTTGCGGGCCACAGGCGCCGAAATCGAACCGGCGCGGAGGGTTGTGGGCAAACATGTGCTGCAGCGCCAGCCAGTGCATCACCGTCCCCGCTGAGAGGGCGGCCCAGCGGGGGTGATAGCCGATGGTGGTGTAGTGGTAGCGCCCGCGGTACTGATAGCCGAGCATGTAGGCGCAGGGTTCGCCGCCGCAGCGGAGCACATAGCTGCGCAGCCAGCCCATGCGGGCCGCCACCAGCAGGCGGGGACGAAGCCGCGCCGTCTCGCGCATCCCGGTTTTGAGCAGTTTGTGCTGGTAGGAGGCCTGCGACACCGCCCCGGCGTGGGCGAGGAAGTCGTCCACCTCGTGCTCGGCCTGGTAGCAGCGCAGTTCGAGCTGGCCCTGCTGCTCGAGGTGGCGCAGTTCGCGCTCACGGTTTTTGCGGGTTTTGGGGGTGAATTTGGCGGTATAGGCGGCAAAGGAATCGGGGAAGTCGAGCAGGAAATGCGGGCTGGGCGGATGCGGCTGGTAAACGCGCAACCCCAGTGCCTGGGCGTGTCCGGCCTGCAGCCAGGCCCACAGCGGCGAAGCCGTGGGGACGGTGAGATGGAGCACGTCCCATCGCGGCAGCTCGGAGGCGCCCGGAGCCGAGCGGGCGCCCGCTGCCGCAGAGCGAAGCCACGGCGCTGAGCGACCGTAGGGAGCGACCCCAGTCAGGTGTGGAGTATCCACTTCGCCCTCCTCTTCCTGCAAGGCACGGAACAGGGCGGCGTAGAGGTCCGGGTCCTCAGGGGTGGCGAGCATCTCGCCCGCCGGTTGCAGCAACCGGGGATGAAAGCGCAGCCATGCCCATTCGCCCAGCCGGCAGTCCATCTCGCGCCGGCGTAGCAGCCAGGGAACAAGAAGCGCATCGGGGCCGCTCCGCAGGCGAACCCAGCGCAGCGAGCCGGGGTAAACCGTCTCGATGCCGCGGCACCAGTCGGGGTCCGATCCCAGCGAGTCTCCACCGAAGGCCGCTTGCCAGGCTTGCCATTCCGACCAACCCTCGTCAAATCCGCCGCGGTGGATCCATCGCGCTTCCCACGGTCTCGCCCCAGCCGGCCGGGGCTCTCGGGGGTCCCCGGCCGGCTGGGCGTAAGCGGGTCGCTCGGCAACGCCGAGCGGGGCCCCGCGCCAGTCAATGGGAGCCGCTGCGGGAGCGGCGGCGATCAGCGGTGCGGGAGCCAGGGCCTCGATCATCCGGCCTTGGATTAAGATTGGCCCTGCTCAGGATGTCCCCGGCTTCAGCGGTCTTTAGAATTCACCTCATTTGCCCTTGCCACCCATTCCGCAACTGGGATCGGTGAGCGGCGTCGGGGTCACGGTGATGGTCTGCAGGTTGTTCTGCGACAGTACCTTGTTGAAGGCCGCCAGGTCCTGCGTTTGCATGGTCTTCCAGGCCGCCACCGTGCGGTTGTACTCGCTGCAGTCGTGCTGCCAGGTGGCCATCTGAGCCGGCGTGGGGGCCATGTCCATGCCCACCTGCATCATGCTCACCACGGTGTTGTAGCTGTTGTTCAGCGCCTGGAACGACTGCATGGCGCCGGGCTGCGGTCGGGGGCCGCCGAAGCCGCCACGGCGGGGCTCCGGCACACCGCCGAAAGTAGCCAGTTTGGTGTCGACCGCCTTGGCCTGGGTGGCCACGTCGGCGGGGAGGGACTCCTTCATCAGCGCATCGAGTTGATTGCCGACAGCGATCACCTCGTCATTGCCGGAGAAGCTGTCCTTCATTCCCTGGTAGGCCGCCATGGTGAGCCGATGCTGCTGCTCGAGCGCGGCCATCACCGCCGGACTCTCGCCCACCCGGGGATCGTTGTGCACCACCAGCTTCTGTGTGTAGACCTGCCCATCCACGGTCAGCTTCAAGGTGTAGGTTCCCGGCAGCGCCAGCGGGCCATGTGGCCCCGGCGTGGTACTGCCGGCAACCATGTTCATTTGGTTTTCGAGGTCGTGCTCAAACGCCGGCGGATCGTCATACCGCAAATCCCAGTGGGTGCGGTTGGTGCCGATGGCGACCGGCAGCGCGCGATCTGCGGGGCTGGCCAGCCAGTAGCGCGGATAGGCCTGACCCTCGATCGGCGGAGGCAGTTTGCTGGTTATGGTGCGCACCAGACTGCCGGCGGAGTCAAACACCTGTAGAGTGACCTCGCCCTGGGGCGGTTGGCTGAGGTGGTAGTACAGGATGGCGCCAAACGGCGGGTTGAGCGAGTGCGGCAACTCCACCGACATGGGCTGATCCCAGTTGATGTTCTCGCGGCTGCGGATGGCATCGCCGGGTTTGAAGAAGTAGGCCGGAGCCGCGGCGATCGCCGAGGCCTTGGCGGCCACCTCGCGCAGCGGGCTCATGTCATCCAGCACCCAGAAGCCGCGGCCATAGGTGCCGATCACGATGTCGTTCATGTGATCGTGGGTATGAAAGACCAGACCGCGGACGGAAGTGGTGGGAAGGTTGAGCCGGAGCGATTGCCAGTGGTCGCCGTCATCGAAGGAGGCGTACACCGACGATTCGGTCCCGGCAAACAGCAGGCCTTTCTGTTCGGGGTCTTCGCGTACCACGTTGACCCAACTGCCGGCCACGCCATCCGAGGGTAGGCCGTTGACGATCTTCGTCCAGCTCTTACCGCCATCGTGGGTGCGCCAGATGTAGGGCACGTCGGTATCCACGGCATCGGTTTGCGGGCCGCGGCCGTTGCCGATACGACCGGAGACGTAGGCAGTTTCGGCATCTTCCTGCCCGGCTTCGATGGTGTTGAAGTCAAAGTTGGCGGGCAGGCCGCTGATGTTGCTGACGTTGTTCCAGTGCCGCCCACCGTCCATGGTGTTGTAGATCTGGCCGTTGGTGCTGACCGACCAGAAGACACCTTTCTTGACGGTGGAGATGGCGAAGTCAGCGATCGCCGGGCCGCCGCCGCGCCGGGCGCCGGGGGTGGGAGGCGCGGGAGGTTCGGGCGTTCCGCAGGCGACCGCCGGCTTGCCCTTCTCGACCGTCAGGTCGGGGCTGAAGTCTTTCCAGGTCATGGCCCCGTCGTGGGTGACGACCAGGCACTGAAAACCGACGTAGAGAGCCGAGGGATCAAAGGCGGTGTCAAAGCGTTTCCAGGTGTCGCGGCCGGTGCGGTACTTGTTGGCCTCCGCGCCGAAGTTGGGGGCCACGCTCTCCCACTGCCGGGTAGCCATATTGATCTTGACGATGCCGCTGCCGCCGCCGCCCGGGCCGTAACCGACCCCATAGATGATTTCCGGGTGCAGAGGGTCGGCCACGATGGGGCCGAACTCGGAGGAGGGAAGCGGCAGCCAGTCGAACTCGTTGATCTGGCCATAGTCTCCGCGGCTGAGGGTCATGGCGGCGCCGGTATCCTGCTGCGCGCCCAGCACCCAGTAGGGATAGCTGTTGTCGGTGGAGACGTGATAGAACTGGCCCAGCGGTTCGGTGTACCAGGTGCTCCAGGTGTTGCCGCCGTCGAGGGTTACGGCCGCGCCCTGATCGGCGCCGAACAACATGCGCTGTCCATTGGTGGGGTCAATCCACAGCGGATGGTAGTCTTCGCCGCCGGGCGCGCCCTTGAAGGCATGGAAGGTCTTGCCGCCGTCCACGGATTTGTAAGCGGCGGTGCTGATGGTGTAAACCACGTCGGGGTTTTTCGGATCCACGTAGACGCCGCAGTTGTAATTGCCCTGGCCGTTCTGAATGCGCGTGTCGTTGCCGCCCATGTGCTGCCAGCTCTGGCCGCCATCGTCGGAACGGAAGAGGCCGGTGCCATTTTCAATGGCGTTGCCGATCACGTAGACGCGACGCGAATCGGTGTTCATCGCCACCGCGACACCGATGCGCCCGGGATAGTCGGGCAGGGTGGTGATGCGCGTCCAGGTCTGGCCCTCGTCGGTGGACTTGAACAGCATGGCGGGAATGGTCTTGCGGTGGCTGTCCGGCGGGCCGAAGGCACGCCCCGTGCCCTGCGTCGTCGCGAACATCACATTGGGGCGGTCAAAGGCGTAGGCCAGGTCGCGGGTCCCGCTCGCGCCTTCGGGCTTGAGCATGTTCTTCCAGGTCGCCCCGCCGTCGGTGGAGCGATAGATGCCCCCGCCGGAGTGGCGCGCGTCGCCTTCGGTGGAGGCGACAACGATGTTCGGGTCCTGGGGGTCAATGAGGATCTTGTTGATCTTGATGGTGTCTTCCAGGCCAATGTGGGTCCAGGTCTGCCCGGCGTCGGTGGACTTGTACATGCCGTCGCCGTCGCTGCCGGCCACCGAGTCGCCGCTGCCCGCATAGACGATGTTGGGATCCGAAGGAGCGACCTGGATGGCGCCTACGCTGTCCACCGAGGTGATCTTGTCGAAGATGGGGAACCAGGTGACCCCGGCATTGGTGGTCTTCCAAGCGCCGCTCTGCGGCATGCCGGCGTAATAGACGCCCGGTTGGCCAATAGCCCCGGTAACCGCGGCGATGCGACCGCCGTGATGGGGGCCGATGTCACGCCACTGCAGGCCGGAGTACAGATCCGGGTTGACTTGAGCGGCAGCCAGGGTGAGCAGGGCGCAGCAGCAAACGGTAAGCCCAAGAAGGGAAGACGACCAGCGGGAGAGGCGAGTCATGCCTGTAGAAACCTCCAATAAATCCCAACCGCGACAGTATACAGGGAACTTATGTCCGAAGTCTCTCTCCCTGGACTACACTGGGCCGGTTATGGCTCTGTGGAATCGTCGTCAGTTTTCGGTCGCCCTGGCCGCCGGAATGGCCGCTCCCGCCTGGCTCCGTGCCCTGCCGCGGCAGGGCACGGGATCATCGGGCGGCTACAAGTTACCGGTGGTGGTGGCCAGCAGCAACGGGTATACCTATGGTGCAACGGCGGAGGCCTACCGCAAGTTACAGGCAGGCGCTGACACATTGGAAGCGGTGCTCTCGGGGGTCAATAAGGTAGAGGAGAACCCCGCCGACATGAGCGTCGGCTACGGTGCGCTCCCCGATGAAGACGGCGTGGTCACCAACGACGCCTGCTGCATCCACGGTCCGACCATGCAGATGGGAGCGGTGGGGTGCCTGGCGGGCTATCTGCACACCTCGCGCGTCGCCAAGGCGTTGATGGATTACACCGATCAGATC
>DATBPS010000191.1:0-12286 GCA_036561225.1 Terriglobales bacterium
GCCAGCCAGCGTTGCAAGCGGCTACCGGTCAAGGGATTGCGCACATGCGCGGCCACCGGCAACCCGGCCCATCCCGCCGCCAGCAGCGTGGGGGCCTGATAGGGGAAGCTGTTGTTGCAGTGCACCAGTGAGCATCCGGAGGCGCGCAACACGCCCGCCACCTGGCGGGCGCGCGGCAGGCACGCGGCCAGAGCCAGCCACTCCTCCAGGGGCCGCAGGCGCTGCGGGCGGGGAATCCGGCCATGTGCGCCGGGCTCGGGCGCCGGTTGGGCGGACAAGACTTGCAGGCTGCGCACCAACGGCCGCAACCGGTCCATCTCGGGCGTGGGGTGGTAGAACAGCAGATGGTGGCCCAGTAGCGTGGGGTCGCAATGCTTCAGGTACAGTTCCAAGGCGCGCAGTGAGCCGCCGTAGCTCCCGCCCACCTCGACATGCATCACCGCAGGTATGCTCATAGGCTCCCTTCCGTCGCCTGGCCGGGCAGGAAGATGCGAAGATGGGCCGCCAGCTCGGCCGGCGAATAGCCCGCCAGCAACAGAAATCCCGCCACCAACAAGGCGCCCACTCCCAGCCCGGCCGCCGTACCGAGCCGATGTCCCAACGGGGCCAGCAGGGCCAGGGCGGCGATGGCGGCGAGAAACGCCGGGTACAGGCGTCGCCATCGCAGACGGAACGGGGCCAGGCGCCGGAGGCACCACAGATTGACCGCCTGATAGGGGATTTCCGCCGCTCCCCAGGCCACCACCGCGCCCGTCAACCCCCAGGCGCGCCACAGCGGCAGAAAAAGCGCCAGGTAAGCCGCCAAGCGAACCAGCTTGGCTTTCACCTCCGCCTGGGGATGTCCCAGGGCGCCCAAGGCGCTGCCCAACACGCAATTCAATCCATCCAACGCCGCGCACGGACCCAGCCAGCGCAGCGCGGTCTGCAGGCCGGTGTAGCCGGGTCCATACACCGCCAGCAGGGGCGCCGCCAGGCAGGTGAGCGCAATGCCCATCACCAGGATCAGCGGCAGCAAGAGACGGCTGCAGGCGTCGAACAGGTCACCGGTGAGCGCGGTATCGCCGCGTGCCAGGCCGTGGGTCAGAGCCGCGATGAAGGCGTCCAGCAGTAGTTTCAGAGCCGTGGTGGCGAGCGCCGCCAGGGTCATGATGGCCACGTAACTGCCCAGCCGCTGGAGCCCGCCGACGTGCAGCATCAGCAGCACATCGATTTGGGTGGCCACAAAGCCCAGCATGCTGGAGCCCTGCAGCCCGAGCCCGTAGCTCCAGAACCCGGGCGGCAGATACCAGCGCGGCCGCGCGCCGCCGCCGGTCCCGGTGAGCCGCTGCCACCGCGCCAGTGCGGCCAGGCAGCCGGCGGCCGTGAGGCCCAGATACATACCCCAAATGATCCCTGCCGCATGCGCGATGAACCAGGTCCGCGCGGTGACATACAACAGCAGGACGCCAGCCAGCATGCCCACGGTCACGCCGCGATACAGCGCTTGCGCCCAGGTCAGGTCGAGCATTCCCTTCAGAGCTGCCAAAAGAAGCGAAAACAGGATCGGCAGCGGCGCGAGCGCCATCATGACCAGCTCGAAGCCGCGCCCCCGCCCGCCGAACAACCACGCCATGGCGCCGGGATCGAGGCCCGCCACCACCACCCAGGGCAACCAGGCCACGCCAATCACCAGGGCGTAGGTGCGCAGAAAATCCGCGCGCCGCGCCGGCGCCAGCGCCGGCAGATAACGGATGGCAACGGCATTGCCCCCCAGAAACAGGAACCCGGATACGAACCCGATGTAGACCAGCAGCAGGCCATAGATGGCCAAACACTCCGGCCCCAAGCGGGCCAGCAGAACGCGCGTGGCATAGCTGAAGGGGACGGCGGCGGCGGCCAGCCACAGCGTCCAGCGCATGCCCCCGGTCACCGGGCCGCGCAGGTCGGCGGGAATATCGCGCCAGGCGTCGCCCGATGGCGCGTACGATGGTCGGCCCGCAAGGGTGAAGGCGTTGGCCATGACGATTAACCTTGCAACTCGGCCCGCAGCCGCTGGTACACGGCACGATTGGCGCCGGCAATGGCGGTGATGCTGTCGCCGAAGTCGCGCGCTTCGCCTCCGGTGCGGAAGCCCCAGGAATCGTGCCCCGGGCGGCGGACCGCCTCCTGGCCGTCGTAAGCGTTGTCGCGCAGGCTCACCAGGCCCCAGTTCATTTTTTCCGGCCAGGAGTCGGCAAAGGCCCAGAACTTGCTGCCCACCACGGGATGACGCCCGGCGACGGCGCGCGCGAATTCGCCGGCGAGAGCAGCCTCATAGGCGGCGCCGCGTTGCGCCTGCAAGTTGTACATGGGCGCGCCCGGGCTGGAGTGCGGATAGGCATACAGGTCGGAATCGGCGTTGGCCGCCATGCCCGTCCAGGTCACGAGCGGCACGTTGCCGGTCGCGGCCACCGTCATGCGCAGCACTTCGTCGGAGGCCGCGCAGGCTTGCACCACGTCCACGGCGCCGCCGGCTGCGCGCAGGATGGGAGCGCGGGTTAAGCCGCTCCATCCGTTCAGGGTGGCTGGGCCGAAGGTCAGATAGCCGGGAAAATGGCTGCGCAAGGCGGCGCTGACGGCTTGAAAATAGGTCTGCGCATATTGGTAAAGAAACGCGTCGAGGTCGGCGCGCACACTGGCGCTTGCGCCCAGCATCCGCGTCCCCCCGCGCCCCAGCCAGGCGCCGCGCCCGCTTTCATCGAGCAGGCCGCGACCGTGCGGCCAGCCGCCGTCAGAGTCGAAGCTGGTGTAGGACGCCCCCCAGGCATGGTTGAGGCGTTCGACCGACCCGTAGCGCTGGCGTAAGGCATCGCGCAGAGCATGCTTGGAGTGCAAGCGGGGATCGGCATATTGGGCGTGCTGCGCCGCATTGGCGGCCTGCATGGGATTGCTGATCAGCACCAACCAGCCGAGATGTGGATGCAGGCGGGCGGCGGGCACGTCCGGCCCCGGGCCAAAACCGTAGATGTCGTCGGCATCGTCGGTGGCCACGCCAATGAGGAAGGGAGACTGGCCGAGATGCTGCGCCAGCGCCGCGGCCTCGTTGCGGGCGTAGGCGGCGAAAGTGGGATCAAAGACGTCGGGCGTCGTGCTCCCGCGCCATCCGTGGTAGACCTCCGGATCGGTGGCCGAGACGATATCCTTCACCGGGCCGGGCGCATAATTCCAGCGGTTCGTCAGGCTGAATCTCGCAGGCCGGATCATGGCGACGAACGGCATGCGTTCGGGGTTGCCGGCGCGGCCATAGAGCGGTATGGGGAGCGCATACTCACTGGCATATTCGGCCAGGCAGTTGAACCCCCAGCCGCGCACCCGTCGCACCGCCTGCCGCGCCCACACCTGCTCGTTGCCGTACTTGGCCAGGCTGATGGATCGCTGCGAGTCTGAACCCGGGCCATCGAAGCGGGAGCCGGATAGATCCACATAAAAAACTCCCAGCATCCAGTACGGGTTTCCGGCGGGGGTGACCAGTAGCCAACGGCCATTCACCTGGCGGGTATGGAAGCGTGGGCCGACCGCACTCCAGGCGGCGCCATGGCCGGAGATGCCGCCATACACGTCCAACTGCGGCTCTCCGGCGCAGGCGTTGCGGCCTAAAACCGCCCACAAGCCACCGGCCAGGCTCCAGCGGCAAAATTCTCGGCGACTGGGGTAGTGCGCTTCAGACATCGCCAACCACCTCCCATAAATCCGTACCCAACCGGGGCGCGGGCTCGGCCACGTCGGCCGCCGCCGCTTCCCTGGGGAGCAGGCCGTCGGCCGCGGCCGTTACAGCCAGCAATAGCCAGAACAATTTGGTGTACTGCGCCGACAAAAAGATCGCGCTCACCGAAAATCCCAAAATCGCTCCTTGCATGCCCAACACCGCGTCGGCCAACCATGGCGGCAGCGCCGTGGCGGGAGGGGCGTGTGGCCCCGGCGGCGATTCGCTCTCGCCAGCTTCGTCATCCTGGAATACCGGCGGCGGCCGGTCGCGCGAGGCGGGGGCGTCCGCCGCCGCCGTGGTTGCGCGCCGCAGACGCGCCAGCGTGAGCGCCGCCCCGCCGACCATCAGGGCGTAGATCAATATCCCCGGCAGCCCCATCTCCGAAGCCAGCGCGAGATAGGTGTCGTGGGCAATGTGATCGAGATCTTTTCGCCCGACGGCGTACTGCGCGACTTCGGACTTGAATTGGCCCAAACCGATGCCGGTGAGGGGATGCTGCTCGACCATCCGGAGGCCTGCCTCCCACAGCGCCAGTCGGGTATTGGAGGATTTGACGTCAGAGGCGCTGGGGTGGAGCAGACGATTGAGCGGGGACCTCGACCAGAGCAGCAGGGGCGGCAGCATCAGCGCTCCGGCCAGCACAAACAGGCTGAGGCGCCGCTTCTTCCAGGCGAACCAACCGGCCATCGCCAGCAATCCCAGCAGTCCGCCGCGCGAGGCCGCCAAGGCAATGGCCACCAGGGTCAACAGCACGCACCCGGACGCTCCCAGACGCTTCCACCACGCCGTATGACGCCCGCAGAAGGCCAACGCCAAGGGCAAGCCCACCAGCGCCGAGGCGGTAAAGTAGTTGGGATCGCCGGTTACCCATCCCGGCCGGAAGTGCGCGTAGACGTGGCGGTATTTCTGCCACTCGCGCACGATGTAGAGCGAAGCGATGCCCACCGCCAGGATCACCGCCCACAGCACATGTTCCAGCCGCGGCCAACTATCCACCACGCTCACGGTAATCACCAACAGGAGAAGAAAGCTGATGTAGCTCAGCAGCGGACTCTTTTCCCAGGCGATGGGCGCGCCCAGCGTCAACCAGGAGGCGGCCGCCCACAGGCACAGGCCCGTCATCGCTTTGGCCGTCGTTGAGCCCCAGATCGGCGGCGAGCGCCGCGCCAGGGTGCAGTGCCAGGCGGCGTAGGCGAGGCACGCCACGCCCAGGTACTTCACCGCGGTGAGATCGCTCATGAAGTGCTCCCACAGCGGGTTCCGCACCAGGGGCATGGCGGAGATCAAGATGTAGAAGAGCAGCATTGCATTTCCCGATCGCGGCCCGAAGAGCTAGGAGCGCTGCCATGCGGTGGCGGCGGCCCCGGACCAATGGGAGGCGGCCCCCGAGCGGAGTTGTTGCAGCCCCTGCCGCACGCTGCGGCGCAAGGCGTCAAAGCTGTAATCCGCCTGCACCCGCGCTCGTGCCGCCTCCCCCAATCGGCGGCGCCGATGGGGCGAGGCCAGAAGCCCGATTACCTCCTGCGCGAAATCCTCCGGGCGGGCGGCGAGGACGATCTCCGAACCCGCCGCCAAGGCCAGGCCCTCGGCGCCCAGCGGGGTGGACACGATGGCTTTCCCCATGGCCGCGGCCTCGAGGATCTTCAGGCGCGTGCCGCTGCCGATGCGCAGCGGCACGACGGCCACCGCGGCCCGCGCCAGATACGGGCGCACGTCCTCCACGGTGCCGGTGAAGGTGACCCGCGGCTGGCGGCGGTGCCGCGCCAGGAACGCAGCCGGCGGCTGACGGCCGACGATCAGCAAACGTGCGGCGGGCTGGTCGTGCAACACCCGCGGCCAGATCTGAGCCAGGAAAAAGTCAACGGCATCGCGGTTCGGGAACCAGTCCATGGCGCCCTGGAACACCACCAGGCCCTCATCCTCGGCGCCGTTGTCCTCCGCGGATGGAGTGGGCGCGGTCTCGGGAGCGATGTTGGGCGCCACCACCACGCGAGCCAGCGGCTGTTGGAGGAGCAGGCTCTCCTGGTCCACCCGCGAGCACACCAGATGCAGGGCCGCGAGTTCGCCCGCCGCCCTTTCCCAGCGGTAGAGCTTGCGGCCTTCCCAACCCGCCGCGATGCGCTTCAGCGGGTTGGTTTCGGTCTCCCGATAGGCGGCGAAAATACGGTGCTCGATGTTGTGATGGTTCAGGATCAGCGGCTGCGCCTCCGGGGGTACGTTGACGGCGCCGAAAACGGAATCGCAGACCAGCGCCTCACATTGGGCGCTGGCCCACAGCCGGCGGACCAAGGTGCGCACCGCCGCCGAGCGGTAGCGACGGACGGCATGGGGCAGAGGCGAGGCCAGCGAGGCGAGGCGCCGTCCCCAATCGTGTCCCTGACTGAGGCTGCCCACCCGTTGATCGAGGATCCAAAAGGCCTCGCAGGCTTGGTGCAGCTCGGCGCGGGCGTGAAGAATCCCCGAGTCCCGCTGGCAAACCAGGGTGATGCGGCAACCTTCAGCGTGCAAGGCCCGCAACATGGACCAGGTCCGCATGCGGTTGCCATTATTGGCGGGTAGGGGGCAATCGAGGGCGAGATAGAGTAGACGCATAAGGATCCCTTCAGGCGCGGGTCGAGTGAGCCAGACAGTGAAAGTTGTGCACGACGCAACCGGCGAGTTCCGCCGCGGAGCGGGGCGGGCGGGAGGGGGGCAGCGGCAGGTGCGCGGCACAGAGCGCCAGCGCGCGGCCAGGCTCGCCCCGGCGTTCATAGAGCAAGTCCATCGCGGCTTGATAAATCCAATGGCGTGGCGAGGCGCGACCGGCGAGGCGCAGCCACCGGGGCCACAAGCCCGGCCGGCGCCCGCCGTGGTGGCGTACGGCACTGGCCCAGCCCCGCAGCCGCGCCCGGCGGGGCTGTTGCCGCAGCCAACCGGCCCAGAGCTCGGCCAGGTCGGCCGACCCGGCCGCGGTCAACTGCTGCATCTCCCAGATCCACAGCGCGTGAGCGTCGCGCAGTGCCCGCTCACGCCAACCGGGACCGAACACCCGCGCGATGTCCCGGTCCGGCGACAGCTTCCAGGCGGTGCAGGCCGACACCTGCCGCGCGAACGCCCGCGTCAGGATGCCGGCGTCCCCGCCGCTGCCCAACCCCGGCCGGCATTCCGCCAGCTCGCGCAGCCTCTCCGCGCGCGCGCCGTAGCTGGGCGCGTACTCGCCGGCGAAGATCAGATAGGAGGTGGCCATGTCGAGATAGAGCTTCACCCAGGGGTAGAAGCTCCAGGGCGAAGCCGCCGTGGGTTCGGCCGCCAGCGCCGCCGGCAGAACTTCCACCAGCCGGTTGGCCAGCAGCCGCCAAGCGTCCTCGCGCGGCAGCGAACCTGCGGGATGCTCGGGGGCCAGCAGGAGTGCGTGCCGGTCACCCCAGAGCACGCGTCCGGTCTGACGCAGCTCATGGCCGAAAAGGTGGGCCGGCAGGGTGCGCAAATAGCGCTCCCGCACGGGCGTCAAGGTGATCTCCGCGCGGAACCCCTGCCGGGCGGCATGCTGCATCACCCGCTCTTCCAGAGCGCGCCGCGCGGCGGGGCGGAACGGAGCGGCGGTGTCGGGGAGAAGGCAGAGCAATTCGGCGTCCCCCAGCAGGGTGATTCCCCCGCCCTCCTTCACCCAACTGCCCTCCCAACGGGCCAGGCTGCCCGCCAGGATCAGCGCGTGAAGCGGCGCGCCGTCGCGCGGCCAGTGCTCCAGGGTGGCGCTCACGACGGCGCGTTCCAGCGAGTCCGAAAGCTGGAACGAAGACGCCGGGCGGGCCTCGGTGCTCTCAACCACGCTCGCCTCCCACGGCCGTCGGCGGCAGGCACGGATCGGCAGGCACCCGCCCCCGCTGCGCGGCCCGCGCGTGTCCCAAGTCGAGATAGAGGGTGGAGGTGGCGGCGATCTGGTGCGCCTGGTCAAACTCCTCACGCGCCCGCTGCCGGGCGTGCTCACCCAGGGCCTTGCGCAACCCTGAATCGGCAATCAGCCGCAGCAGGGCCTGGGCCAACGCCTCCGGACGGCCCGGGGGCACCAGCAAGCCGTCGCGCCCGTCGGCCAATAGTTCCGGGGTGCCGTCCACCGCCGTGGCCACGATCGCGCATCCGGCCGCCGCCGCCTCCATCACCGACAGCGGCAGACCCTCGTACATGGACGGCAACACGAAGATATCCGCGACCGCCAGCCAGGCGTCGATTTGCGGGCAGTAGCCGGGAAACAGCACCGTGTCCGCCAAGCCGAGCTGTTGCGCCTGCAACTGCAATGCGCTTCTCAGGCGGCCATCACCCAGGCACACCAGGCGGAGTTTCGGGCCGCGCCCCCGGGGCAGGCGGGCCACGGCCTCGAGCAGCACCGCGTGACCTTTTTGCGGCTCGAGCCGCGCCACGCACACCAGCAGCATCTCGCCAGGTGCGACTCCCAGACTGGCGCGGGGGTCGGAGGGGTGGCGTGGGGAGCGATCAAACCTGGCCACATCCACGCCATTGCGGATGGTGTGGATCTTGCGGACGGGCAGGCCCCTCTGGCACCCCAAATAGTCGGCGTTGGCGCCGGAGACGGCGATATAGCCGTCCACGAGACCGCCGGCGGCGTGGTCCAGCCAGGCGGCTCGCTTCCAGCCCCGGCGCCAGTTCTCGCTCACGTGCGGCGTCTCCAGCAGCAGCGGCCCACGGGCCAGCTTCACCCAGGGCGCAGCGGCGCGGCTGGCGAAGGAGAGATGGGCGTGCACCAGGTCTATGTGCTCGGCTTGCAGCCACCGGCACAGGCGCCATCCCGTCCCCGCCTGCCAGGGTTTGCGCGGCGCGCACGCCTCCACCCGCACATCCGCCGGCAGATCGGACAGCTGCGGCAACAACGCCGGCGTACACGCCAGGTAAAGCTGGAAGCGCTTCCGGTCCAGGCCGCGCAGCAGGGTCAGCATATGTTCTTCCGCCCCACCGCGGACGTTGGAGCCGCTCAAGTGCAGCACGCGCAGGCGTGGGGCGGCGTCCCCCGCTTCCCACTGTGCGAGCGCGCTCATGCCGCCCCCCGGGGGAGCGGGTCACAAAGACAGGCGAACAGATCCTGAATGTCGTTCCGGGATGCGTCCGCGGGGCAGTTGCTGAGCAGGCTGGCGTCGGAGTCGATGTCGTCGGGGTGATAGCCGTGCATGCCACACGGATTCCAGCCGCGGCCGTTGAACTCACCCTGCCCCACCATGCAACCGGCGTGCAGCAGGAAGATGAGCTCGCCAAAGCGGCCGTCCGGGAACCAGATGCCGTGGCTGCGCAGCTCGGCCTCGTTGAGCACCCGCCCGCAATCCTGCGCCTCGAGCCAGCAGCGGACGTCGGCCCGGGCGGCGTCGTTGAAAAACCAGAAGCGGAGCATGGTGGAATCGAAGATCGCCAGGTAGTCCCGGGGCGACTGCCAGCCCAGTTGCCGCAACGATCCCGCCAAATCCACCCGGCGGCGCACCGGGGCCATGCCGTGGTCGGAAAAAACACGGAAGCGGACCTGTGGGTCGCGCTCTTCCGCCACCGTGAACAGGTCGTCAATGACGGCGGTGTAGCGCTCCAATTCCAGCCGGATCGCCTCCGGATCGTTGCGATGCAGATGCAGGAAGTGATCGAGCTGACATAAATAGATGAACTGGGCTTTCACCGCGCCGCGCTCGAGGTCGCGGCGCGCGCGGCGCAGCAGGGTCCAGTCGTCGCCATCGCGATAAGAGTAGATGGCGTGGGGAACGCCGGCCGCCCGCCACAGATCAAAGGCCGAGGTCTGCGGCGCCAGGCTTCCCGCCTGATACAGGTAGCGCTTTTCCCCCCAATTGAACCAGGGCAGCAGGGCCGGCCGGAGGCCACACTCGAAGCCCGGGCCCAGCCGCAATATGTGGCGGCCCGCCCAGCCCAGGGCGAAGCGGCCGTAGCGATTGTCCAAGGCCCGCAGCACCGGCTGCGGCAGCCAGCGCATCCAGCGAAAGGGCGAGCCCGCGGGATCAAAGAAAAGCAGGTTCCAGTGGCCGTGGACAGCGGGCGGCACCCCGCTCAGGATGGTGGGAATGGCGCCGGAGCTATAACCCAAGGTCGTGCGCAGCGGCCGGCGCCAGCGCAGGAGCGGCAGGAATCCGTAGGTCTCGGCCAGATTCCAGCCCAGTGCATCGATCAGGATGTAGACCGAGAGTCCGGGACTGCCGGCGGCGGCGCGAGGCGGGGCCGACCTTTCGGGGCGCAGGGCAGGATGTGTTTGGGTGTGCATAAGAGTCGATCCCATCAGAGGCCGCCACGGCCGGCGAGGGTGGGAGGCCTGTTTTAGCGAACTTGCTGCCATGCCGTTTGCCCCCGATCACGAAGAAAGACCACGAACCCCCACAGGAATGCCGCATTCATCGCCAGGAAAAAGTACAGGCCCTGGGCCAGGCGAAAACGGTGGGCCAGCGGTAGTCCGCTGCCGCCCAACCAAGCCAGCCCATAGGTCGCCGCTTGCGCCATCAATACGCCGCGATAGAAGGGGAGCGGCCATAGCGCCAGGTTGGTCACCAGCCCCAGCACCAGGAAAAACGGCACACACCAGCGCAGCAGCTTGTGAGAGACAAAGGCCCAGCGGGTGCAACCATCAAGCCGCGTCCCCAGCAGCGCGCCCAAGGCGCGGAAACTTCCCACCGCCAGCCGCACCCGGCGCTGGAATTCTCCGCGCAGCGAGGGGGCCGGCACCTCCCATGCCCAGGCGTCGGGATCGTAGACCACCCCGAAGCCGGCCCGGCGCGCGTGCATGGGCACGATAAAGTCCTCGATCCATGTGGTAGAGCTGAGCCGGGGAAAGCACTCCCGGCGCACGGCGTAGAGTGCGCCGCTGGCGGTCAGTGTGGCCCGCAGCCGCCCCTCCATGAGGCGCAGCAGACACTCGTAGGCCCAGTAAGTGCCCTCGGTGCGCTGGGATTCGGCATGATGGGCAAACCGGAGTGCGCCACAGACCACGCCCACGCGCGGATCGGCGAAATGGCGCAACAGCATGCGCGCCGTATCCGGCTGCGGACGCGTGCTGGCGTCGAGCAGCAGCAGCAGCGGGAATCGGGCCAGGGCTACGGCGGCATTGAGGGCGCTGGCCTTGCCCTGCTGGCTGGGGAGGCGGTGGACCTGTATCCAAGGCTCGCGCAGGCGCTCCAGGCAGGCGTCGGTGCCGTCGGTGGAGCCGTCGGAGGCGATGACCAGCTCAAGGCGATCGCGGGGATAGTCCAGCCGGCGCAGGCTCTCAATCAGGCCGGGGAGCTCGCCCTCTTCATTGTGAGCCGCGACGAGGATGCTGACCCCCGGCAACGCCGATTCGACGCTGGTGCGCTCCGCGGGCGCATTGCCCAGCAGACGCCGCCAGGCGCCGCCCAACTCCACCGCCGACGACGCCACGAACAGCAGGAGTGGATAGCCGGCGTAGGTATAGACCACCAATGCAAAGGAGGTCCAAAACACAATCTGCAGCGCCAGGCTCAGCCAGGTATTCATCGTCCACCTCGTCCCAGACACACGACTTTGAGCGTTTGCAGGAGAATGATCACGTCCAACCCCAACGAGAGATGCTTGATATAGAACAGGTCGTAGGCGAGCTTTTCGCGGTTGTCGTCCAGGGTGGCGCAGTAGCCGCGGTGGACCTGCGCCCAGCCGGTCACTCCCGGCAACACGCGCCACCGCTGCGCGTATCCGGGGATGGCGGCGCGGCATTCCGCCTCCTGCTCGGGAATGAAGGGGCGCGGGCCGACCAGGCTCATCTCGCCGCGCAAGATGTTGATCAACTGCGGCAGCTCGTCCAGGCGCAGACGGCGCAACCAACGTCCGATGCGGGTGCAGCGCGGGTCGTGGACTCCGGCGGGCTGGGCCGCGTTGCCGGAGTTGACGAACATGGTGCGGAACTTGTAGAGGGTGAACTCCTGCCCACCGCGGCCCACCCGGCGCTGACGGAAGATCACCGGACCGGGCGAGTCCACGCGCACCAGCAGAGCCACCAGCAACAGCAGGGGTAAGCCCACCACCAAGGCGGCGGCCGCCACCACGGCATCGAGGAGACGCTTGCGGGCCAGGACCGCGCGCCCCACCGGAGCGCCGACGCCGAGGGAGGCCGGCGCGGGGAGCGCGACCTTGCCGCTGAGCCGCTCATACCACTCGGCGCCGTCTTCGAGGCGACAGCCGGCAGCCTGCAGTTGCTGCCGTACGGTCGGCGCCACCCCTTCCCAGCCACCCGGAAACGCCGCCAGCAGCCACCGTGCCCAGGGCGGTTCGGCGTCCCGCGCCAGCGCCAGCAGATCCTCGCTGCGCGGCGTGCTCAACCGTCCCGCCAGCGGCCAACCCAACTCGCCGTGGCGGCACAGCTCACCGTAGAGGACATCGGCCAATGCGCCTGCCCCCAACACCAGAGCCGGCTCGCGCCGCCGCAGGCGGCGCACTCCCAACAACCACCCGCAGCGGACCGCGGCCACGGTGAAGGCCACCGCGGCCAATACCTGCACCGCCCAGTGCTGGTTGACATCGGGACCGGGAAACATCCACAGCAGGCCCGCCATCCCCAACGCCAGGACGCCCAATGCC
>DATBPS010000192.1:0-4522 GCA_036561225.1 Terriglobales bacterium
CTATCTGGTGCTCGAGCCGGATATCGTCTATGACAGCGGCGACCCCGGCGACAGCGCGCTCAAATGCGTGCTGCCGGCGATCGCCGCGGTGCAGGCCATGGGCTTTGTGGATCCCCACCGCATCGGCATCCAGGGCCACAGCTGGGGCGGCTACGAAGTCGCCTACATGATCACCCGCACCGACAAGTTCCGCGCGGTGGAGGCGGGCGCCGTGGTGGCGGACATGATCAGCGCCTACGGCGGCATCCGCTGGGGCACCGGCATCTCGCGCGAGTCCCAGTACGAGCACGGACAGAGCCGCATTGGCGCATCGCTGTGGCAGGATCCGCTCGATTACATCACCAACTCGCCCCTGTTCCGCGCCGACCGCGTGCACACCCCCTATCTGACCATCCACAACGACGCCGACGACGCCGTGCCGTGGTACCAGGGCATCGAGTTTTACCTGGCGCTGCGCCGCCTGCACAAGCCCGCCTGGATGTTCAGCTTCCACGGCGAAAAGCACCACCTGCTCCAGCGCGAAAACCAGAAGTATTACACCGTCCACATGGACGAGTTCTTCGACCACTACCTCCTCAACGCCCCCGAACCCCCGTGGATGAAAGCCGGCGTGCCTTACCTCCAGCGCGGCCAGCGCGACGTCGACGCTCTTTTCCGCCACTAAAAGCGGTGGCCGCTCAGCGCGGGCCCTGCCCCGCTCTCTGGAGATGCGAAGCCACGGCGCCGCCGCCGTGGCGCAGCGGCGCCCCCAGTTTGCGAGAGCGGGCGGCGCAGCATAGCTGCGCCGGGCGCCCGCGATCTACCATGTGACAGCGGTCACCGCTTTGCACCGGCTCTCCGAAGTACAAATATCACTGAGGAGAGCCATAATGTTACCTACATACCGCAGTTCCTCGCCCATCCCCTGCCCAGAACGGTTTCGCGTCGGTTGGCTATTGCTACCCCTGGTGGCCCTGCTTCTGGTTGCCGGCCTTGCCGCCCAGCAGATGCAGATGCCCCCCACGCCCGCCGCCGCTGCGGCCTCGGCCCCCGCCCACGAGCCCACCGTCGCCTCCATCGTCCGTAACCCGAGCGACGTACCCGCGCCGGTCGGCACGCGCGGCCCGGAGGTCGTCCGCGTGCAGTTGACCGCCCAGGAAGTGGTGGCCCCGCTCGATCCCGCCACCGGCATCTCCTACCATTACTGGACCTACAACGGCAAAGTCCCCGGCCCCATGCTGCGCGTGCGCGTCGGCGACACGGTCGAAGTGACGCTCAACAACAACCCTGACAACCATCTGGCGCACTCGCTCGACTTCCACGCCGCCACCGGCCCGGGCGGCGGCATGGGCCTTTCCGAAATTCCGCCCGCCCAGCACGGAGCGTTGAGCTGGGGGCGCACCTTCACCTTCGTGGCCACCACGCCCGGCCTCTTCGTCTACCACTGCGGCACGGCCATGGCGGCCGAGCACATCGCCAACGGCATGTACGGCATGATCCTGGTCGAGCCCGCCGGCGGCCTGCCCAAGGTGGACAAGGAGTACTACGTCATGCAGGGCGAAATCTACACCTCCCAGCCCGGCAAGAAGGGCGACGTGCTCTCGGTGGATGACGCCAAAATCCTCGCCGAGACCCCGCAGTACTTCGTCTTCAACGGCGCCATCGGCGCGCTCACCGCCCAGTTCCCGCTGACCGCCGCGGTCGGCCAGAGCGTGCGCATCTTCTTCGGCAACGCCGGCCCCAACGCCACCTCCTCGCCGCACGTCATCGGTCAGATTTTCACCAAGTACTACGCCTACGGCTCGCTCGAGACCCCTCCCGCCGTGGGCGTGCAGACCGCCACCGTGCCTCCCGGCAGCGCCGCCATCATCGAGCTCAAAGAGAAGATGCCGGGCGACTACGCCTTCGTGGATCATGCCCTGGCGCGCGTCCCCAAGGGCCTGGCGGCCACCATCCGGGTCAGCGGCACGGCTGTCGCCCACCTGATGTACGCCGGCGCCGACACCGTGGCCGGCCCCGTGCCGCCGCTGGCCATGACCGCCGAGGATGCCGGGGAGGCCTTCATCGCCGCCGCTTCCACCGCCCCCGCGCCCATGCCGTTGTTGACCCCGGTCAGCAACGTCGCCGTGGCCACCACCAAAGTCACGATGAAAGAGATGGCCTTTGTCCCCGCCACCATCGAGATCAAGGCCGGCCAGGCCGTCACCTGGCAGAACACCTCCGCCACCCTTCACACCGTGGTGGATGATCCCCACGCTGCCCTCAGCCAGGCCGACATCGCTCTGCCGGTCGGCGCGGCCGCTTTCGCTTCCCCCTTCATGCTCTCCGGACAGAGCTTCACCAAAACCTTCGATCAACCCGGCATCTACCGCTACGTCTGCACCCAGCACGAACGCAACGGCATGATCGGAACAGTGATCGTCAAGGGGGCGATGGTGCCCGTACGTATCGCTTCCACCCACCACGAAAAGCAGTAGCGGCGTGGGCGGGGTATTCTGGAATGGAGTGGTCCGCGGGCTCCATTCCGGAATTTTTCGCCAACTCGCCGTGGCAGCGGCGCTGGGCCTCCTGCTCAGCGCCGCCGCCGTGCTTACTGCCCGGCAACAAGAGGCTCTCACCCTGGTCAATGACGCCCGCGCCGGCCGCCAGTACCGCGCCGAAACCGGCGGTCTGGCCGCGCCCCTGCGCTGGAACGCGGCGGTGGCGGATGTGGCCCGGCGTCACTCGCAGGAGATGGCCCGCGCCGGCCGCCTCACCCATCTCGGCGACGATGGTCTCAATCTTGGCGCCCGCCTGCGCCAAGCCGGCGTCACCTGGTCGCGCGTCGGCGAAAACGTCGCCCTGGCCTCTTCCATCGCCCAAGCCGAGGCCATGCTCATGGCCGAACCCCCCTTCCAGCCCAACCACCGCGCCAACATCCTCGATCGCCGCTTCACCGAAATCGGCATTGGCATCGCCATCTCCCCCGGCGGCCTCCTCTACATCACCGAAGACTTCCTCGCGCCCTAGCCAAGTGTTCCCCCCACCCGTCCGGGTGGAGGCGACTCACTCCCCACTCACACGCGCGGTGCAGCCGCGCCGGGGCCTGCGCCCGCTATTGACATTGTGTAGTGCCAGTGATGTAATCCTCCCGTACAGGCGGCCCCCGGCCGCCGGGAGGACCTGATCGTGGCTACAGGACGTCGTGAGGTATTGCTCCGCGGGGGAACCGCGCTGCTCGGCGCCGCCGCCGGCGTGGCCGCCGTTTCCGCCCGCTCTCCGCTCCCCGTGCGCGCCGCTGCGCGCGAGGGTGTCACCACCCAAACTTTCTACGGACGCGGATGGCGCATCACCTCCCGCGACTTCCGCAAGGGCGAACTGCCCACCGAGGGCGTGCGCCAGTTGATCCGCGGCGAGCTCTTCGACGCGCCCACCGGCGGCGCGCGCGTGGGTGAGTTCTACGCCACCGCCCACCGCCTCGGCACCCTGGGCAAAACCGCCGCCGACGCGCCCGGCAGCCTCGAGCTCCACACCCTGGTCTTCCCCGATGGCACCCTGGTGGCCAGCGGCATCGCCTCCGCCGCCGCCGCCAGCGAGGGCGAATTCGCCATCATCGGCGGCACCGGCCGCTATCTCGGCGCGCGCGGCGCTTACCGCGCCCAACAGCGCCACCGCGAACTCGGCGGCAACGGCACCGCTCTTCTCACCCTGACTTTGATCTGAACGGAGAATCTCCCATGGCATTACAGGCCTATCTGAAAATCGACGGCATCGCCACCACCGGCAACCTCAACGGCATCGAGTTGGAGAGCTTCAGTTGGGGCGTCTCCAACGCCCTCGACATCGGCTCGCAGAGTTCCGGCGCCGGCGCCGGCAAGGTCACCTTCAGTGACTTCAACTTCACCGCCAAAGTAGGCACCCACTCGCCGATGTTGTTCGAAAAGTGCGTCGAAGGGTACTTCATCCAGACCGCCATGCTCTCCATCACCGGCGCTCCCAGCCAGATCTGGATCAAGTTCGGCGACGTGGTCATCTCCTCCTACCAGCTGGGCGATTCGAGCACGCAGAAATCTCGCGTCGCCGATAATTTCAAGACCTCCTCCTCCGCCGATGTTCCCCAGGAGTCGGTCTCGCTCAACTTCGCCAAGATCGAATACAACTTCGGCGGCACCGTCGGTACCGGTGGCGTCGGCGGCCTCAAGGGCTCCATCGGCTAGGGACGCACAGCCCGGGCGGGCCCAAGCGGGCCGCGCGGCGCTGCCGCGCAGGGGCCCGCGCCCGTCAAGGCTGTAAAAATCCCTGCTCGATCAGCCGCCGGATAATTGCCAGCGAGGCCGGAGTAATGGCCTCGCTGGTCGTTTCCAGCGCCCCCGCCAGCGTGGCAATCTGCTGCCGCACGGTGCGCGTGCCGTCGCAGCCGGCCAGCAGCGTCGCCCCGTGGCCGTCAATCGTCCCCACGAACCCCAACCCCCCGGTGCGGTGCAGCCGCATGGCCACCGGCCGCCATGCTCCGTCCCTGGCGGCGCACGACTGCTCCAGGCGCACATCCTCGCTCAGCTTCAGC
>DATBPS010000193.1:0-3732 GCA_036561225.1 Terriglobales bacterium
GGCCTTGTCCACCACGAGCAGTTGCACCGGGCCCTTGCCCTCGTCCAACTCCAGCCCCAACTGCTGCTTCAGGGCGTCAAACAGCGAGGGTGCCGGTGCGGCGGCGGCGGGCGTATTGCTGTTCGCGCCGCCTGGGCTGGCTGGCGGCTCCGGGCCGCGCTTTCCCATGGGGCCGCCGTTGAACATCATGGCGCTGCCCGCTGGCGGTACAAACTCCAAGTCGAGATCGTAGCTGCCGGTGACCCCGGATTCGTCCACCACCGGCTTGTTCACCTGGCGCGCCAGAATGTCCACCAGCCGATCCATGCCGCCGATGCCGACAAAATGGAAGACGCCGCCAGGCGTCAGCGCGATCATGATGTTATTGTTGCCCTGCGGCGACTTGCCGTCCTGTGCCGTGTGGACCCGCTGCAGCTCCTTTTCTGCCTTGGCCTGCACATTGGGGTCGTCCGAGAAGTGCGGCACGTCGCCCGGCTTGGCCGGCTTGGCCTTGAGGCCGCCGGGCGCCACCTTGAGCGCGTAGATGGCCATCGTCCTGGTTTCGCGGTGGCTTTCGATCTGGAATTGCTTCTCAAGAAAGGGTCCCAGCAACGCCAGCATCTGCTCGCGGCTGAGCGGCTGGCCGACCACTGCCTGAATGTCGAAGCGCTGGCTCTTCATCCAGTCGGGTACGACCAACTGGTATGGCTTGAGGTTGTAGGCCTGCTGCAGCAATTCGGCGACCGAGCTGTTGGTGGCGGTGAGGTGCAGCGGGTCAACGCGCACGCCAATGCGGATCATCATGCGCCCGGCCACCGGCTTGATCGGGGCGCTGGGCCGGATGGAGGCGGCCTCGAAGCTGGTGGGCGTCACCGATTGGGCGGCGAGCAATCCCAGGGCCACCGGTCCGGCCAGCGCCAATGCGCCCAGGCCGTACAGAACCCAGCGCCGGCCGCGGCTCAGGTGGCTCGCCCAACCGCCGGAGACGATGGCGCGCACCCGGCCCGCCAAGCCCCCGCCCGACACGCCCGCCGCGCAGCGCAGCGGCGACTCCAGGTAGAAGCGGCATACCGCCAGCAGGCTCTCCGCGTAGGCGGTGCGGTCGCCACCCTGCCGCAGCACCTCCTCGTCGCAGGCGCGTTCGCGCTCGGCCACCAGACGCGAGCCCAGCCACCACACCGGCGGAAAGAACCAGAACAGCGCCTCCACCAGCATGTGCATGGCCGCCCAGAGATTGTCGCGGCGGCGGATGTGACACTGTTCGTGCGCCACGACTGAAGCCATCTGCTCCGCGCTCAGCTCGCGCTGCAGCCGCTCGGGCAGCAGCACCACCGGATGCCAGATGCCGAACACACCCGGCTCCATGGCTTCGCTGGTCAACCGCATCTGTGACCCGTGTAACTCCGCCGGCCGCGCCCGTCGCGCACAACCCGCCAGCCGCCGCCACTGCAGGGCCCAGCGCGCCAGCAGTGCCGCGCTGCCCGCTGCCGCCAGTGCCAGCAGCAGCGGCATGAGCCAGGGCAGGGAAGCGCGCGCCGGATCCGCGCTGCCGAGGTCCATCCACACCGTCGCCGCTCCGGCAAACGGGCGGCTGATCGCGGCCAGCGCCGGCGCGGGCGTGAGCACCGGCGCCGCCGGCCAGCGCAGCCGGCTGCCCAACGCCGCCAGCAGGCTGAAGGGCACCAGAAACTTGAGCGAGGCCACCATCCAGATCCAGAAGCGAACCCGCGCCTGATGCCGGCGCAGCAGAAAGGCCAGTCCGGCCGCGGCGGCCAGGAAGGCGCTCGATTGCCACAGGTGGTTGAGAAGCGCGGATGCGTTCATGATTTGCCCTCCTTGCGCCGCAGCTCCTTTTCCGCCGCGCGCAGATCGTCCCGCGTCAACTGGCCCGACTCGATCCAGTGCGCCATCACCGGCTGGGTGCGGCCGCCGAAGAGGCCGAGGAAGTCGTCCATCAGCCGGCGGTGCGCCGCCTGGCGCGCCACCGCCGCCTCGAAGATGTGGGCGTTGCCGATCTTGCGGGTGCGCCGCACCGCTCCCTTGTCCTCCAGCCGGTAGATGGTGGTCTGCACGGTGGTGTAGGCGGGTGTGGAGCGCGCTCCCGCCGCCAGCCGCTCCTGGATCTCGCGGATGGAGACCGGTCCCGCATCCCACAGGGCTTCCATGATGCGCAGCTCCAGACGGGAGAAGCGCGGCGGCTTGAGGGTAGTTCTACTACTCATGTGTGTGAAGCTACTACACGATCTGTAGGACGGTCAAGCTCGCCCGCAGCAGGGTCTACAATGTATACATGAGCGACAGCCCATCGTCGGTGGTCAGCCTGCGTCTGCCGCGGGCCAGCGAGACGCGCCTCCGCGCCGTGGCCCGCCGCCACGGCTGGACGGCGAGCGAGGCGGGAGCGCGCCTGGTGGAGGAGGGTTTGCGCCGGCAGGAGTTCGCATTCCTTGACTTTCGCGACTCCCCGGTCGGCCGGCAGGCCTGCCTTCAGGGCAGCACCCTGGCGGTGTGGGAGGTGAAGCTGCTGCT
This sequence comes from Terriglobales bacterium, assembly GCA_036561225.1. GTDB lineage: Bacteria > Acidobacteriota > Terriglobia > Terriglobales > SCQP01 > SCQP01. The sequence continues at coordinate 2,506 of DATBPS010000193.1, forward strand.
GGATGAGTACGCTCAGAACGCCGCGGCGGTGGCGAAGCACCTGCAGTGGCCCTTGGAAAAAGTGCTGGCGGCCGCCGCTTATGCGGCTGCTTTTCCCGAGGAGATCGCGGACGCCATCGCCGACAATCAGGCCGCGCCGGGGGCATTGACGCGGCTCATACCCCAGCTCCAGATTGTCCATGTGCCGGCATCCCCCGTGGGTCGGCATCGGCGCCGTGGTTAAGTTTCTGCTGGACGAACACATCGCCGCCGCGGCGGTGGCGGCCGTGGAGCGGTACACCCCGCGGCTGTACGTCGCGCATCTGGCGAACTGGCAGGGTGGGCGTCTGCTGGGCTGCGATGACGCCGCCCTGCTGGAGGTGGCGGCAACGGCGGGGCTGACGCTGGTCACCTATGACTGTCGCACCGTACCGCGCCTGCTCAAGGATTGGGCGGAGCAGGGGCGCCAGCATGGTGGCGTGGTGCTGGTGGATTATAGTACCCTCCGCCCTTCGGACGTCGGCGGGTTGGCCAAGGCCTTGGCCCATCTGGCGAAGCTCGCCCAAGCCTGGGAAGGGGGCGATCGGGTTGTGTACCTGACCCGCGGCCAGGCACGGTGCTAGGATGTGTTCATGAAGAGCACAACCAGTGCCACCCTGAGCATTCGGTTGCGGGCGGAAACAAAGCGCCGTCTGGCGCGCCTCGCCAAAACCTCGGGGCGCAGCGCCAACTTCCTGGTTGCGGACGCGGTAGAGTCGTACCTCGACAGCCAGGAGCGGCTCCGGGCCGAGTTGCGCGACGCCGAGCGGGACGTGCAAGCCGGACATTACATCCCGCATGAGGCGATGAAGGCCTGGCTGCTCTCCTGGGGCACGGAACATGAGCTACCGCCGCCGCGCTGTGTGTGCGGCGAAAGCCATGGCGGGCCCACTCCGTGGCGGTAGAGGTTGTCTGGTCGCCAGCCGCGCTGGCACGCATGATTGAAGTCAGGGCGTTTGCCGCGCGCGACCAGCCTGCCGCTGCCGAGCGCCTGGCGATGAGGATTGCGGCCATTGCGCAGCTGCTGCAGGAGCATCCCCAGTTGGGCCGGGCAACTGGTGAGGCCGGCGTCCGCGAATTGCTCATCGGCGGCACGCCTTTCAGCCTGGTCTACCGCCTGATGGGAGGCCAGGCGGTGATCCTAACCATCCGCCATGGAAGCCGGCAACCGGACGCGACCGATCCCTAGCGGCAGGCCAGCGCCACGGG
>DATBPS010000194.1:0-9559 GCA_036561225.1 Terriglobales bacterium
ATACCAGGACGGCCCCCTGGCCACCGCCCTGTTCAACAACCCCTTCGGCATCCTGGCCTCACCCGACGGCACGAAACTCTACATCGCCGATACCGGCAACAACCTCATCCGCATGATTGACCTCACCGCCGGCACCGTCTCCACCCTCGCCGGCCGAGGCCTGGGGAATGCCGACGGCATCGGCACCGCCGCCAGCTTCGCCGAACCCAACGGCCTGGCCTGGGCTCCGACCGGCCAGAACATCTATATCAGCGACTTTGAGAACGCCGCCATCCGCGAGCTGAACCTCGCCACCGGCCAGGTCAGCACCATCGTCGGCATGGCCCACACCTGCGGCGGCGCTGACGGCCCGGCCGCTTCCGCCACGCTGTGCGACCCCGCCTTCCTCTCCACCGATGGCCGCAGCCTCTTCTGGGGCGACAGCGAACTCGGGCTGCTCCGCGCCCTTGACCTTCGTACGATGCAGGTCTATACACTCGCCGGCAGCTCCACCGAGCAGCACATGGCCGACGGCGACTTCACCGTGGACGCCGCCCACCCCAACCAACTCGGCGGCCCGGTCCGCTACAACGGCGTCTTCGGCGTCGCCCTGGCCCCCGACGACAGCTTCATCCTGTTCACCGATCGACAGGCCAATGTTGTGCGCATCGTCCATTAGGGGAGCTCTTAGCTGTTAGCTGTTAGCTGTTAGGAAAAACGGGGGTGGGCGATCGGAATGGTTGCCGTGTCCGGCGCGGGGCGGCGTGGCTGTTGGCTGTTGGGAAAAAACGGGGTTGGACGATTGGACAGGGGCTTGAGGCCGGTGGCTTTTCCTAACAGCTAAGAGCCAATAGCTAACAGCCCTGTGCAGCTGGGTCAGACTTGCAGGACGTCGCCCTTGCGGGCCACCAGGGCGTAGAGCACCGGGTTGATGTAGAGGCCGAGGATGAGGCGCGAGATCATGCCGGCGACGATCACGATGGCGAAGGGGCGTTGGGTGTCGCTGCCGATGCCGTGCGAGAGGGCCGCGGGCAGCAGGCCGATGCAGGCCACCAAACCGGTAATCAGGATGGGCCGCAAGCGCAGCACCGAGGCCTCAATCGTCGCCGGACCGATCTCCTCGCCCTGCAAGCGCAGCTTGTTGATGTAGGAGACCAGAATCACCGCCGTCTCGACCGACACTCCGGTGAGCGCCAATAGACCCAGCACTGAGGAGACGCTGAACGCCGTCCCGCTCCAATACAGCGCCAGCAAGGCGCCTTCGGGCACGGTCAGGATCACCCCCAGCGCGATCACCACCGGGAACTTCACGTTGCCATAGAGGGCGAACAGGATCATGAAGATCAGCAGCACCACCAGCGGGCCGACTACCGACAACTGCTGCCGCGCCGCCAGAAACTCGCTGTACTCGCCGCCCCACACCATGTGATAGCCGGCCGGCAGCGGCACCGCCCTGGCCACCGCCGTCTGCCCGTCTTCGACCGCGTGCTGCAGGTCGCGGCCCTCGATGCTGTACTGCACCCCGATGTATCTCTGGTTGTTCTCGCGGTAGATGAACGAGGGGCTGTCCTGCTCGGTGATGGAGGCCAGCTCGCGCACCGGGATCTGCTGTCCGGCGCTGGCGCCCACCAGCAGGCTGCCAATCGCCTCCGGGCTCTGGCGGAAGGCCGGCTCCATGCGCACCACCAGGTCAAATGTCTTCTCGCCCTGCACCACCTGGCTGGCCGTGTCGCCGCCCACCCCGGCTTCGATCACCGCCTCGACGTCGGCGGCGTTGACGCCGTAGCGGGCCAGCGCGGCGCGGTTCACCGCCACCGCGATGCTCGGCTGCCCCAGTTCCTTGACCACGGTCAGCTCGGTGAACCCCGGCACCCGCGCCAGCGTATCGCGCACCTTCAGCGCCTCGGTTTGCAGGACATGCAGGTCGGGACCAAAAACCTTCACCGCCAGCGAGCTCTTGAGCCCGGTCAGCGCCTCGTCCACCGCGTCCTCGGCGGGCTGGGTGTAATTGAAGATGATGCCCGGATAGGCCGCCAGCTTCTGCTGCAGGGCGGCGATCAACTCCGTCTTGTCGTGGGCCGAACTTTTCGCCCAGGTGGGATCGTTGTAGGGCCGCAGACCGACGTAGAACTCACAGTTGAAGAAGCCGGTCGAGTCGGTGCCGTCATCGGGACGCCCCAACTCGCTGCCCACATCCATCACCTGCGGATAGGACAGCAGAATGTCGCGGATCTGCGGCGCCACCTTGCTGGCCTCGTCATAGCTGATGCTGTAGGGCATGGTGGCCCGCACCCACAGCGCGCCCTCGTCGAGGTGGGGCATGAACTCGCCGCCGATGTAGGGCGCCAGCAGCAGCGAGGCGGCGAACACCACCACCGTGCCCACCGTCACCCCCCAGGGATGGCGCAGACACCAGGCCACCTGCCCCCGGTACCAGTGCTTCATCCACTCCAGGGGCCGGTTGACGGTCAGCTTCACCCCCGACTTGAACCAGTAGGAGCTGAGCACCGGCACCAGCGTCAGAGTGATGATCAGCGACCCGATCAGCGCGAAGGCCATGGTGTCGGCCATGGGCCGGAAGAGCAGCCCGCTGGCGCCGCTGAGGGCATAAATCGGCAAATAGGCGGCGATCATGATCGCCACCGAATAAAAGATGGGCCGGTCCACGTCGCGCGAGGCGGTGACAATCACCTCGAACAGGTCGTAGCTCTTCCCGTGCCGCTCCTCCAGCTCGCGGTAGATGTTCTCCATCATCACCACGGTGCCGTCAATGATGATGCCGAAGTCTATAGCGCCGATGGAGAGCAGGTTGGCGGAAATCCCCGCCCCGTGCAGGAAGATGAAGGAGAACAGCAGCGCCAGCGGGATGGTCAGCGCCACGATGATCGCCGCCCGCACGCTCACCAGCAGCAGGATGAGCACGATCAGCACCAGGATCATGCCCCGCACCAGATTGCCTTCGACGGTGTGAGTGGTGAGCTGCACCAGGTCCGTCCGGTCGTAGAAGGGGTGGACCTTGACGTCGGGCGGAAGCTGCCGGTTCATCTCCGCCGTTTTCGCCTCGACCTGCTGCAGCACGTCCTGGGTCTGCGCCCCGGTGCGCATCAGGATCACGCCCTCGACCGCGTCGTTGTTGTGGTTGAAGCCGAACTCGCCCAGGCGCGGCGCGTGCCCGATCACCACCTGCGCCACATCGTGCAGGTACACCGGGGCGCCGTTGTTGCTGGTCACCACGATGTTGCCGATGTCCCGGGTGTCGGTGACCAGCCCCAGCGCCCGCACGTAGTAAAACTGCCCGCCTTGGGAGTAGAAGCCGCCGCCGGTGTTGGCGTTGTTGGCGGCCAGCGCCGCCATCACCTGGGGCACGGTGACGTGGTAGTTGGCGATGCGGTTGGGGTCGAGCAGCACCTGGTACTGCATGGTGGTGCCCCCGAAGCCGCTGTCGTCGGCCACCCCGGGAATGGACTTGTAGGCGCGGTTCAGCGTCCAGTCCTGAATCGTCTTCAGGTCCTGCGGGCTGCGGTCGGGCGACTCCAGCACGTAGCGGTAGATCAGCCCGCTGGGACTCGACAGCGGCGACAGCGAGGGCGCCACCCCGGGGGGGAGGGTGGCGTCGGCGAAGCGCTGGAAGGCCTGCTGACGGGCAAAATATTTGTCGGTGGCGTCCTCAAAGGTCAGCTTCACATTGCTCAGCCCATAGAGCGAGATGGAGCGCATGTAGACCAGCCCGGGCGTGCCGTTCATGGCCAGCTCCAGCGGCAGGGTGATCAGCCGCTCGACCTCCTCGGCGCTGTGCCCCGGCCACTGGGTGATGATTTCCACCAACGGCGGCGACAGGTCGGGGTAGGCGTCCACCGGCATCTGGTGGAACGAGACCGCGCCCCCCACCACCAGGAGCACCATGACGATCAGGACCAGGAAGCGCTGGCGCAGGGCGAACTGGACAATGCGATTGATCATGACCCGGTGCCCCGATCAGTGCTGGAAGGAATCGGCGAACTGCAGGAACAGGCTGCCGTCGCCGACCACGTTTTCGCCCGCCTGCAGGCCGCTGGTGATCTGTGTCTCGCCGGCGCGGCTGGCGCCGATGGCCACGGTGCGGTGGGCGAAGCGGTTGGGCGCGCCAGATTCGACGTACACAAAGGGCACGTTCTGCTCGTCGCGCAGGACCGCGGCGTCGGGCACCACGATCACCTTCCCCAGGCTGCCCGCCTCCACTTCGGCGGTGACATACATCTGTTTCTTCAACTGGCTGCGCGGGTTTGCCGTCTCAATGCGCGCCTGCAGGGTGCGGGTGGCCGGGTCGAGCGCCGGACTGAGGTACTGGATGCGGCCGTGAAACGGGTTGGGGTAGGCGTCGGTTTCAATCGTCACCGGATCGCCGAGGTGCACGTAGTCGAGGTCGCTCTGATAGACGTTGGCCAGCACCCACATCCGGTGCGTATCGCTGATCACAAAACACTGCGTCGCCCCGCCCTGCAGCAGCTGCCCGGGCGCCACGTCGCGCTCCACCACCTCGCCCGTGATCGGCGCTTTGACGGCGATCAGCGCCGTGGCGGCGCTGCCCGGCGTGGGTTCGGGCACTCCCCAGATGCGCAGCGAGGCGCGGGCGGTCTCGAGATCCGCCCGGGCCTGCTCCAGCCCCGACTGCGCCTGCTCCATGTCCGCCTGGGCGATGGCGTGGTGCTCGAGCAGGTCCTGGTCACGCCGCTCGACCTGCTGGGCCAGCTTCACCGCGACGTTGGCCTTGAGAAAATTGCTGCGCGCCGCCGCCACATCCGGACTGGATACTTCGAGCAGGGTCTCTCCCGCGCGCACCTGCTGTCCGGTGGCGGCCAGAATCCGCGTCACCGGTCCGCTGACCGGGGTGATCACCGGCGTGGTGGCGAACTGATCGAAGTCCACGTTGCCGGTGAGCCGCAGCATCCGCGGCCAGGTGGCCAACCGGGCCGCCACCACCTGCACGTGGCTCATCTGGTTCTGGGGCACGGTGAACAATTGCGCGGTCGTGGCCGGCGGCGGATCGGAGGCGACGGCGGGCGCCGTCTTGCCGCACCCGGCGGCGGCCAGCGTCAACGCCAGCGCGCCGCCGAGGAAGCACAAACAAACCCTGTCGGACTTCATGGGAGACTCCTCGTGCCCACGGCTTCCTTCAACTGCTCGACGGCCAGCATGTAGGTCGCCAGCGCCTGGCGATATCCCAGCTCGGTGCTGCGGTAGGTGCGCTCGGCATCCAGCAGGTCGAGCAGGCTGCTGGCGCCCTTCTGGTAGGCGTACTGGCGGATGTCGAGCGCTTGTTTGGCCTGTGTCCGGTATCCGGAGGTGTACAGCCCCACCACATCGCTGCCCTGCCGCACCGCCTCAAACGCCGTGCCCACGTCGGTCATCACCTGGTCGCTGGACTGCTGGGCCAAATCCTTAGCCTGGGTGGTGGCGGCGACGGTGCGGGCGATCTCGCCCTGGTTGCGGTCAAAGATGGGGATCTCGATGTTGAACAGAAACCCCATGTTGTTGGCCGACGACAGATGGCTGTACTGCGCGGTGGTGGTCAGGTCGCGCTTGCCGTCGGCCTGCGCCAGCTTGTGCTGGCTCTCGGCCGCGGTCACCGCCAGCCGCGCCGCCGCCAGGTCGGGACGGTGCTGCAGGGCAAGCAGCTTCATATCGTCCAGATTGCCGCCCACCGGCTGGAAGGCCAACTCACCCACCAGACTGAAATTCGCCGGCAGCGCCGTCACGCCGATCTGTTGCCGCAGCGTCTCACGCGCCTGTTCCAGGGCCAGCTTGTCGCCCGAAACCGCGGTCTGAAAATCCAGCGTCTGCAGTTGGATGGCGTCCAGATCGGCTTCGCTGATCGCCCCCGCTTGGTACCGCGCCTGGCTGATCTTGACCGTGTCCTGCCAACTGGAGAGGTTCTGTTGGGCAAAATCGAGGCTTGACTGCGCCAGAAGAGCCGAGACAAACGCCTGCGCCACGTTGAAGTCCAGCCCGCGCCCGGCGTCGTTGACCTGCGCCTTGACGACGGAGGTGGCATCGCGGGCCGCGGTGATGCGCGCCCGGCGCTTGCCGCCGCGCTCGATGGTGTAGCCCACCGATGCGTCAAACTCAGTGACGTTGTTCACGTAGCTGCGGCTGAACTGGCTGGGGCTGAAGACGGGCAGAAACAGCGCATCCCATGAGAGGACGGGATTGGGCCGCAGCGCGGCGGTCACTTCCTGCGCCTGGCTCTGCGGCACCTGGCTCTGCGCCGCCGCCAGGGCCGGCGAATGCTGGTGCGCCAGTTGCAGCGCCTGGTCCAACGTGAGCCCGGGGCCGGGCGGCGTCTGCGCGCCGAGAGCCATGGCTAGGCCCAGTAAAAATATTGGCAGGCCCAGCCTGCGCACGCACCTGTCCATAATTGACCGGTTCTTCCCCTCTGGAAGTCTAACGGGGTCAGGGACGCAGGCCGCGGGCCAGGCGTTTCAATAATTTATTCAGGTGAAGGTGATCCCTTGCCCTAACCCCTGCTTACAGAACCCCGATTTGCCTGAGGAATCCCACCTGGTCGTAGAACAGGTTTTCTTCCACGATCTCGCCGTCCTTCCACCGCGCCACGGTGCAGAACTCGAGGTCGAAGCTCTTGCCGGTGGCCTCATGCACCTCGCCGTCCAGGCCTTTCCAGGGGCCGACCATCCTGCCCTTCCAGCGAGCAATGGTGCAGGTCCAGTCGCCCGAGCCGAACATCACCCGGTAAGGGTTGTTGTCCAGATGGTTCTCGATGGATTTGAAAAAGGCCACCGACTCCGCCTGATGCGCCTCGCGTCCCCGCGTGGGGTCGGGCTGACCGGGCCAGAACACCTTGGTGTCGGCCGAGTGACGTTGGCGAAACACCTCCCAGTTCTGCGCATTCCAGGAATCGTCCAGCGTTTTCATCCGTTGCAGGTTCTCTTCCGCGCTCATGTCGTGCCTCCTGCCGACATTTTAGTCGCGGGTGTTGGCTGCTGACCCCTAACCCCTGAATCCTGACCCCTGACCCGCGTTTTGCATGGGTGCTTCGATGCGGTCATGAATCCAATGCGGGTCCCACCACTCCAGCGGGTTCACCTGCACGCCGTCGAGCAGCATGGAGAAGTGCAGGTGATCACCACCCGCCAGGCCGGTCGAGTCGCTGTGGGCGATCAACTGCCCCTGGGCGACGGTGTCGCCCGCCTTGACCTCGAAGTCGTTGAGGTGGGCATACAAGGACATCAGGCCGTAGCCGTGGTCAATCAGGATGCAGTTGCCGTAGATGCCGAAGTACTTGGCCCACACCACCCGTCCGGCGTTGGCGGCCTTGACCGGCGTGTGCCGCACCACCGCCAGGTCATAGCCGAGGTGGTCTTCCTGATCCACGATCTGGCCGTGATAGCGGTAGGAGCGATGGTCGGCGAAAGCGGCCTCCACGGTGGCGTTGCTGAGCGCGGTGAAGGCGCCGTGCCAGAGGAACTGGTCCACGCTCTGCTTGCTGATGTCCACCAACTGCTGCGTCTCGGTGCGGCGCAGATCATGGTTGACCATGAGGAAATTTTTGAGCGGATCGTGCTGATCCTTCAGCTCCGGCATGTTGGCGATGATCGGCATCACCACCCGCTCGATGAAGTCATCGCTGATCTCCAGGGTGCGCGAGCGAAATGTCCTGGGGAAGGTCTTCACCGGCAGGCTGGCGGTCGCCTGGTTGCCGGCCGCGTCGCGGGCGGTCAGCACCGGCTGGGCGTCGGCGGCGGCGTTGTAGGGGTAGGCGAACAGCGCGAACATGGTCTTGCCCGCGCCGCCGGGGGCGGCGTTGGGCAGCGGATAGCCGGGGAAGAACACCCCGCCCATCTCCACCCCCGACTCCGCCGCCCCGTCGGAGACGTGGTAGACGGCCATCGCCGACCCGCCCTGATTGATGTAAATCTGGCTGTTCAGCGCGTACACGCGCGGCGGCACGGTCGAGACCTTCAGATCCCGCGACCAGCTCACCGAGGAGCCGCGCAGGTTGGCCGCTTTGGCGGTAACCACCAGTTGCGCCGCCCCGTCGCTCAGCTCGGGCACGTCGTTTTTGCCCACCTGGAAGCTGAAGCGCACAATCGCCGGCGCGCTGCCGCTCGAGAACCAGTGGCGCAAGGAAAAATTGCGCTGGGCGACGGGAATGGTCTTACCGTTCTGGGTGTAGTGGGCCTCGACCGCAGCCACCCCCGCCGGCGCCCGCACCTCGACGGTGAGCATCTTCGACTGGCCGATGGCCGTAGGCGCATTCTCCACCGTCAGCGACGGTGATCCGCCGCGCAGCAGCGCATAGGCCGCGGCGGCGACGATCAGAACAACAACAACGACGGCGATATTGCGCAGACGGTGGGAAGGGGCGGCGTCATAGCTGGGCACAGCGGCAGAATCCTTGGCGGACGGAGATGGCCAGACGGCAGAACTGGATTATAGCGCGGGGGACTCACATCTGCCGGGTCGAAGGCGTACACCAGCAGGGTGGTGTCAACCAGCGTGCCGGTCGTGCCGGCCGTGCCGGCCGTGCCGATTTTCGTACAGATCGGCGCGTGTCCAGTCGCGGGGACGCTGCGGCGCGTCTTGCCTCTTCATGCGCTCACGCATGTACTCCACTTCCCGGCGCCAGATCTGGTCGGCAGCCACCGAGAACGGCCCTGAGGTGTAACGGTCGAGGGCGTCGCGCATCACCTCCGCCTGGCTGGTGCCTCTCTCCCGCGCCAAACGCTTGAGCGCCTTGTCTTGCCGCGCTTCGAGATAGAGCTGCTTGCGCACCATGGGCTGCCCCATATGCAGTATGCATCACGGGCCGGAGGCATTGATTGGCGCGGGGCCCCGAGTGGCTTCGCCACTCGACCCGCTTTGCGCCCGACCGGGCCTATTTCAAGACCGTCGTGACTTTCGTGCTGAGGATGCGGTCGAGTTTGGGGAAATTTGCGGTGAGGTACGCGGCGCCTTCTTTCTGAATCCGCCCCTGGCTGGGGCCTTTGCCGTGGGGCGCGCCCTCGCCGTAACCGCCGTACAAGCTGTTCACCACTGCCATACCGCTTACCACGCGCCCGAAGGGAGAGAAGCCCATCTTGTCGAGGCGCGCGTTGTCGCCGTAGTTGATGAACACCTGGGTGGTGCGCGTGTTGGGGCCGTCGGTGGCGAAGCTGATGAACCCCGGCGTGTTGCTCTGCGTTACCGCATCGTCCTGAATGTTGGCGTTCTGCCACGCCGCATTCACTTTGGGGTCGCCGTTCAGGCCCCACTGCACCACGAAGCCCTTCAACACCCGGAAGAACGCCGCGCCGTTGTAGAAGCCATTCCGCGCCAGGTCATAAAAGCGGTCCGCTCCCCGCGGCGACCAGTCACGGTGAACCTCGATCACGAACGGGCCTTGTGTGGTGTTGAAGGTCACGTCGTAGACCGCAGGCGAGTGCGTTTCGTTCGCCGGCGGATGCAGCAGCGTGCTCTGGGAAGAATGCAGACACCCGGCCGCGGTCAGACCGAGGCCGACAATGACGGCGAGCAGTGCGGAGCGCATGATGCTGGTCAGTGTACAGTGAATTATGGCCAGTGCGATCCCCTCGTCCGAAGAACT
>DATBPS010000195.1:0-3020 GCA_036561225.1 Terriglobales bacterium
GGCTTCGGCGATCACCAGCGCGTTTTGGGTGCGCTTGCTGCCGCCGGCAACGCTGCGCCCGCTTTCTTTGAGCGCGGTCTGCAGATCGAGACGGCGCGACTGCCACGCGGGGATGAGACCGAAGAGCAGGCCGCTGAGCACGGCGGCGCCCAGCGAGAAGGCGAGGACGGGACCATCGAGCCGGATCTGATCCACGCGTGGCAGGCCGTCGGGGATGAGCGTGGGAGCGGCCGCAACCGCCGCCCAGGCCCAGGCCACTCCCGCCGCGCCTCCGGCCAGACCCAGCAGGACGCTCTCGGTCAGAGTTTGCCGCGCCAGCCGGCCCCCGCTGGCGCCCAGAGCGGCGCGCACCGCCATCTCGCGCCGCAAACCGCTGCTGCGGGCCAGCATAAGGTTGGCCACGTTGGCGCAGGCGATGAGCAGCACCAGGCCCACCGCCGCCAGCAAGAGCAGCAGCGTGGGGCGGGCATTGTTGACCAGGCGATCGCGGGTGGGATCCACGGCGACGGACGTTTTGCCGTCGGCCTTGGGATACAGTTGCGCCAGTTGACGGCCGACGCCCTCCATGTCGCCTTGCGCCGCCGCCAGCGTGACCCCGGGCTTGAGCCGGCCGACCACGACAATGCCGGGCCGGTCCTGGCGATCCATGAGCATGGACTCCAGATACTGGCCGACGGGTGTGTAAACGTCGGCCTGTTGCCAGAACCAGAAGTCGCGGGGCAGAATGCCGACGACTTCGTAGCTCTTGCCGTTGAGCGGTATCGTTTGGCCCACCAGGTGCGGGTCGCCGCCGAAGCGGCGCTGCCAAAGCGGGTAGCTGATCACCACTTCCGGTGCGCCGTTGGGGCGGTCGGCGGTGGTGGAGAGGCCGGGGCCGGACAGCATCTTGACCCCCAGGGTGTCGAAGAAGTTGGCCGACACGGTTTGGGTGCGCAGGTGCTCGGGCTGGCTACTGCGGCCGCCGCCGGCGAGTACGGCATCATCGCCGCGGTAGGCGGCGAGAGAGCTGAAGGAATGATTGCGCTGCACCCAGTCAAGGTAGTTGGGGTACGCGACCGAGCTGTGGCCGAACTCCGGCGTGCGCTCGTGCAACAGGACGAGTTGGCCAGGCTGGGGGTAGGGAAGAGGGGCCAGCAGCACCGCATTGACGATGCTGAAAATAGCGGTGTTGGCCCCGATGCCCAGCGCCAGGGTGAGCACCGCCACCAGCGTAAACCCAGGGGCTCGAAGCAGACGGCGGGCCGATTGGCGGATCTCTTGCCACATGTCACTGCATACGCCCGTCACCGAACTTCGGTTCCATTAACGCATACAACCCAGTTTTTCCTAACAGCCAACAGCTAAGAGCCAACAGCTACGGCGCGGGCAGCCGAGCCGGATGGAGTGGCATCCAAACTGCCCAATGCGGGAGGCTCCATGATGAAGACTGCGCTGCTGCTGGCCGCCCTCTTGGCCATCTGGCCGTTCTCCTCGGGACAGACATTTGTCTTGGCCCCCAGTGCCAGCGTGCCCGCCGCCAGCGGAACGGTGAAGGTCAGTCAGGGGGACAACGGCAACACCCGGCTGGAGGTCCAGGTCAAGCATCTGGCTCAGCCGGCGCGCCTGACCCCGCCGGAGGCGGTATACATTGTCTGGATCCAACCAAACGGTGAGGCCGCACATAAGTTGGGGGCCATTCAGTTGGACGATAACCTAAACGGCGATCTGAAAACAGTGACCACGGTCAAGGTGGGCAACCTGCTCATCACCGCCGAGCAGAGCGTCAACGTCACCGTGCCCTCGGGCACGCCCGTGCTCCAGGGTCACATCGAGCTGAAGGGCTGATGGGCTGTTGGCTATTGGCTCTTGGCTGTTAGGAAAAGCCCACCGAACTCAGGGCCCTTCGCGGCAGCTCGGAGACGCCATCGGACTTCATTGCCCCGTCCGGTCGCCCAACCCGGTTTTTCCTAATAGCCAACAGCTAAGAGCCAACAGCTAAGCCCCGCCCCGCGCCACTCGGCCATCGGACCTCATTGCCCCGTCCGCGCGCCCATAAAACGTTAACCTAGAACCATGCGAGCCATTGCCATTACCCCCGGACAGCCCGGCGCGCGCCTGGTGAGCCGCACCGAACCCGCGGTTACCGCCCCCGATCACGTCAAGGTGAAAGTGGTACGGGTGGGTATCTGCGGCACGGACCGGGAAGAGATCGTGGGCGGGCGGGCGCAAGCCCCCACCGGGCAGACCGAGTTGGTCATTGGGCACGAAATGCTGGGCCGCGTGGTCGAGGTGGGTCAGGATGTGACTCGCGTGGCGGTGGGTGACTTGGCGGTGTTTACCGTGCGGCGCGGCTGCGGAGAGTGCGCCAACTGCAACATGGGGCGCAATGACATGTGCCGCACCGGACGCTACACCGAGCGCGGCATCCATGGCCAGGATGGCTACCAGACTGAGTTTGTGGTGGACCGCGAGGTGTACGTTACCCGTGTGGTGCCGGAGTTGGAGCCGGTGGGCGTGCTCCTCGAGCCGCTCTCCATTGTCGAGAAGGCGATTGACGACGCCCTGCGCTGCTTCGCTCTGCGCGATCCCGAGGCGGCCATCACGCCCGCCTGGCTGGCCGGCTGCCCCTGTCTGGTGGCCGGGCTGGGCCCGGTGGGGCTGCTGGCGGCCCTGGTGCTGCGGCTGCGCGGAGCGGAGGTCTACGGGCTGGACATTGTGCCCGAAAGCGACGGACGGGTGCAATGGCTGGAGGAGATAGGCGGGAAGTACTGGAAGGGGCCGCTGCGGAAGTACCCGCAACTAATGGACATCGTGGTCGATGCCAGCGGGTTTGCGGCGCTGGAGTTTAACCTGATTGACGCCCTGGCGCCCAACGCCGTATATGCCTTGACCGGGATTCCGGGCGGCGACAAGCCGCTGACCATTCAAGGGGCGGCGCTGCTGCGGCAATTGGTGCTGGGCAACCAGGTGCTGCTGGGGAGCGTCAACGCCGCCCGGGGACATTTTCAAATGGCGGTGGACGACCTGGCGAGGGCGCGGCG
>DATBPS010000196.1:0-36625 GCA_036561225.1 Terriglobales bacterium
CCGGCGCCTATACACTGTCGGCCAGCCATCCAGGTTTCCAAACCAACCAGACCCCCGACCTCACCCTCATCGGCGGCTCAACCGCGACCGTGGACCTGCATCTGGCGGTGAGCGGTCAGTCCCATGAAGTCACCGTCACCGGCACGGTAGGCGAAATTCGCACCGACATGCCGCAGTTGGGCGATCATCTCGATGCGCGGCAGATTCAAAACACCCCGCTGCTCGGCAACCAGATCACCGCCCTGCCGTTGTTGAACTCCATCAACGCTCCGGCCATCAACCAGGGCGACATCTTCACCAACCAGACACTGATCAACACCGGCGGCGCCGGCCGCCGTCAGACCGCCTTTTCCGTCGATGGCTCGACCGCCAACGACAGTTGGGGGCGCCAGACGATCTTCACCGCCCTGCCTCCCGATGCCGTGCAGGAGATGACGGTGCTCAGCAACGCCTTTTCCGCCGAGTACGGCGCCACCACCGGCGGCGTGGTCAACCTCGTGACCAAAAGCGGCGGACAGAAGGTGCATGGCGACGCACAGTACACCTTCCGACCCAATGGCATGGCGGCGCAGTTGTCCGGCTACGGCTCGGGCAGCACCTCCGCCCATCCTGCCAACGACATCTTCAACCAGGCCGACTGGAGCATGAGCGGTCCCATTACCGACAAGACCCAGTACGCCATCTCGGGCGAGATGACCTGGCGCCGCCGCGATTCGCCCGTGACCGCCCCTCTCGCATTGGGCAACTTCGAAGGGCACTACCGGGCCGGCCTGCTCTCCGGCCGTCTCGACCATCAGTTCAGCGACACCCACAGCATCTTCTTCCGCGGCAGCGAAGACAGCTTCCTCGACACCAACCCCAACGGATCGGTGGGCGGCAACACCCTGCCTTCGACCGATCGTGTCTTCAAGCGCCGCACCTTTTCAGCGCTCCTCGGCGACACCAAGGTGCTGAACCCCAACGTCGTGAACTCGCTGCGGCTGCAATTCCAGTTGGCGTCGCCCATCACCCAGTTTGACCCGGTTAACTACGGCACCTCTTTCGTGGTGCCGATCACCGGTTTTCAGACTTTTACCAGCGGCACCTCGCAGTCGGCGCTACTGCTCAACCGCCAGTACGAGGTTGCCGACACCGTCGCCGCCACTTGGGGAAGCCACGACGTGCGCCTTGGCGTGGACGTCATCGCCAGCCATAACGGCGGCAACAGCAAGGAGTTTGGCGGCCCGGTGTACCTCGGTACTTTTAACTACGCGCCCTGCGACCCGACCGCGGCAGGGCAGAGCGTGGCCTATTGCGAAAGCGCGGCTTACACCAGTAACCTCGGCAACGTCACCAGCTTCAGCCAGAGCTTCGGCACCGGCACTTATACGGTCAACGACACTATGACCGCCCTGTTCGCCCAGGACAACGTCCATCTGCGGCCCGATCTCACCGTCAACCTGGGGTTGCGCTATGAACGCCAGTCCTTCACCAATGCCACCCGTGACTTTGCCCCGCGCGTGGGCTTCACCTACTCGCCGTGGTCCGGCACCGTCGTGCGCGGCGGTTATGGCATTTATTATTCCCAAATCCACGACAATTCCGAGGCCGACTACACCCTGGGCGGCCCCACCGGTGTATTCACCTTTAATGCCAAGCCCGGCGATCCCGGCTTTCCCACCAGTGTCCAACCCTGGAGTTCCTTCCCCGCCGGGGCCTCCGTGCCGCGGCGCAGCCTGACCCTCAAGCCCGGCATGGCCAGCTACTACAACCAGTTCCTGCCCACCTCGGTGCTCAACGGCTACCCCAACGCTCTGCTGAATCCGTATTCATCGCAGTGGACCTTCGGCCTCGAGCACAGCTTTCCAGGCGACTGGGTGGTGAGCGCCGACTACATCGGCAGCCACACCCTGCGGATTGACCGCCCGCTGGACCTCGATGCTCCGCCGGCCTTTACCCGCACGGCCCAGAACCAGTGGCGCGGGGTGACCAACAACCCCGACGGCAGCTTTACCTGTCAGGCGAACGGCCAGACCGGCAATCTCACCACCGCGCAACTCACCACCTGCGCCACCAATGCCGCCAACGCGGCCCGGCCGCTGTGGATCTACGACGCCGCTCACGGCATTACGCCGGCCTACGACGTCGTGGATGTCACCGTCAATGACGGCATCGCCTGGTACGACGCTCTGACCCTCAACGCCAACCACAAGTTCTCCCATCACCTGCAGGCACTCGTCAGCTACACCTGGTCGCACGCTCTCAGCACCGTGGATCCCGACTACACCAAGCAGGCTCCCAACGATGCCGCCGTGACCGGGTTGGCGGAGAAGGGCAACACCATCTTCGATCAGCGCCACCGCCTGGTGATGAGCGGCATCTACTCCGCGCCCTTCGAGATCACCGTCGGCGGCATCGCCACCCTGGCCTCGGGTACGCCTTACAACCGGCTCACCGGTACTTCCAATGGCGGCAATGGCCGCGACGAGGCCGACCGCCCGGTGATCAACGGCGTGGTGGTGGCCCGCAACAGCGCCACCGGCACCCCCGTCTACTCCTTCGACCCCTTCATCGAGCGGCCCTTCCGGCTGGGTGAAACCTACAACCTGCGCCTGCGCATGGAAGCCTTTAACGTGTTCAACCACGGCAACTTCGTCAGCTTCAACGGTACCTACGGCAACGGCATCGCCGCCCCGGCCGGACTGGGTTCCAACTCCATCGGCCTCAGCTCTCAACTCACCCCGCGCGAGATCCAGTTTTCGGCCCGGCTGAGCTTCTAGCCGGTCACGCCTTGGCGGCCGGCAGCGGAGGTGCCGGGACGGCTCCATCCCTCTGACCAGGCATGATTAGCAGCCTGACCGGAAAACGCGAACGCCATTAGTCGCCGCGGCTCAGCCCCACCTGCTGCCAGAAATACCAGGCAGCGACACTGCGGTAGGGCCGCCACGGCTCGCCCGCCTTGGCCAACTCTTTTGGGGTGGGCATACGCCGCTTGTGGAAGGCAATCTGGTAGCCGTGGCGAACGCCATAGTCGAGCGTCGGCCAGACGTCGGGCCGGCCCAGCCTGAAGATGAGCAGCATGTGGACGGTCCATTCCCCCACGCCGCGTACCTGGGTCAACCGGGCGACGATGTCGCCGTCGGGCAGGTGCTGAATCTCCTCCCAGCCCGGCACGATGCCCGCCTCGGCTTTGGCCGCCAGGTCGCGCAGGGCGGCAATCTTCTGCCGTGACAGACCCGGCGCCCGCAGGGCGTCGTCACTGGCCGCCAGCATGGCCGCCGGGCGGGGAAAATCGCCGCCGCCGATCTGATCCTTCACCCGCCCGAGAATTGCCGCCGCGGCATTGCCATGCAGTTGCTGGTACAGAATGGAACGGAATAACGCCTCATAGGGGCTGGCCTGCTGATCGAGCGGCAGGCGAAAGCGGCCCACTTTCCCAATCAGCGCCTCCATCCGGGGATGGCATTGACGCAGGTGCCGGACGGCCTTGCGATGGTCGAAAGGGTAGGGAAGCGCCGGGGGCATGACCATTCATCTTAACCGGGTCCCCAACGGTTTGGCTTGCGGCGTAAGATAGGGGCCAGGAGGGTTAGCCATGCGTTTGTCCTGGTATTTCCCGGCAGTGGTTATAGGCGCATTGATGGCGCCGGTGGTGGTCCCGGCGACCGCTCAGAGCGCCTCGGCCTTGGCACCGTCAACCAAGATCAAGGTGCAGTTAAAAACCAAGATTGACAGCAAGAAATCCAAGGTGGGCGACAAAGTCGAAGCCCAGGTGAAGAGCGAAATCAAGAATGGTGACACCGTCGTGCTGCCCAAGAACAGCCTGCTGGAGGGCACGGTCACCGAGGTGGACGAATCCGACCACGGCACCTCGGGCAAGATCGGCGTCCTGTTTACCACCGCCACCGACAAGAAGGGAACCGTTCTCCTGCACTTGCGCGGGGCGATTATGCACGTCGTTCCGGAGAGTATGGACTATGCCCAGGTTTCTGTCCCCACCGAAATGGGAGGCGGCGGAATGCCCATTGCCGCCGCCGGCATGAACACTGGCCTCAACACTACGTGGGATCACTCCAGCGACGGCAAGCCGATCTCTTATGCCCTGATGAACACCTTCAATGGCACGGGCACCGACCTGGGCGGCATCGTCGAGAGCCCGAAGGACAACTTCCATCTCGACAGCGGCACCGACATCGAGGTGCAGGTATTGACCGGCGGCGGTCAGTAGCGCGGCAACGTTAGGCGGGGACACCGGGGCCGGCGTGGAGCTTGGCCTCGGTGGCCGCTTGTACATCCACCAGCGTGAACCCCGGCATGAGTTCCTCCACCACCAGGCCGTCGGAAGCAACGCGGATGAAAGCCATCTCCGTCACGATGTAGTCCACCACCCCGGCGCCCGTCAGCGGCAGCCGGCAGCGGTGCAGAATCTTCGGCTTGCCCTCGCGGGTGGTGTGTTCCATGGCAATGTAGAGCCGCTGTGCCGCCGCCACCAGGTCCATGCCCCCGCCCATGCCCTTGATCATCTTGCCGGGGATGATCCAGTTGGCCAGGTCGCCGTTCTCCGCCACCTCCATCGCCCCCATCACCGCCATGTCAATATGGCCGCCGCGGATCATGCCAAACGAATCGGCGCTGGAGAAATACGAGGTGCCGGGAATCTCCGTCACCGTCTCCTTGCCGGCATTGATCAGATCCGGGTCTTCCTGCCCGGCCCGCGGATAAGGGCCGACACCCAGCATTCCGTTCTCCGACTGCAACACCACCTCGATACCCGCCGGCACGTAGTTGGCCACCAGCGTCGGCAGGCCAATGCCGAGATTGACGAAGTAGCCGTCCCGCAGCTCCTGAGCGATGCGCCGGGCAATGCCGATGCGTTTGTCCTGGTCGGCCATAAGGGTCCTCAGGCGCTCAGCGTGCGCCGCTCGATCGGCTTCTTATATGCCTGGCCGACAATCATGCGTTTGACGAAGATGGCCGGTGTGACGATGGCTTCCGGGTCGAGTGCGCCGGGTTCCACCAACTCCTCCACCTCGGCGATGGTGACGCGGGCGGCGGTGGCCATCACCGGGTTGAAGTTGCGCGCCGTTTTGCGATAGGTAAGGTTGCCCCAGCGGTCCCCGCGGTACGCCTTTACCAGGGCAAAGTCGGCTTGCAGCCAGCGCTCCATCAAGTAGGTGCGCCCGGCAAATTCCCGCGATTCCTTGCCCTCCGCCACCACCGTCGCCACTCCGGCCGGTGTGAAGAAGGCGGGTATGCCCGCACCGGCGGCGCGGATGCGCTCGGCGAAGGTGCCCTGGGGCACCAGTTCGGTCTCCAGTTGGCCGCTGCGCGCCTGCGCCTCAAAGATCGAGTTTTCGCCCACATAGGTGGCGATCATCTTGCGAATCTGGCCCGCCGCCAGCAGGATGCCGATCCCCTCGGCGTCCACGCCGGCGTTGTTGCTGATCACCGTCAGGTTCTTCGTTCCCTGGGCGTGCAGGGCGGCGATCAGGTTTTCCGGATTGCCGCACAACCCAAAACCGCCGATCATCACTGTCGCGCCATCGGGGATGTCGGCGACAGCGGCGGCGGCGCTGGCCACAACTTTGTTCATCGTTCTTCATGGTAACGCAAGCCCCTACAATGGATGGCGTGGATCTCAACGGCAAGGTGGCTCTGATCACCGGCGCGCGCCGCGGCATCGGCGCCGCCGCCGCCGATGCCCTCGAGTCCCGCGGGGCGAGGGTGGCCCGCCATCAACGGCAGGGCGGGGACTTCGCCACCGACTTGAGCCAGGTGGATGCCGCCGGGAATCTCCTCCAGCGGGTCCTCGACCGCTTTGGCCGGCTCGACTTCCTGGTCAATAACGCCGCTCTCACCCCTCTCGGCGCCAGCGAAGGCGCCACCGCCCGCTTTGCCACCGGCGCCCCGGCCGCGCCCTGGGATGCCGCTCTGTTCGATCAGACCCTGGCCGTCAACCTCCGCGCCCCGCTGCAGTTGGCGCTGCTGGCCGCCGAGCGTGCTCCCATGCTCTCGGCCATCGTCAACATCGGCAGCGGCAGCGCCGCCCGCGGTGACGGCAGTTCCTCCTATTACGTCCTCAGCAAGGGAACCGTCCCGGTGCTCACCGAATATCTGGCGCGCCGGCTGGCGCCGCGCGTCCGCGTCAACGCCCTGCTGGCCGGTCTGATTGACACCGAGGAGATCGCCGCCCGCGGTCCCGCTTTCGCGCCCCGCCGCGACGAGATCATCCGCCGCACCCCCATGGGCCGTATGGGCCGGCCGGAGGAGATGGCCGAGGTCATCGCCTTCCTCCTCGCCGGCGCCGGCTTCATCACCGGTGCCACGCTCACCCTCGACGGCGGCTGGCACTTATAGCGGTGTCGTCATGATTGCTGTATCCTGTGCGCGGGGGAGAGAACCCGTCCCATGCGCACACCTGTCACCGTCGGATGTATTGCCCTGACCCTGGCCGCCGCTCTAGCGGCGCAGATGCCCGCCTCCAAAATCGCCCCGCCCGCGCCCGCGGCCGTAGCCACCAAAAGTGGTCAGCCGCCGGTGGTGCTGGCCGAGGTGGCCAAGAAGGCGCCCGCCGATGCTCCGGACCTGACCAAAACACCTACTCTCTTCGTGGTCGGTTACGCCCACCTCGACACCGAGTGGCGCTGGGATTACCCCCAGGTCATCAACGAATACCTGAAAGAAACCCTGGACCGGAACTTCTCCCTGATCCAGAAATACCCCCACTACATCTTCAACTTCACCGGCGCCAACCGCTACGAAATGTTCAAGGAGTACTACCCCCAGCGCTACGCCGAGCTGAAAAAGTACATCGCCGCCGGCCGCTGGTTCCCGGGCGGGGCTTCGATGGAGGAAAACGACGTCAATAGCCCCAATGCCGAGAGCATCCTACGCCAGGTGCTGTACGGCAATGAGTTCTTCCGTCAGGAGTTCGGCACGGCGGGAGTGGACTACATGCTGCCCGACTGTTTCGGGTTCCCGGCCTCGCTCCCCAGCATTCTCAGCCATGCCGGACTGCTCGGTTTCTCCACCCAGAAGCTGAGTGCCGGCTGGCAGCCGGCGGCCCGCGTCGGTGGCCCCGATTCGCCCGAGAAGACGCCCGAGGGGATTCCCTTCAACGTCGGCGTATGGACCGGCCCCGACGGCGCCAGCATCCTCGGCGCGGTCAACCCCGGCAGCTATTCCGGCGGGGTGGACAGCGACCTGACCGTCGACCCTCTCACCCGTCTGGTGCCCTACGGGGGCGGCCGCGATGCCGTCACCATTGACGGACAACTGAGCGGCATCTACACCGACTATCACTATGTCGGCACCGGAGACATCGGCGGCGCGCCCGACGAGGAGTCGGTCAAGATCATGGAGGCGACCCTTGACAAGGGCCGCATCGCCCTCCCCAACCCCCGCCGCCGCGGTCAGCCGGAGACGTTCGGCCCCGAAGTGCAGGTCGGTAACGGCCCCATCCATGTCGAGTGGGCGGACACCGATTCGATGTTCCTCGACATGAAGAACCTCGATCTCTCCAAGCTGCCGCGTTACACCGGCGACCTGGAACTGATCAATCACTCCGCCGGCTCACTCACCTCCGAGGCCGCCCACAAGCGCTGGAACCGCAAAAACGAAATTCTGGCCCATGCCGCCGAGGAAGCCGCGGTGGGGGCGCAACTTCTGGGTCAGCCCTATCCTCAGAAACGCCTGACCCACGCCTGGCGGCTGCTGCTCGGCGGCCAGTTCCACGACATCATGGCCGGCACCGCCGAAGCCAGCAGCTACAAGTACTCCTGGAATGACGACACCATCGTCGCCAACCAACTCGCCTCGGTACTGGAAGCCTCGAGCGACACCGTCGCCCAGAAGCTCGATACCCAGGTGGCGGGCACGCCGGTGGTGGTCTTCAACCCGCTCAACATCCCCCGCCAGGATCCGGTTTCGGTACGGGTGAACTTTCCGACGGGAAACCCGGCGGCGGTGCGCGTCACCGGCCCCGACGGACGCAGTGTCCCGGCGCAGATCGAAGCCGATGGGTCCGTGGTCTTTGTGGCCGCCGCCCCTCCGGTGGGCTACGCGGTGTACAGCGTCGCTCCCGCCGCCGCCGCCCCGGCTTCGAGCCTCAAGGTCAGCGCCCATCAATTGGAGAACGCCCGCTACCGTGTGGTCATCAACGACGACGGCGACGTCTCTTCCGTCTTCGACAAGGCCCTCAACAAGGAACTCCTGGCCGCCCCCATGCGGCTCTCGTTCCAGACCGAAGCGCCCTCGGTGTGGCCCGCCTGGAACATGGATTGGAATGATCAGAAGCAGCCGCCACGCGCCTATGTCAGCGGTCCGGCTCAAATCCGCGTGAGCGAGAACGGTCCGGCACGGGTGACGGTGGAGATCACCCGCGACAGCGAGGGCTCGCACTTCGTGCAAACCGTGTCGCTGGCCGCCGGCAGCCAACGGGTGGAGTTTGGCGCGCATGTGGACTGGAAGACCGGCCGCTCCGCGCTGATGGCGGACTTCCCGCTCACCGCCGCCGATCCGGTCGCCACCTACAACTGGGACATCGGCACCATCCAGCGCCCCAACGACAATGAGCGTCAGTTCGAGGTGGCCTCCCATCAGTGGGTGGATTTGACCGACAGCAGCGACGCCTACGGCGCCACCGTGCTCACCGACGTTAAGAACGGCTCCGACAAGCCCAACGACCACACCCTGCGCCTGACCCTTCTCTATACCCCCGGCCTGCACAATCAGAACTACAGCGACCAGGCCACTCAGGATTGGGGCCATCACGACATGGCCTTCGGCCTCGCCGGCCATGCCGGCGACTGGCGGCAGGGGAACACCGAATGGGAGGCGTATCGCCTCAACGTTCCCCAGGTGGCCTTCGCCGCGCCCCGTCACGCCGGTGCGCTCGGACGCCGCCTCTCGCTGCTGCATGTCGACAATCCGGCTATCCGTGTGCTGGCTCTGAAGAAGGCCGAACAGGGAAGCGATGTCGTGGTGCGCCTGGTGGAGTTGAACGGCCAGGCTCAACCGGACGTGCACATCGGCTTCGCTACTCGTGCCCTCACGGTGCGCGAGGTCAACGGCCAGGAATTGCCGATCAAGGCTGCCTCCCCGGCGCGTATCGTCAATGGACAGGTGGTGGCAAACTTCACCGCCTATCAGCCGCGCTCTCTCGAAGTCCGTCTGGCGCCGCTGGGCCATAGCGGTCTCCACAGCACCCCGGTGGCGCTGAGCTACGACCTGGCGGCCGCCACTCCCGATCACACCCCCTCGACCACCGGCTTTGACGGCCGCGGCGACAGCTACCCGGCCGAAATGCTGCCCCGCCAACTGGATTACGCCGGCGTCGAGTTCCATTTGGGCAGCCCCGCCGGTCCCAATGCGGTCTCCGCCCAGGGCCAGACCATTCAGCTGCCCGCCGGCCATTACACCCGCTTGTACGTGCTGGCGGCAGCCGACGGCGGCGATCAGACGGCCAACTTCACCGTCGGCTCCGTCACCTCCCCGCTCACCGTACAGGACTGGACCGGTCTCATCGGCCAGTGGGACTTCCGCGACTGGAGCCAGCACACCGCCCAGGTCAAGCGGCGTGACGGGCAGGAGCGCACCGAACACTATGAGCTCTACGCCGGCTTGAACCCGGGCTTCATCAAACGCGCCCCGGTGGCCTGGTTCGCCAGCCATCACCATCTCGCCGACGGTTCGAATGACGCCTACAGCTACAGCTACATCTTCGGATATGAGTTGGCCGTGCCGGCGGGCGCGCACACCCTGACCCTGCCCACCAACCCGCACATCCGCATCTTCGCCGCCACCGTCAGCGATGGCGCGGCGCCGCTGACGCCCGCCCAACCGCTCTACGACGTGCTGCCGTACCGCAACGCCGACCGCAGCCTGCTCTACACCCAGGGATCCGGCCCCGACGCGCCCTTCTACCAGCGCCTGAGCGGCGGCGGCCGGCGGTAACACTCAAGGTCGGCAACCGAGTGACCGTGCCCGGTTGCCGATGCTTGACAGTGGTTTCCATATATGTATGATTGCCATATATGGACACCCTACCCAAAGCCGGGCAGAGCGCGGCCGAGGTGCTGCTTTTGGCGCTGCTCGAAGCCCGCCCGCGCCACGGCTATGAACTGGCCAAACTGATTGAGCAGCGTTCCGCCGGCGCACTCGAATTCCATGTGGCGTCGCTGTATCCGCTGCTCTATCGCATGGAACGGCGCGGTTGGATTGAAGGTCGTTGGGTGGAAAAGGCGAGCGAGCGCCGCCGCCGTTTCTACAAGCTGACCGCCATCGGCCGCAAAGCACTGGCCGAGCAGCGCGCCAGTTGGCGCAGCTTCCTTAAGGGCATGGCCGCGGTGGCGCTGGGCGGCGAGGCGCTGTCATGAGCGGGAGCGCGGATTGGGAGGCATTCGTCCGCGAGCGCCTGCGCTTGCCGCACCTGGCCGCCCCCCGTCAGTTGGAGGTGGTGGCGGAGTTGGCGCAACAGCTCGAACAGGCGGAACAGGAGGCTCTGGCGCGTGGTTTGGCCCCCGCCGCCGCCCGTGCCGCGGCCGAGGCGCAGATCACCGACTGGACACGTCTGGCACGCTCCATCGCCCGCGCCGAAGTACCGGTCGAGGCTCACCTCCCATCGCGGGCCCTGGCCTGGCGCGACGCCGCCCACGACCTGCGCCATGCTCTGCGTGGCTGGCGACGGGCGCCCGGGTTCACTCTCATCGCCGTGCTGACCCTGGCGCTGGGCATCGGCGCCACCACCGCCATCTTCAGTTGGGTCAACGCCGAGCTGGTGCGGGCGCTGCCGTTCCGCCAGCCGGGGCAGTTGGTGCAGATGCTGTCCACCGCCCACGGACGCAACGTTTCGGTCAGCTATCCGGATTATCTGGATTGGAAGGCCGAAGCCGGACGATCCGGCTCGCCGGTGGCGGCGATGGCCTGGGATCAGACGCTGAACTTCAATCTCAGCGGCGCGGGCCGGCCGGAGGTGGTCAACGCCGCCGACGTGTCCGCGGATTTCTTCTCCACCCTGGGGGTAGCGCCGCGCCTGGGCAGGCTCTTCAGCCCCGGCGCCGATACCGCCGCCGCGCGGCAGGAGGCGATCCTCAGCGATGGACTGGCGCGGCGGCAGTTTGGCGTCGCCGCCAAGGCACTGGGGCAAACGGTCAATCTTGATACCCGCGCCTTCAGCGTCATCGGCGTTCTCAGTCCCAGTTACCGTGACCCCGATCAAACCGACATTTATATCCCGGCCGGGCTGGAGTTGAAGGACAACATGGACCGCGGCGACCGCGGCGACACCGCCGTGATCGCCCGCATGGCGCCAGCAGCCTCACTGGGCGCGGTACGCGAGCGCTTCACCGCGGTAACCGAGCGCCTGGCCAGGAGCTATCCGCAGACCAACAGTGACGTCGGGCTGGCGGTGATGCCGCTGCGCGCAGCCTTCGTGGGCAGCGATGCGCCCATGCTGTGGCTGCTGCTGGCCGCGGTCGGGTTGGTGTTGCTGATCGCCTGTGCCAATGTTGCCAACCTTATGCTGACGCGCACCGCCGCGCGCCGGCAGGAGTGGACCATCAAGCAGGCTCTCGGCGCCGACCGTCGGCGGCTGCTGCGGCAAGTCCTGGTCGAGAGCCTGGTGCTGGGCCTCGCCGGCGCCGCCGGCGGATTGGCGGTGGCCTGGGCGGCCATGCGCGGCTTGGCGGCTCTGCTGCCCGGCGCGGGCCAGGCGGACATGAGCTGGCCGGTGCTCGGCTTTGCCGCGGCCGCGGGCCTGCTGGCCGCGGTGGTCTTTGGTCTGGGTCCGGCGCTGATGGCGGGGCGGGGAAGTTTGCACACCGCCAGCCGCGGTCCGGCGACACAACGCGGTCGCAAAGGCCTGGTAGTGGTGGAGGTGGCGCTGGCCCTGATGCTGGCAGCGGGCGCCGGACTCACCATCAAGAGCTTCACCCGTCTCATGGCGGTAAATCCCGGCTTCCAGCCCCAGCACGTCCTCACGTGGGGCACACGCCTGGCGGGCCCGCGCTATGACGGCCAGCAGCCGGCTCGACTGCATTTTGAACAGCAGGTACTGGCCGCTATCCAAACGCTCCCGGGCGTAGAGGCGGCGGGTCTGGGGACCAATCTGCCGCTCACCGGCGATCACGAACGTTCTGACGTCACCATACTTGGCCGCCCGTTACCGGAACTGGGCAAGTTCCCCCATCCCGATATGCACCGCGTCAGTCCCGGCTACTTGGCTGCGATCGGCCTGCCGCTGCTCTACGGGCGTAGCTTCACCGAGCAAGACGGCCCTTCCGCCCCCAAAGTCGCGCTGGTCAGCGCCAGCTTCGCCGCCGCCTTCTGGCCCAAGGGTGAGGCGGTGGGCAAGCAATTCCTGGGCGGTCACCCCGCGCCCGACAACCATAAGGTTTACACCGTGATTGGCGTGGTGGGCGATACCCAACAGTACGGTCTCAATGCCCCGGCGCGCATGGAGGTCTATCTGCCCTACCAGCAGAGCCCGCCGGACACGCCGCAGTTTGTGGTGCGCACCTCCTTGCCACCCATGACCTTGCGCGCCGCGGTAACTGGGGCCATGCAACGGGTGGACGCCACCGCCCCCATGGTGGACCCACAGAGCATGGATCAGGTGCTGGCCGCCTCGGTGGCCAACCCCCACGCCACACTGTGGTTACTGGGCATCTTCGGTGGCGTGGCGCTGCTGTTGGCGGCCATCGGTATCTACGGCGTGGTCTCGTTCGCCACCCAACAACGCACCGCCGAAATTGGCATCCGCATGGCGATGGGCGCGGGCCGTGGCGCGGTGGCGCGCTTGATCGGCGGTGACAGCCTTCGTCTGGTCGCCTTGGGCATCGTTATGGGTATTGCCGGTGTCTTGGCCATGGGCCGTTTGCTGGCTGCCAGCCTGTTCGACGTTTCGGCCACCGATCCAGTGATTCTGATGGCCGTGTCCGCATTACTCCTCCTGGTGGGCGCTTTGGCCACCTTGCTACCCGTGCGTCGGGCCATGCGCATTGACCCCCTCAACGCCTTGCGCAGCGAATAGCGTCCGATTTCGGACAGGGGGCTGGCGAAAGTGAACATTTCGAGATGGTGTGCGTAGCTTAATCTGTTGCAAACACAGTGCATAAGCCGGGCACGGCTCTGGCCCCCGGCGTGCACCGTAGAGAATAGCCATGGATAAAGCCCGCGATCCCAAGTTCCTCAAGCAGCGCCGCATGAAGCGCATCGCCTACAGCGTGGTGGCTGTGGTGGCGCTGGTGGTGGTCACCGTTTTCGTCTCCAAGCTGAAACCCGCCCCCCCCACTGTGGACGGCGGTTCTGTGTGGCCGGGCGAAGTGCAGCGGGGCACCCTGATTCGCCAAGTGCATGGCTTGGGAACCTTAGTACCGGAGGAGATCCGGACCATCCCTGCGATCACCGAAGGGCGCGTGGAGGCGATTCCCGTCCTGCCTGGCTCCTCGGTGAAACCGGATACCCTGCTGGTACAATTGACCAACCCCGCGACCGAGAAGGCCATGGCCGACGCCCAGTCCCAGCTCAAGGTGGCCGAGGCTGATCTCAACAATCTCAAGGCCAAGTTGCAAAGCGACCGGCTGGCGCAGCAATCCACGCTGGCCAACACCGAAGCCACCTACAAAGCCGCTGACCTGGTAAGCCAGAGCGACCAGAATTTGCTATCCAAGGGCTTGGTGGCGCGTCTGGATGCTGAGAGCGACGCCGCCAAAGCCGAAGGGCTGAAGCAACAGGTGGCGTTCGGCAAAGAACAGTTGGATCGCATGGCTACCAGTGACCTGGCTCAAATCGCCTCCGGGCAGGCCAAAGTGGCGCAGATGGAATCAGGCGTTCGCCTGGCCCAGTCCCAGGTGGACGCGCTCACCGTGCGTGCCGGCATCGCCGGGCTGCTGGAAGACCTCGATATGGGCAATGGCACCCAGCTGCAAGTCGGCCAGTGGGTTCCCGCCGGCACGGCGGTGGCCCGCGTGGTGCAACCCAACAAGCTCAAGGCGCAAGTCAAGATCGCCGAAACCGAGGTGCACGACGTGGCCATTGGCCAGCCGGCCACGGTGGACACCCACAACGGCATCGTCCCGGGTCACGTTATGCGGATTGATCCCAACTCGCAGAACGGCACGGTAACTGTGGACGTCGAACTGGACGGCGCGCTCCCGCCGGGCGCGCGTCCCGACCTGAGCGTGGACGGAACGGTAAACATCGAAACGCTCAAGGACGTGCTTTATGTCGGCCGGCCTGCATTCGGTCTGCCCGACACCACCGTAAGTATGTTCAAGATCTCGCCCGATGGCCGGACCGGAACCCAGGTCAAGGTCAAGCTGGGCAAGGCCTCGGTGAGCACCATCCAGGTGCTGCAGGGGCTGAATGTCGGAGACTGGGTGGTGCTCAGCGACACCCAGAACGAGAACAGCCACGATGTGATTCGTTTCAGCCCGCCGGTGGCGGCGGTACACTGAAATCGCCAGGTAACCGAACCGCGCCGCGGCGGTATACGTAGAACGAAGCAGGAAACCCGTACAGGGAGGGGAAATGGCAGATCAACCGGCAGTTATCACGCTCAAGGACATCACCAAGGTCTTCTACACCGATGAGGTCGAGACCCACGCGCTCGGCGGCATCCACCTGCAGATCAACGCCGGCGAGTTTGTGGCCATTGGCGGCCCCTCGGGCTGCGGCAAATCCACGTTGCTCAGTATTCTCGGGTTGCTGGATACGGCTACTGGTGGGGAATACATCCTCAACAACCAGCCGGTCGCCAACCTCAACCTGGGCGAGCGCTCGCGCATCCGCAACCGCGAGATCGGCTTCATCTTCCAGAGTTTCAACCTGATCGGCGACCTCTCGGTGTACGAAAACGTGGAACTGCCGCTCACCTACCGCGGCATGCCCTCGGCCGAGCGCAAGCAGCGCTGCCAGGCGGCGCTCGAGCGCGTCGGCATGGCCCATCGCGCCAAGCACCTGCCCAGCCAGCTCTCCGGCGGTCAGCAGCAGCGCGTGGCCGTGGCCCGCGCGCTGGTGGGCAAGCCCAGTATCCTGCTGGCGGACGAGCCCACCGGCAACCTGGATTCCAAAAACGGCGACGCGGTCATGGACCTGTTGCATGAACTGCACGAGGGCGGCGCCACCATCTGCATGGTGACCCACGACCCGCGCTTTGCCCGTTACGCCGACCGCACCGTGCATTTGTTCGACGGCCAGATCGTGGATGAGAGTCAGGCCCAGGAACAATCGGCGGTGGTCAGCCGCGGCTAAGTTTGTTCGAGGTTAGCCGGCGGCCCCCCAGCCACCGGCTATCACCGGGCCAGTCCGCCACCCTGCCACCCGCTTCCGCAGCGGATGGTGCGATCTTCGGTTTCCCCGCCGAAGCCGCCGGTGACAGACTGGCCCATTTTTGCGCCCGCACCAGTACCCGGAAAGCTCTGTTCAAATTCGGACAGTGGTTTCGCGAAAGTGAACGGAAGCCGCCGCGGAAACGTATCCAACCCGTGTGCTTTCTAGAGTTTGCAATGGCCACTGACGTGCGCTGAGGAGGACGATGACTGCTCACTCTGTATCTATGCGCTGGCTGACGGTGACCGCACTGTCTCTGTGCCTCGCGGCGTCCGCCACGGCGCAATCCGGAACCGCCACCGCCGCCCCCGCTCAGGCCAAAGGCGCGCCCCTGGTGGCCAACAACACCGCGGTGCCGCAGCAACTGGATTTCCTCACTCGCGGCGGATGGTTCAGTCTCTGGCAGCGCTATCAGCCGGCCAACATCGGCCAGCCCGACCTGCGCAACCCGGCATCGCTCGAGCAGCAGGCGGCCCAGGGCACGCTCTATCTCTCCCTGCATGACATGCTGCAGTTGACTCTGACCTCCAATCTGGACATCGCCAACGCCAGCAATGCGCAGTTGCAGGCCAAACCTGACTATCTCCGCACTCTGGCCGGCGGCTCGGCGCGCGGCGTGGCGGGGGAAACCATCACCTCCGCCATCTTCTCCGGCGCCATCGGCGCTTCCGGCGGCGGCGGCGGCGGCGGCGGGGGCAGCGGCGCCGGCTCGGTCAGCGGCGGCGGCGCCGGCGTCCACGGCGGCAGCGGCGGCTACGATCCCAGCTTTAACTTTCAATTTGCCGACGAGCATTCGCGCCAGCCCCTCAACAACGCCGTCCTGTTCGGCACCAGCCAGCAGATTCTGAACAGCGCCTTCGGGGTGGCCAGCTTCGGTCAGAGCTTCACCACCGGGACGGGATATTCCGTCAGCGTTGCCAGCCAGCGCAGCTATCAGAATTCCAATCAATTGTTTCTCAATCCCCAGGTGGCCAGCGACGTGAGCATCGGCATGCAGCAGGAGCTGCTGCGCGGCAGCCGCCGCTCCGTCAACCGCGCCACCATGGTCATCGGCGAAAACAGCCTCCGCTTTGCCGATGCCAACTACAAGGATCAGGTAACCACCGTGGTGGCGGAGGCCATCACGCAGTACTGGACCCTGTCCGCCGCCGGCCGTCAGATCGAGGTCGCCGAGCAGGCGGAGCAGCAGGCCCAAAAAACACTGGATGACACCAACGCGCTGATTCAGTACGGAAAGGTCCCGGCCGCCAACCGCATCACCGCCGAAACCGGCCTCAGCACCGCCAGCACGGCCGTGCTGCAGGCCAAAACGGATTACGCCAAGGCGGCGTCGAAGTTGAAGTTGTTCCTGGTGAAGCAGTGGAGTCCGAACGTGATCGCTGCCCGCGTGGTTACCACCCAGACGCTGCCCCTGCCCCAGCAGACCACCCTCCCGGAACTCAAGGACATGGTGACCCGCGCCGTCAACTTCAGCCCCAAACTGGCCGAGGACCGCATCAACGTCAGCAACAACGACCTGGCGGTTAAGGTCCGCAAGGATACGCTCCTGCCGTCGCTTACCCTCTTCGCCAGCTACACTTCGAGCGGTGTGGCGGGCGTCGGCGTCAACTGTGCGGTGGCCTCCTTCCCCTGTCCGGCCGCCAGCGTGCTGGGCACGACGCCGGCCGGCTTCGGCCGTTCCATCGGTGACATTTTCAGCTATAAGGCGCCCGACTATGGCGTCGGCTTTGCGCTTTCGGTCCCGGTCTGGAACCGCACCAATCGCGCGGACGAAGCCACCACCGAGCTGCAGGCCGCCGCCTCGCGCGTGACGCTGCAGAAGGATGAGAACGCCATCACCGAACAGGTCAATGAAGACCGCATTGAACTGGCCGGCCAAATGGCACAGGTACAAGCCGCCCAGAACGCCGAAACGCTGTTCCAGCAGGCGCTCGACGATTCGCGCTCCAAGTACTCGCTGGGCAAGGGAACCATTGACGAAGTCGAGGCGGCGGAGGTGGCGCTGGTCAACGCGCAGAAGAACGTGGTGGCGGCGCAGCAGGCCTATGCCATCGCCCAGGTGACGCTGGCCAAGGACAGCGGCACCCTGCTGGACGAGTACAACATCTCTCTCGGTCAGCCCCTCACCCCCGAGAGCATCCACAACCTGCACTGAGGCCGCGCGCCCGTATTGTAAGCTGGAACACGTGATCCAACTGCGCAAACTGGAGAAGACCTATCCGGCCGGGGTGGGCAAGACGTACGCCCTGCGCCAGATCAACCTCGATATCCGCGAAGGCGAGTTCCTCACCATCATGGGTCCGTCGGGATCGGGCAAATCCACCCTGCTCTCCATCCTGGGCATGCTCGACAGCCTGTGGAGCGGCGAGTTCTTCTTCCTCGGCACCCCGGTTCACTCCCTGCCGGTGAAGAAGCGTATCGAGTTGAACAAGCTCTACATGGGCTTCGTCTTCCAGAGCTATCACCTGCTCGACAATCTGACCGTCTACGAAAACCTGGACGTGCCGCTCTCCTACCGTGACATCCGCTCCAAGGAGCGCGCCAGTCTGGTGGCCGACAGCCTCGATCGCTTTCAGATCGTGGGCAAGAAGGATCTCTACCCCAACCAGCTCTCCGGCGGCCAGCAACAGTTGGTGGCGATTGCGCGCGCGGTGATCGCCAGCCCCAAGCTCATCCTCGCCGATGAACCCACCGGCAACCTCCATTCCGCCCAGGGCCGCGAGATCATGGAACTGTTCAAGCGCCTCAACGCCGAAGGCACGACGGTGATCCAGGTGACGCACTCCGAACAGAACGCCACCTACG
Organism: Terriglobales bacterium; assembly: GCA_036561225.1. Taxonomy (GTDB): domain Bacteria; phylum Acidobacteriota; class Terriglobia; order Terriglobales; family SCQP01; genus SCQP01. The sequence goes on from DATBPS010000196.1 coordinate 18,115, forward strand.
GCGACCGCATCATCGAACTCTCCGACGGCTGGCTGGTTTCCGAGAAGCCAACGAAGTAGACTTCAGCGAGCAGCACTCGGCCATCCGCCGGACAGCCAGGGCTAAATGATGTCCGCCCCCAAAATCCTCATCGCCGACGACGCTCCCGACGTGCGCGAGGCTCTCCGCTTGTTGCTCAAGCGTCAGGGATTCCGCACCGAGGCGGTCGAGGCGCCGGGGGCGGCGCTGCAGGCGCTCCAGGCCCAGGAGTTTGATCTTCTGCTGCTGGATCTGAACTTCACCCGCGACACCACCAGCGGCGCCGAGGGGCTGGAACTGCTCCCCAAAGTGCTGGCCATGGACTCGACCCTGCCCGTGGTCATCATGACCGCCTGGGGAACGGTCGAGATCGCGGTCGAGGCCATGCGCCAGGGGGCGCGGGATTTTATCGAGAAGCCCTGGGACAACGAGCGCCTGCTGGCCATCGTGCGCAACCAGGTGGAACTGCGCCGGGCGCTGCGCAACGAGCAACGCCTGGAGGCCGAGACGCGGCTGTTGCGCGCCGAGGGACGTCCGGAGATGATCGCCGAGTCCCCGGCCATGCGTCCGCTCCTGCAGCTCATCACCCAGGTGGCGCCGTCGGATGCCAACATCCTGATCACCGGCGAAAACGGCACCGGCAAGGAGTTGATCGCCAAAACCATCCACTCCCTCTCGCAGCGCGCCGCCCGCTCGCTGGTGACGGTCAATGTGGGCGGATTGCCCGAGGGCATCTTCGAAAGCGAGTTGTTCGGCCACGTGCGCGGCGCGTATACCGACGCCAAGGCCGACCGCGTGGGGCGCTTCGAGCTGGCCGACGGCGGCACCCTGTTCCTCGACGAGATCGGCAACCTCGGCCTCGGGCAGCAGGCCAAGCTGCTGCGCACCATCCAGTCGGGCGAGATGGAACGCGTCGGTTCCTCCAAAACCCGCAAGGTGGATGTCCGTCTGCTGGCGGCCACCAACTCCGATCTCAGCCAGGCGGTGGTGGAGAACCGGTTCCGTCAGGATCTGCTCTTCCGCATCAACACCATCGAAATTCATGTGCCCCCTCTGCGCCAGCGCCGTGAGGACGTCCTGCCCCTGGCCCAGCATTTCCTGCGCCTGCTCTGCGCCCGCTACCACAGGAACATCGCCGGTTTCGAGCCGGCGGCCGCCCAGGCGCTCGAAGATCATCCCTGGCCCGGCAACGTGCGCGAGCTGGAGCATGCCATCGAGCGCGCCGTGCTCCTCGCTCCCGCCCAGCAGATCCGCGCCAGTGATCTCGGCCTGCGCGCCGCTCCCGCTTCGGCCCACCTCGCCGGACTCGATGCCCTGCCGCTCGATGAAGCCGAACGCATTCTGGTGCGCACCGCGCTCGAACGCGCCGGCGGCAATATCCATCAGGCCGCCAAGGCGCTCGGCCTGAGCCGCGCGGCGCTGTACCGCCGCATTGAGCGTTATGGCCTCTGAGCCGGAGCCCGCCGGCCGCCCCGCCGCCAGTCCCAACCCCACCGCGTTAAATCCGGGTACCATCCAGTTGCTGCTGGGATTGCTGGCCGGTCTGCCGGCCGTCGCCCTGGCGCTCATGCTGATGTGGTGGCCCGCCAGTCAGGGCCTGTTCAGCGGCGTCAATCGCAACGAATGGCGCATCCTGCTGACCGTGATCGTCGTCGCCGCCTGGTGGATTCTGGTCATCATGGCCCGCGAACGCATCGAGACGGCGCTGGGAACGTTTGCCAACATGCTGGCCGCCATCCGCGAAGGCGATTACACCGTCCGCGCCCGCGGGGCCGGCTACGAGGACTCCTTCGGCGCGCTGGCGGCTGAGATCAACGACCTGTCGACCTCGCTTCGTGCCTGGCGGGTGACCGGAGTGGAAGCCGGCGCGCTGCTCGACAAGGTGGTCGAGGCCATTGACATCGCCGTCTTCGCCTTCGATGACCAGCAGAAGCTGAAGCTGGTCAATCCCGCCGGCGCCCACCTCCTGGCTTCGGCTCCCGAGCGCCTGATCGGTCGCACCGCGGAAGAGTTGGAATTGGCCCCCATGTTGGTGGGCGAGCAGCACCGGCTGCAGGAGGTCACCTTTCCCGGCGGCCCGGGGCGCTGGGACATCCGCCACACCCAGTTCCGTCAGGATGGGCGGCCCCACCGGCTGCTGATGATCTCTGACCTCAGCCAGCCGCTGCGCGAAGAAGAGCGACTGGCGTGGTATCGCTTGATTCGTGTGCTGGGCCATGAGATCAATAATTCCCTGGCGCCGGTCATGTCTCTCTCCGAGTCGCTGAGCGCCTTGCTCGAGCCGCCCCAGCCCGACGATTGGCAGGACGACATGAGCCGCGGCTTGGGTGTGATCCGCGACCGCTCCGCCGCCCTCAACCGCTTCATGGGCGCGTATACCCGGTTGGCCCGGCTGCCCCAGCCCGATCTACGCGAAACCGATGTTCGGGGGCTTATCCAGTCGGCGGTCAGACTGGAACAACGTTTGCCGGTTAACCTTCGCCCCGGCCCGGACGTCCACATGCGGCTGGACCCCGACCAGGTCGAACAGGTGCTCATCAACCTGCTGCGCAACGCTGTAGACGCCGCCTTAACTACCGGCGGCAACGTGCAGATTGGTTGGGACTTACGCCACACCTGGCTGGAAATCTGGATCGCCGACGAAGGCCCCGGGCTGGGGACCACCGCCAACCTCTTCGTGCCCTTTTTTACCACCAAGCCGGGCGGCTCGGGCATCGGCCTGGTGCTTTCCCGTCAGATCGCGGAAGCCCACCACGGCCGGCTCACGCTCAGCAACCGCCGCGATCGCACCGGCACCGAAGCTCGGCTCTACCTGCCGCTCGAGTAGCCTCACCCGGCAAGTACGATCTGGGGATGAAATAGGCTGCCCGCCATTCGTTTGGCCACGGCCAGCATCTGCCCGTCGTCATTGAAAGCCCGCACCAGCGGTGCGCCGCTGAACTCAGCCAGGTTGGCGTCCTGGCCGTGGAGCAATCGGGCCGCTGCCTCGGGAGTGGCCACCACGGCGGGCATCTCCGGAAGCAGGGCCGTGGCAGGCATCAGGGCCTCTCCCAGGCGGCCGGCGATGGCTAGTTCCGCCACGGTTTCGAGCGTATGGCTGGCGGCGAGGCTGAACTCGCCTACCCGCGTGCGTTGCAGGCTGACCAAATGCGCTCCGACACCCACCGCCTGGCCCAGGTCGTGCGCCAGAGAGCGGATGTAGGTGCCCGCCGAGCTGACCACCCGGAAGCGCATCCGATTGCCCTCGAACTCCAGCAGATCGAAGGCCTTAACGTTGACCATGACCGGCGCCAGTTGCACCGGCCGCTGTTGCCGGGCGAGTTTGTAGGCTGGGACTCCGCCAACTTTTTTGGCCGAAAACGGTGGCGGCGTTTGCTCAATGGGGCCGCGAAACCGGCCGAGCAGGGCTTCCACTTGCTCTCGATTGGGTGGCTCAGCTGCTGCGGTGGAATCGCCCGGCAGTCGCGTACCGCTAGCGTCGTATGTGTCGGTAGCAAAACCGAAAAGCAGCTCGCCTTCGTATTCCTTTTCTCGACCCTCAAAGAACTGCGCCAACCGCGTCAGACGGCCCAGCAGCAGTGGCAGCACCCCGGTTGCACTCGGGTCCAGGGTGCCCAAATGGCCGATGGATCGTTCCTGAGCCAGTCGGCGCACCCTTGCCACCACGTCGTGCGAGGTCATGCCCGATGGCTTGTGGATGATAAGAGCGCCGTTCAAGAGATTTGTAGCGGGAGGGGCCGAGGGTGGCCTTGATCCTACCACGGAGCAGTGATAGCTTGAGGTTGTTTGGCAAACCCTGGGGAGGGTACGGGATGGCAACAATCCAGTCCTCAACGGCAGCGGTTCAGTTTTCCCGGCAGCAACTGGCCGCCGAACACGCCTCGCTCGAATCAAAATTACAATCGCTCAATCAGAAGCGCTTTCTCAGCGCCGAAGACGAAGCCGAGCAAACCCGTTTGAAAAAACTGAAATTGCAGATCAAAGACGCCATGCGGCGTTGCGACTGCTGATCGCTTGCATCAGTCAGTAGTCGCCGACATCAGCACCGCGGCCTCGTCAGGATCGCGGTAATAGCCGGGACGTGTACCGGTGGGCGCAAAGCCGAACCGGCGGTAAAACATCTGTGCCGCGAGGTTGCTCTCGCGCACCTCGAGATAAATGTGGCGCGCTCCGCGTACCCGCGCGGTGGCACGGGCGGCTAGCAATAATCCCTCGCCTACGTGCCGTCGGCGCCAGGCGGCGGCGACCGCCACCGCCTGCAACTCGGCCTCATCGGCGATGCACTCGATGACGCAGTAGCCGACCGGTCCGGCGGCGCCAGTCTCAGCCACCCACACTGTGCGGGCGGGGCGGGGTGCAAAGTGACTCTCCCCCCACGCGCTGGAGCCGAAGCACTCGGCGGCGATCTCCATCAGGCGGGGCAGGTCGGCGGGCGCGAACTCGCGCAAGCGCGGCGGCGGGAGTGGCATCACACGTTCCAGCGCGTGCCGTAATAGCGGGCATCGAGGCGCAGCGCCGCCTCGGGTGCCGGCAACAATCCGCCCGCTTGGAATTGCGCCCATGCCAGCTTTCCGACCCAGGGCGCCAGCCAGGGAGCCACGGCGCCCAGGCGCGGATGGGCGGCAATCAGTGCGGCGTCGGGCGTCACCGCGGCCCCCTGCCAGGCCGAGAGTCGGGCGGCGAATGCGGCGCCGGCTTCCACCCCCTCCTCACCGCCCGGAAATTCGCCCCAGTAAACCTCGCCTCTACCCGCGTCCAGAGCCGCCAGCACCGAGCCGGCTTCGCTCTGGGCAGCCACCGCGGCCAGCGTCGAAACCGCCACGGCGGGTATCTTTCGCGCTTCCATCAGCGCCTTCACCGTAGTCAAGCCGATGCGCACCCCGGTAAACGAACCCGGGCCATCGGCGACCGCCAGCAACCCCACCGCATCCAGGCCGATGCCCTGCGCAGTCAGACCGCGGTCCAGCGCCGGTATCAAGGTGGCCGCGTGCTCGCGTGGCGCCAGTCCGGCGCGCGTCACCACTTCCCCATCCCGTAACAGCGCCCAACTCCCCTGCGCGGATGCGGTTTCGAGCGCCAGTGTCCACATCTTTGTGAGTTTAGCAGGGGTATCATGAAGGTATGGAATCGGCCACCGTCGGCTTCGATCAGCGCATCGCTGCCGGCGTAAAAATCGAACCCCGGGATGAGATGCCGGAAGCCTATCGCAAGACCCTCATCCGCCAAATCTCCCAGCACGCCCACTCGGAGATTGTGGGCCAATTGCCGGAAGGCAACTGGATCAGCCGCGCCCCCACCCTGCAACGCAAGGCCATTCTGCTGGCCAAAGTCCAGGATGAAGCCGGCCACGGCCTCTATCTGTACTGTGCCGCTGAAACCCTGGGTGTGGCCCGCTCGGAACTGGTCGCTGACCTGCTCAGCGGCAAAGCCAAATATTCCAGCATCTTCAACTACCCGACCCTCTCCTGGGCCGACATCGGCGCCATCGGGTGGCTGGTGGACGGCGCGGCGATCCTGAACCAGATCCCTCTCTGCCGTTGCTCCTATGGCCCCTATGCCCGCGCCATGGTGCGCATCTGCAAGGAAGAGAGCTTCCACCAGCGCCAGGGCTTCGACATCCTGTTGAAGCTATGCCGCGGCACCGCCGCCCAGAAGGACATGGCCCAGGATGCGCTCAATCGCTGGTGGTGGCCCTCGCTGATGATGTTCGGCCCGCCCGACGAAGAATCGGCGCACTCGGCGCAATCCATGGCCTGGAAGATCAAACTGATCTCCAACGACGGACTGCGGCAGAAGTTCATTGACCAGACCGTGCCCCAGGCGGATTTCCTCGGCCTGCGAGTACCCGATGATCATCTGCGCTGGAATCAGGAAACCGGCCACTATGAGTACGGCCCGATCAACTGGGAAGAATTCAAGCAGGTGATCCGCGGCAATGGCCCCTGCAACCGCGACCGGCTGGAAACGCGCCGTCACGCCCATCAGCAGGGCGCCTGGGTGAGGGAAGCGCTCGACGCCCACGCCAGCAAACAAACCGCCAGAGGCTGAATCTATGCTCTTTGAAGTCTTCATCCGCAGCCAGCATGGAGTTGCCCACAAGCATGTCGGCAGCCTGCACGCCCCGGATGCCGCTCTCGCTCTGGACAATGCCCGCGACGTGTATACCCGCCGCAACGAAGGCACCAGCATCTGGGTGGTCCCGTCGGCGGCGATCACCGCCGGCTCACCGGACGACAAGCAGCCGCTCTTCGATCCGGCGCAGAGCAAGATCTACCGTCATCCCGGCTTTTTCCCCGTTCCGCCCGAGGTCAAGAACCTGTGAACACGGCCGCGGAATTTTGCTTGCGATTGGGCGACAGCGACCTCGTCCTCAGCCAAAGGCTGGGCGAGTGGTGCGGTCATGGCCCCGTGCTGGAAGAGGATCTGGCGCTCACCAACGTCGCCCTCGACCTGCTCGGTCAGGCGCGCCTGTGGCTCACTCTGGCCGGCGATCTGGAAGCCGAAGCGGGCGGACAGCATCGCACCGAGGATGATCTCGCCTTTCTGCGCGACGCGGGCCAGTTCCGCAACCTGCTTTTGGTCGAGCAGCCCAACGGCGACTACGCCCAGACCATGACCCGCCAGTACCTGTTCGACGCCTGGCACTTGCCGCTCCTCAATGCCCTGGCCGCGGGTGGGCCCGCGCGGATCGCCGCCATCGCCGCCAAGGCGCAAAAAGAGGCCGCCTACCATCTGCGGCGCAGCCGCGACTGGGTGGTCCGCCTGGGCGACGGCACGACGGAGAGCCACCGCCGCATGCAGACGGCTCTCGACGGCCTGTGGCCCTTCACCGGCGAAATGTTCGCCGCCGATGCCGTGGACAACGCCGTGGTCCCTCTCACCGACCTGCAAACGCCATGGCGGGAAGAGGTGTCCGCCACGCTGGCGCTCGCCACTCTGGAGTTGCCGGCAGCGGCCTGGATGCAGAAGGGCGGCAAGCAAGGGGTGCATTCGGAAAAGCTGGGCCACCTGCTCGCCGAAATGCAATTTCTGCAACGCGCCTATCCCGGAGCACAATGGTAGCCCTGCCCCAGGTCTGGGAGTGGCTCCAGGAGGTCAGCGACCCGGAGATCCCCGCCATCTCGGTGGTGGATCTGGGCATCGTGCGCGATGTCCGGTGGCACGGCCCGGAGTTGGAGGTCACCATCACCCCCACCTACTCCGGCTGCCCGGCCATCCAGGTCATCGCCGGCGATATCGCCTCTCATTTGCGGGCGCATGGCGTGCAGCCGGTGCGCCTCACCACCCGCCTCGCTCCCGCCTGGAGCACCGACTGGATCACCGAGCGCGGCCGCGAGGCGTTGCGACAGTCCCAGATCACCCCGCCCGCACCGCCGGGTCTGACCGCCATCGCCCCGCAAGTCGCCTGTCCGCACTGTGGTTCAGGGGATACCGAATGTGTGAGCACCTTCGGGAGCACTCCCTGCAAGGCTCTCTATCGCTGCCGTGCCTGCCGTGAACCGTTCGACTATTTCAAACCTCTGGCATGAGCCACTACCACAGCCTGCGCATAGCCGAAGTCAAACCGGAGACGCGCGACGCCATTACCGTCGGTTTCGATCTACCGCCTGAACTCGCTCCCTCCTTCCGCTTCACCCAGGGCCAGCACGTCAACGTGCGCGCCACCATTGACGGAGAAGAAGTGCGGCGCTCCTACTCCATCTGTGCCGCCCCGCAGGACGCCCGCCTGCGCATTCTGATCAAACGCCAGCCGGGGGGCATTTTTTCCAACTGGGCCCATGAGCATATGCACGCCGGCGGCACGCTCGACGTCATGCCCCCCGCCGGGTTGTTCCATGTTCCGCTGGAGCCCGCCCGCCGTGGCCATTACCTGGCCATCGCCGCCGGCAGCGGCATCACACCGGTACTGTCCATCCTCAAAGCCACCCTCGCGCAGGAACCGCACAGCGAATTCACCCTCTTCTACGGCAACCGCGCCTCCAGCAGCATCCTCTTCCGTGAGGAACTCTCGGATCTGAAAGACCGGTACCTCGACCGCTTCATTCTGGTCCACGTCATGAGCCGCGAAGCGCAGGATCTCGAACTGCTCAACGGGCGCCTCACCCCCGACCGTTGCCTCGATCTGCTCCGCCACTGGGGACCGCTAGCCGGCATGGACGCGGTCTTCCTGTGCGGCCCGGAGGAGATGAACCAGCAGGTGGCGGCGGCGCTGATCGCCCACGGCTACCCCGCCGCCCGTATCAAGCGCGAGCAATTCGCCACCAGCCGCCAGCACCAGCCGCTGCGGCCTCTGCCCCCGTCCACCGATGAGGCCGTCTGCCAGGCCCAGTTGCTGCTCGACGGCCGCACCCATCAGTTCCCGGTGCGCCGCCAGGAGTCCATTCTCGACGCCGGCCTGCGCGCCGGCATAGACCTGCGCTTCTCCTGCAAGGGTGGAGTGTGTGCAACCTGTCGTGCCAAACTGGTAGCGGGCGAGGTGGACATGGACGGTAATTTCGCTCTCGAAGATTACGAAATCGCCCGCGGCTATATCCTCACCTGCCAGAGCTTTCCGGTCACTCCGGCGGTGGTGGTGGATTTTGATCAGGATTGACCCCTCAGGAACGCACCATGGCTCATCCACTGTTTAGCAAGCATCAGGCCACCCTCGATCAGGCCCTGGCCACGATCGAGGGCCGCGGCTACTGGTCGCCGTTTGTCGAGATGCCCAGCCCCAAGGCCTATGGCGAAGCCGCCAACGACGCCGGTAAAGCCGCCTTCGAGGCCCTGGTCGGCAAGCCCTTTTCTCTCGATCAGCCCAACGACGGCACCTCAGTGGGCCACGAGGTCTCTCCCTTTGGCCCCGATCTGAATGTCCGCTACCCCCATTCCGATCCCGATGCGCTGGTCGCCGCAGCGCAAAAGGCGATGCGCGGCTGGCGCGACGCCGGACCTCAGGCCTGGGTGGGCGTATCGCTCGAGATCCTCGCCCGTTTGAATCAGCGCAGCTTCGAGATGGCCTACGCCATCATGCACACCACCGGCCAGGCTTTCATGATGGCTTTCCAGGCCGGCGGTCCGCACGCGCAGGATCGCGGCCTCGAAGCCGTAGCGTACGCCTGGCAGCAGATGCGCCTGGTACCCGACAGCGCGATGTGGGAGAAGCCGCAGGGCAAGAATCCGCCGCTGCGCATGGAGAAGCACTTCGCCGTCGTCCCGCGCGGCGTCTCGGCACTGTTCGGCTGCAGCACCTTCCCCACCTGGAACGGTTATCCCGGCCTCTTCGCCAGTCTGGCCACCGGCAACCCGGTCATCGTCAAGCCCCACCCGGCGGCGATTTTGCCTTTGGCGCTGACGGTGGCAACGGCTCGTCAGGTGCTGCGCGAGCATGGCTTCGACCCCAATCTTGTGATCTTGGCGGTGCACAACGAAGGCGATGACACTCCTCGTCGTCTGGCGCTCAATCCCGCCGTTCGCATCCTCGATTTTACCGGCAGCCCGGCCAACGGCGAGTGGCTGGAGCGCAATGCCCGTCAGGCGCTGGTATTCACCGAAAAGGCGGGCGTCAATCCCGTGGTGGTGGACTCGACCGCCGATTTTTCCGGCCTGGCCCGCAATCTCGCCTTCTCCCTGGCCCTCTACTCCGGCCAGATGTGTACCGCGCCGCAGAATATCTTTGTCCCCCGCCAGGGCATCGCCACCGGCGAGGGCCGCCTCAGCCTGGACGAGGTGCGCCAGGGAATTGCCCAGGCTCTCGACAAATTGCTCTCCGATCCCGCCCGAGCGGTCGAGATTCTGGGCGCCATTCAAAGCCCCGCCATCTTGCAGCGTCTGGAACAGGCCCGCCAGGGCACGACGGGGGTGCTGTGCGACAGCCGCCCTCTGGCCCATCCCCAGTTCCCGCAGGCGCGCGTGCACACCCCGCTGCTGCTGGCCGCTGAAGCCGGCGAGGAGCAGCGCTTTATGCACGAGGTCTTCGGTCCGGTGGCTTTCGTCATCGCCACCGACTCATCCGCCCAGAGTCTCGAGTTGGCGGGCAAAGGCGCGCGGGAACGCGGCGCTCTAACTTTTTCCGTCTACTCCACCGACCCCGCCGTCCTCGACCAGGCCCGGGAAGTGGCCGCCGACGCCGGTGTGTCGCTCTCTGAAAACCTTACCGGCGCGGTCTACGTCAACCAATCCGCCGCCTTCAGCGACTTCCATGGCACCGGCGCCAACCCCGCCGCCAATGCGGCGCTCACCGACGCCGCCTTCGTTGCCGGCCGTTTCCGCGTGGTGCAACGCCGCGCGCACGTGTAGGATGAGGCCGATGGGCTACGAAAACATTCTGGTGGACCGCGACGGCCGTGTGGGCATCATCACCCTCAACCGCCCGGCAGTGCTCAACGCCCTTTCCACCCCGCTCATGCGCGAGCTGGGAGAAGCGCTGGAGGCCTTTGAGGCCGACGACACCATCGGCGCCGTGATCCTCACCGGCAACGACAAAGCCTTTGCCGCCGGCGCCGACATCAAGGAAATGCAGGACGCCGGCTTTAGCGACATCTTCCTCGCTGATTTTCCGGCCGGCCGCGCCGCCGCCTGGCGTCGTATGGCGCTGTTGCGCAAACCCATCCTGGCCGCCGTGGCCGGTTTTGCCCTCGGCGGCGGATGCGAGCTGGCCATGGCCTGCGACTTTATTCTCGCCGCGGATACCGCCATATTCGGTCAGCCGGAAATAAACCTTGCCACCATGCCCGGCGCCGGCGGCACCCAGCGCCTAACCCGTCTGGTGGGCAAATCCAAAGCCATGGAGATGTGCTTAACCGGCCGCCGCATGGACGCCGTCGAGGCCGAACGGGCCGGCCTGGTGAGCCGCGTTGTGCCTGCCGCCGAATTGTTGACGGAGGCCCGGAAAGTGGCCGCCAAAATTGCCGCCCAGTCGCTGCCCGCGGTCATGATGGTGAAAGAAGCCGTCAATGCCTCCTACGAAATGCCTTTGGCCGAAGGCCTGCGCTTTGAGCGCCGTGCGTTTCAGTCCACCTTTGGGCTGGCGGATCGCAAGGAAGGCATGGCCGCTTTCGCGGAGAAGCGCAAACCCAATTTTCAGAACCGCTAGATCCCTCGAGTGCCTATGGCCCAGTACGACAACATTCTCTATGAACTGCGCGACGGCGTGGCGCGACTGACCTTGCATCGCCCCGACAAACTCAACAGCTTCAATGAGGCCATGCACCTGGAAGTTCGCCAGGCGATTACCGACACCGCCGAATCCCAGGCCCGTGTGCTGCTGCTGACCGGCGCGGGGCGTGGCTTTTGCGCCGGCCAGGATCTCGGCGACCGTGCCATGCAGACCTCCGGCTCCACTCCTGATTTGGGTGACTCCATCGAGCGCTTGTACTCACCGTTGGTAATGAGTCTGCGCGGCCTTGAGATGCCGGTGGTCTGCGCGGTGAACGGCGTGGCGGCGGGCGCCGGCGCCAATCTCGCTCTTGCCTGCGATATCGTCATCGCCACCGAGTCTGCCTATTTTTACGAGCCTTTCTGCAAGCTCGGCTTGGTTCCCGACACCGGCGGCACCTATTTCCTCCCTCGCCGTGCCGGTGCGGCTCGCGCCATGGGCATGGCTTTGTTGGGAGATCGCATCCCCGCCCGCCAGGCGGCGGAGTGGGGCCTGATCTGGCGCGCCGCCCCCGACAATGAATTCACATCCGCCGTGGAAGCCATCGTGGCCCAGTTGGCCACCGGTCCCACTCTCGGCCTGGCCGCCATCAAAGCCGCCATCTACTCGGGCGTCAATAGCCCCTTGCACACCCAACTCGATATCGAACGCGACCTCAACCGGTCCCTGGGCCGCAGTCGTGACTATGCCGAGGGCGTGGCCGCTTTTCTCGCCAAACGCCCACCAAATTTCGAGGGACGATGAAAGTAGCCATTGTCGGTTCCGGCGCCATGGGTGCGGGTATCGCCCAGGTAGCCGCCCAAGCCGGGGAGGAAGTAATGCTCTTCGACAGCCGCCCCGGTGCGGCGGAGAAGGCCGTCTCCGGTGTTCGCGCCCGCTTCGAGCAGATGGCCGCGAAGGGCAAACTAAGCTCCGAGCAGGCGAGTGCCGCCGGCCAGCGCCTCCTGGCTGTCGCCTCCCTGGCGGATTTGGCTCCCGCCCAACTGGTGATCGAAGCCATCGTCGAAGATCTGGAAGCCAAACGCACGCTGCTCCGCCAACTCGACGCGGTAGTCTCCTCCGATTGCTTGCTGGCGACCAACACCTCCTCGCTCTCCCTGGCGGCCATGGCCACCGCGCTGCGATCGCCGGAGCGCCTGGCGGGCATGCACTTCTTCAACCCCGCTCCGCTCATGGAGCTGGTCGAGGTGGTCGGTTCCATCGTCACGTCCGTGACGGTGCTCGACCGCATCGAAGCCCTGGCCCGCTCCTGGCGCAAGACACCGGTTCGGGTACGCGCCACCCCCGGGTTCATCGTCAATCGTGTCGCTCGCCCCTTTTACGCTGAAGGCCTCCGCCTCGTGGCGGAACAGGCCACCGACCCGGCCACGCTGGACGCCCTGATGCGCGAAGCGGGGGGCTTCCGCATGGGGCCGTGCGAGCTTACCGACCTCATCGGACAGGATGTTAACTTCGCCGTCACCCGCTCTGTCTTCGCCGCCTACTTCGGCGATCCCCGCTTCCAGCCCTCGCTGGTGCAGCAGGAGCTGGTCGAGGCGGGCTGGCTGGGACGCAAGTCCGGCCGCGGATTCTACATCTACGGCGAAGGTGCGCTGGCGCCCGCAATTTCCCTCGAAACCCCGCGTCCCGCCCCCGCCCGCATCGCCATGGCCGCCGGTGGTGATGCACTTGCCGAGGCCCTGGCCCAGCGCATCGAGGCCGCCGGCGTCGAAGTTGTCCGCACCCCGCACCTGCCTACCGATATCCTGTTGCGGGTCACCGACGGCCGCACCGCGGCGGAATTGGAAACCGGCGGCGCCCAGCCGCAGCCCACCGTGGTGGTGGATCTGGCGCTCGACTATGCTCGGGTCAAACATCTCGCCGCCAGCGTCTCACCCCGCAGTATTCGCCCCGGCCACACCGCCGGCTGGGACGCCATCGTGGGGGCCCTACAGGCGGCCGGCATTGCCGTTACCCGCCTGCGCGATCTCCCTGGCTTGGCGGTCATGCGCACCGTCGCCATGTTGGCCAACGAGGCCGCTGATGCAATGCACTTTGGCGTCGCCGATGCCCGCGCCGTAGACCTGGCCATGTGCAAAGGCGTGAATTACCCTCTCGGACCCCTCGCATGGGCCGATCGCATCGGCATCCAGCGCATCAGCTCCGTGCTCTCCGCCCTCGGTTCCTTTTACGGTGAGGATCGCTACCGCATCTCGCCCGCCTTGCGCCATCGCCAGTGGACCGGAGACGGCTTCTATGAGTGACCTTCTGGCCCGCGATCGCGCCTCCCAGGCGCTGGGCATGGAGCTGCTCGATTACGGCCCCGGCCGCGCGCGCTTGCGGATGCGCATCACGGCCGCCATGATTCAGGGCCACAACACCTGCCACGGCGGCTACGTCTTTACCCTCGCCGACTCTGCCTTTGCCGCCGCCTGCAACAGCCACGGCTACCCCGCCGTGGCCTCAGGATGCTCCATTGAATACCTGCGTCCCGTTCTCCTCGATGACCAACTCACCGCCGCCGCCCACGAGGATGCGCGCGCCGGACGCAGCGGCATCTACAGCGTGACCGTCAGCAACCAGCGCGACGAGGTCGTCGCCCTGTTCCGCGGCCGCTCTCGGCAAGTGCCGGGCTAACCTCATCCGGCCACGGTCGATCCGAGAAGCCTGTGCTCCACTGCCCTCCGCCTGCCAGTTCCACGTATCGCTGCGCCGGCCCAAACAAGTGAAACCACTCCCCGGATCCGCGGCACACCCGGAGAAACTCAATCTCCAGACCGGAATCGAACTCCAGGCCGACCGTGGAATTGGAACGCAGCCGCCAGCCGATGGCCACGCCCGGCTTCAGGCCCTTCAGCAATTTGTTGGCGGCGGGTATATCCCTCTCCGCGTCCCCGCTGCCGAACAGTAGTTCGCCTCCGGCCAAGAGTCGCCAGTCGGCATCCCAGGTGCGCAGCTCCCACTCGCCGTGGGCCAGCAGCCGTCCATCCTTAGGTTCGCTGTCCTTATGCCCCAGTGACACGCGTAAGCTGCGGCCCGCGCCCACCTGTACCCGCCAGCAGGTTTTCCCCAGCACTTCCAGGAGTAAGCGCCGCACCGTCGCCGGTGGCGCGGCCATCGCCGGGCTGGCATGGCCGCCCCGTGACAGCAGCGAGTCTGTTTGCATGGCCCCCCCCTCCCGTGCACCGACCCGCCCGACAGTCTTACACAGACTGCGAGCTTCAGCAAGCATCCAAATGTGGTGGAAACGCCGCCATGTCCGACGAGGAGAGCAAACCGCAACAGGCAGACAAGGCGGAGCCTATCGAGAGTGAAGGTCCCATCTCTACCCGGCGGCAGTTGGAACAGGTCGAAGAGCGTGAGGCCATTGGCGCCAATGTCATTTACGAGACCATTCGCCGTGAGGGCCGTGACGAATTGGCCCGCCCCTGGCAGGCGCTGGCTTGGTCGGGGCTGGCCGCGGGCCTTTCCATGGGCTTTTCCTTGGTGGCGGAAGGATTGTTGGTTGCCCACCTGCCCGATTCTCCCTGGCGCATCCTGATCAGCCGGCTGGGATACTGCCTCGGTTTCCTGATCGTTGTGCTGGGGCGCCAGCAGCTATTTACCGAGACCACGCTCACCGCCGTTCTTCCGTTGCTGGTAAAGAGAGACAAGCAAACCCTGATAAAGGTCCTACGCTTGTGGGGCACCGTTCTGGCCGCCAACCTTCTGGGCACCTTCGGCTTTGCCCTGTTGATCGGCCGGAGCGTCATCTTCGATGCGCAGGTTCGCGCCGCCTTTCAGACCATCGGTCTGGGGCATACCGGCGTCCCGCTGGGCGCCAATATACTACGCGCCATCTTCGCCGGATGGCTTATCGCCCTGATGGTGTGGCTGTTGCCCGGCGCGCATACCGGGCGTGTGCCCATCATCGTCATCCTGACCTACGTCATCGGCTTGGGGTCCTTTACCCACGTTGTGGCGGGTTCGACTAGCTACTTGTACCTGGTGGTGACCGGTGTCGCGCCCTGGAGCCACTACGTCCGCGAGTTCCTCTTTCCGGCGCTGGTGGGCAACATCATGGGCGGAGTGGCCCTGGTGGCAGCCCTTGGTCATGCCCAGGTCGCC
Organism: Terriglobales bacterium; assembly: GCA_036561225.1. Taxonomy (GTDB): domain Bacteria; phylum Acidobacteriota; class Terriglobia; order Terriglobales; family SCQP01; genus SCQP01. The sequence goes on from DATBPS010000196.1 coordinate 33,356, forward strand.
GGCGGCAGCGAAACGCGCTAGGCGCCTGCAGTGCTAGGCTAAAAGCCTATGACCGAAGCCCTGATTTGCGATGCGCTGCGCACCCCCTTTGGCCGCTACGGTGGTGCGTTGGCCGCCGTACGCACGGACGATCTGGCGGCAATGCCTATCCGCGCGCTGCTGTCTCGCCATCCTGGCCTCGACCCCGTTGCCATCGAAGATGTCATCTACGGCTGTGCCAACCAGGCGGGCGAAGACAACCGCAATGTGGCGCGCATGGCGGCTCTGTTGGCCGGATTGCCGGTCGCCGTCGCCGGAACCACGGTGAACCGCCTGTGCGGGTCCAGCCTTGACGCCGTAGCCCAGGCCGCCCGGGCCATCCGTTGTGGCGAAGCCGAAGTGATGATCGCCGGCGGCGTCGAGAGCATGTCGCGCGCACCCTTCGTCATCGGCAAAGCCGAATCCGCCTACAGTCGCAGTGCGGAGATCTTCGACACCACCATCGGCTGGCGTTTCATCAATCCCGCCCTTAAGGCGCGCTACGGCACCGACTCCATGCCCGAAACCGGCGAAAATGTCGCCGAACAGTTCCACATCAGCCGCGCTGACCAGGATGCTTTTGCCTACGCCACCCAACAAAAGTGGAAAGCGGCCCAGGCCGCCGGGTTCTTCCAATCGGAGTTGATCCCGGTCTCCATTCCGCAACGCAAGGGAGAGCCGCGTATTGTCGCCGACGACGAGCATCCGCGACCGGAAACCACTCTGGAGGCTCTCGCCCGTCTGAAGCCTATTGTCAAACCCGCCGGCACCATCACCGCCGGCAACGCCAGCGGAGTCAATGACGGGGCGGCGGCCTTGTTGCTGGCCTCGCCGGAAGCGGCGCGGCGGTTCGGTCTCACCCCACGCGCGCGGGTAATGGCCAGCGCCGTGGCCGGCGTCGAGCCGCGCATCATGGGCATGGGGCCCGCCCCGGCTACGCGCAAAGTTTTGCAGCGCGCTGGATTGACACTCAACCAGATGGACGTGATCGAGTTGAATGAGGCCTTCGCCTCCCAGTCGCTGGCGGTGCTGCGCGAACTCGGCTTGGCCGATGACGACCCCCGGGTCAATGCCCACGGCGGCGCGATTGCCATCGGTCATCCCCTGGGCGCCAGCGGCGCCCGTCTGGCCGCCACCGCCGTCTACGCGCTGGCCGCACGCCGTGGCCGCTACGCCCTGTGCACCATGTGCATCGGCGTGGGGCAGGGAATTGCCATGGTAATCGAGAGTCTCGGCGCCCATTGACGATAATTGACGCGGTGGGTTTTTTATTCCTGAGCATCAGAAAGGAACCATGAGCACAGAAAATGTCAGCCTTCCGGAACGCTCCCTGCCGCGCATCGGCGAGGCGGCGCCCGAATTTGAAACCAAGTCCACCCACGGACTGATCCGCCTCAGCGACTTCAAGGGCAAGTGGGTAATGCTGTTCTCCCATCCCGCCGACTTCACCCCGGTGTGCAGCACCGAGTTCATGGCCTTTGCCCGGCGCTTCGCCGACTTTCAGGCGCTCAATGTCCAGCCCATCGGCGTCAGCATTGATAGCGTGTTCAGCCACATTGCCTGGGTGCGCAGCATGGAAGAGATGGGCGGAGCCAAAATTCCGTTCCCCATCCTGGCCGACCTGGACATGAAGGTGGCTCGCAGCTTCGGCATGATCCATCCCCAAACCAGCGACACCGCCCCCATCCGCGCGGTCTTTTTCATTGACCCCAAACAGGTGATCCGCGCCATCCTTTACTACCCGCAATCCACCGGCCGCAGCGTGGACGAACTGCTGCGGGTGTTTGAGGCCCTGCAGACCACCGATGCCCAGGGCGTCTCCACCCCCGCTGACTGGACGCCGGGCGGCACCGTGGTCCTGCCGCCGCCGCAGACACAAGCGGACGCCGAAAAGCGCGTGGCCGACAAATCTCTGCACGTCCGCCAGTGGTATTTGGCTGAGAAGAAGCCGGTCTAAGGCTGCCCGCCCACTGCGATTACCCGCCAATCAGGCGGGTAATCGCAGCGCGGATGGTTTCCAGGCGCGGCAATAACGATTCCATCAGGCCGGCATTGTAGGGCAGCGGCACATCGGGCACCGCCAAGCGCTCGATCGGGGCATCCAGCGAGAAGAACGCCTCCTGCGCCAGCACCGCGGCGATTTCAGCTCCGAACCCCGCCGTCAGCGTGTCTTCATGGACAATCAGGCAACGCGTCGTCTTGCGCACTGAAGCCAGCACCGCTTCCCGATCCCAGGGCATGAGCGTCCGCAAATCGAGAATTTCCACCTGGCCCGGGAACTCCTCCGCGGCGGCCACGCACCGCTCCACCATCGCCCCCCAGGTCACCACCGTGAGGTCAGACCCGGTTTGCAGGCAGGCAGCCTTGCCCAGCGGAATCTGATACTCGTCACCTGGGTACGGGCGACGCGCGCTGCCGCTGTCGAGCAGATTGCGATGCTCGAAGAAGATGCTGGGGTTGTCGCTGCGCAGGGCGGTGCGCAGCAGGCCCACCGCGTCCGCCGCGTTGGAAGGGAAGAGCACCTGCCATCCGAACGCATGGACAAACTCCACTTCGCCCGAGTGGCTGTGCCAGGGATCGCCGCACTTGAAGAACCCACCCGGCATGCGCACCACCACCGGCGCCGAAAAGCGATTGCGGGTCCGCCAGCGCAGCGTGCCACAGTCATGCAGCTGTTCCGCGGCGGGGTCGGCGTACTTGCGAAACTGGATCTCCGCCACCGGTCGCAGCCCGGCCAGCGCCAGACCCACCGCCGACCCAATGATTCCTTCTTCGGAAAGGCTGGTGTCAAACACCCGCCGCGGACCAAAGCTGGACTGCAAGCCCTGGGTGGCCGTGTGCACCCCACCCTTGGGACCCACGTCCTCGCCAAAGATCAACAGACGTGGATTGTGCCGCAATTCTGCTTCCAGGGTCCGGCGTATCGCCGCCACCATGTTCAGCCTCGCGCCCGCCGTCTCCGGCGCTGACTCGGCGACCGCCTGCCGGGGAGCCCACATGTCCTGCTGCACCTGGCTGGCGTCGGGTTCGGGACGCGCTTCCGCAGCCGCCAACCCCGCCGCCACCTCCGCCTCCACGCTCTTTTCCAGCTCCGCCCACTCGGCTTCGCTCAGTAGCGCCGGAACGAGGTAATCATGCAACCTTGGCAGAGGGTCGTGCGCCCGCTCGGCGGCCAGCAGTTGCGGGCTCTTATAGGCCTGCGAATCCTGCCCCGAGTGGCCGCTCAACCGCGGCACCGTCAGATGGACCAGC
>DATBPS010000197.1:0-17305 GCA_036561225.1 Terriglobales bacterium
GCAAGGTCATCACCGACGAGGGCTACGAGGCGGTATGAGCGAGCAGACGCGGGTGGAACTTCCGGTGGAAGGCATGACCTGCGCCTCCTGCGTGCGGCGGGTGGAGCGCGCGCTGGCTCAGGCGCCGGGAGTGCGCCACGCCGAGGTGAACTTCGCCACCCGCCGCGCACGGGTGGACTACGACCCGGCGCTGGGCGACCGCGCCGGCCTGGTGGCGGCCGTAAAGGCAGTCGGCTACGGCGTGGCGGAACACGCCTCCGGGAAGGACGACGGCGCGGATCCCGAACGCGAAGCCATGCGGCGCAAGCTGACGGTTGCGCTGCCGCTGGCGGCGGCGGTGACTGTCCTGCCCTTTCTCGGGCTGCTGTCGGCCGCCTCCATCGCCTGGTGGATGCTGGCGCTGACGCTGCCGGTCGTCTTCTGGAGCGGAGCGCAGTTTTACCGCCGCGCCTGGGCGGCCCTGCGGCACCGCGCCGCCGATATGAATACCCTGATCGCGCTCGGCACCGGCGCCGCCTTTTTGTTTTCGCTGGCGGCGACGGCGGCCCCGGGCTGGTTCCGTGAGCGTGGCCTCCCCGCCGATGTTTACTACGAAGCGGTGGTGTGGATACTGGCGCTGATCCTGCTCGGCAATTGGCTGGAAGCCGGCGCGCGGGCGCGGGCTTCGGCGGCCATCCGCAAGCTGGCGGCGCTGCAGCCGCGCACGGCGCGCGTCCTCTCGGAAGCCGGGGAGGTGTCAGAAATCCCGGTCGAGTCCCTCACCCCGGGCATGCGGGTCGAAGTGCGGCCGGGAGAGCGCATCCCCGCCGATGGCGTAGTCACGGAGGGCTCAAGCCAGGTGGACGAGAGCCTGCTCACTGGCGAGCCGCTGCCGGTCGCCAAACAGGCCGGGGATGAGGTTACCGGCGCCACCATCAACGGCGCCGGCGCGCTCACCGTGGAGCTGCGTCAGGTGGGCGCCGACACGGCGCTGGCGCAGATTGTGCGGCTGGTGGAAGAAGCCCAGGGGGCGCGGGCGCCCATCCAGCGCATCGCCGACCGGGTGGCGGCGGTGTTCGTGCCCGTGGTCATAGTCCTTGCCCTCGTGGCCTTTGCCGCCTGGATGTGGCTCGGTCCCGTGCCTCGCCTGCCCTGGGCGTTGTTGGCGGCGGTGACGGTGTTGATCATCGCCTGCCCCTGCGCCATGGGCCTGGCCGTGCCCACCGCCATTATGGCCGGCACCGGACGCGGTGCCGAACTCGGAGTGCTGGTGCGCGGCGGTCCGGCGCTCGAGCAGCTCAGCCGTGTGGATACTGTCTTGCTCGACAAGACCGGCACCCTTACGCTCGGCCGGCCCGTGGTGACCGCTTTGCATCCCTCCCCCGGCAACAGCGAGGAGCAGTTGCTGCGCTGGGCGGCGGCGGTGGAGCAGCGGTCTGAGCATCCCCTGGCCCACGCCGTCACCACCGCAGCCGGCGAACATGGTATCAACCTGCCTGCCGCCGCAGGTTTCACCAGTCACGGCGGCCTGGGCGCGGAAGCGGAAGTGGAGGGACGGCTCGTACGGGTCGGTAGCCGCCGCTTTCTGGAAACGGCCGGCATCGTCGTGGGCAACGTCGCGGACGCGGTGCTGGTGGCGGTGGACCAGGATTTCGTGGGCGCCCTGGAGATTGATGATGCCGTCAAACCCGGGGCCGCGGCGGCCGTGGCGGCTCTTCGCCGTTTGGGTCTGCGGGTGGCCATGCTAACCGGCGACACGCCGGCACGCGCCGCGGCGGTGGCCCGGGAAGTGGGTATGGACGACGTGCAAGCGCATCTTCTGCCTGCCGGCAAAGTGGCGGCGGTGCGCGCCCTGCAGGCCGCGGGACACAAGGTGGCCATGGTGGGCGACGGCCTCAACGATGCACCCGCCCTGGCCCAGGCTGATGTCGGCATTGCCATCGGCGCCGGCACCGATATTGCCCTGGAAGCCAGCGACATCACCCTGGTGGGCAGCGACCTGGGCGGCGTAGTGGCGGCCATTCTATTGGCGCGGCGCACGCTGCGGCTGATCCGCCAGAACCTCTTCTGGGCCTTGATTTATAACGTCATCGGCATCCCGCTGGCCGCTGGGGTGCTCTATCCCGCCTTCGGCATTCTGCTCTCGCCGATTGTGGCCAGCGGGGCGATGGCGTTCAGTTCAGTCAGCGTGGTGGGCAACAGTTTGCGTCTGCGGCGCTTCCGCCGCCCGGAGATTCCCGCATGAAGAAAGCTGAAGGAGTGACCGACACCCAGCGCCGCGCCCTGCTGCTGCGCCTGAAGCGCGCCGAAGGTCAGGTGCGCGGACTGCAACGCATGGTGGAGGGCGACCGCTACTGCCCCGAGGTGCTGACCCAGATCTCGGCCGTACAGGAATCCCTGCGCGGGGTGGCGCGGCTTTTGATGCGCCGCCACCTGGAGCACTGCGCCACCTCCGCCCTCCGCTCCGGCGATGCCGCCCGCGCCGCCGCCACCTATGCCGAACTGACCGACCTCTTCTACAAGCACGCCCGCTAGGAACCGGGGGCCGGCGCCGCTTAGGCGGAATGGCCTCCGCCGAGGGGGACGGCGAGGTCGGGCATGGGAGCGGCGGTGAACAGGCGGCGGCAGGGACGGGCCAGCAGCGAGGCCCAGCGGGCGGCCTTGCTGACGCGGGCGCTGTCGGTCGAGATGCCGGTGTTGGCGTACATCTGGCGATAGAGCTTGGAGATAAACAAAAATGCCAGCCGTCCCTTGATGCCGGGCACGCAGCGCGAGCGGCGCCAAATCTCGCCCAGGCTGTAGAACTGGTCCCAAACGCCCTGGGTGCGCTGCCGGATCTCGTCGGCCGACATCACCGGGTGCGGCACGTACACCTTGGGACGCAGCGCCTGCGGTATCAGCCAGTGGCGGGAAACCGGAATGCCGCCGATCGCCCCGGCTTCGCGCGCCGGCCCGTCCTCCCATTTCTTGAAATCCACCGTGCCCGGGAAGGGGGTGAGCATGACGAACTGGGCAAAGGTGACCTCGGAACGCACCGCCATGGCCAGCGTGGCGTCAAAGGTGGCGGGGCGGTCGCTGGGCAGGCCGAAGATGAACGAGCCCAGCACATGCAGATCGTGCTCGCGGTAGGCGCGCAAACGGCGGACCAGATCCTCTCCGCTGGAGTTGAAGTCTTTATAAACATCCTTCAAGCCCTCCGGCGTCACCGCTTCCACTCCGATCAGCGCTCCGCGAATGTGCGCCTTGCGCATGGCCTCCAGAAATTCCGGATCATCCGCCGACTCCATGGTGATCTGGGTGAAAAACACCAGGTCCTGGGGCAGGCGCGCCAGACGTTCCATCAGTTCAAAACGCTCGCGGCGGGTTTCGCGGAGAAATTCCAACCGGGCTGTATTGCCCTGGCGCTCGGCCAGTTCCAGATCCTTGAGCGATACGGGATAAAAGTTGTCGTCGGCGAGGGCGATGAAGCGGTAGCCGCGCCGGCGCAGCTCGACCACTTCGCCCACCACCATGTCGGCGGCGCGCTGACGCGGCTTCTGGCCGTCGGTGCGCCACACCGAACAGAACGAGCAGTGCTTGGGGCAGCCGCGCACCGTCTGCACCGATCCCCACATGTAGCGGCCCGGCTGCAGCAGGTCCCAGCGCGCCGGCAGAAACTGGTCCGCCTCGATGCGTCCGCCTTCGTACTGCGGCAGCGGCCGCCCGGCGGCGCAGTCGGCCAGCACCGTGGCCCACACCACATCGCCGTCGCCGCGCACCACCGCGTGGGCGCCGCCCTGCTCGCGCGCCTCATCGGGATAGAGGGTGGCATGGATGCCGCCGAACACCACCCAGGCGCCGCGCGCGCGCACTTCCCGGCCCAATTCATAGCCGCGCAGCGCGTTGCCGGTGTGGATGCCGATACCGACAATGTCCCCCGGCGCAATGGTGGCCGGATCGAGCACGGTGAGCGTCTCGTCGCAGATGAGCGGGTCGCCGTACCGCGACGGGGTGGCGGCGGCGAGCACGAACAGCCAACGCGGGGTGATGACCGCCACGCCAAAGGACAAATGACTGGGATTGATCAGGTGAACGCGCACTTTAGCCTCCCGGCTTATGCCGCTTCACCGCGCTGAATCTGGGCGGGCAGCCTCACATTGTTGAATTGCGGTCATCATAGCTGCTTCCGCCGCTGCTGCAACCAAATTCGCCGCATGCGGCCTCCAGCGGCTACAATGGGCGCCATGCCTTTGTTCCGCCGCCTCTGTCCGGCCGCCCTGCTGGCGGCTGTCTGCTGGTTGCCGCTCCCCGCCCAAACGCCGGCCGCGGGCGCGCCGACGGCCGTCACCATGGACCCGAAAGTCCCGACCCCGAAGTCGGTGCTGGGGCATGCCCCGGGCGACGACTTCTACCTCGCCACCTACACCGACGCGGTGGGTTACCTGCAGAAGCTGGCCACCAGCTCCAGGCGCATCGAGCTGCGCACCGTGGGCAAGACCACCCGCGGGCTGGACATGGACATCGCCCTGATCTCGGCCCCCGAGAACCTGGCGCAACTCGACCACTATCGCGACGTCAACCGGCAGTTGACCTGGGCGCGCGGTCTCGACGACAACGCCGCCCACGCCCTGGCCCGCCAGGGCAAGGTGTTCATCCACATTGACGGCGGCATGCACTCCACCGAAGTCGCCGGCGGACAGCAGTCCATCACCCTGGCCTACAAACTGGTGGCCAGCCAAAACGACCCCGAGGTGGACGCCATCCTGCACAACGTGATCCTGGTGCTGTGGCCGACGCTCAACCCCGACGGCCAGGACGAGGTGGTGAAGTGGTACCGCCAGAACGTGGGCACCCGCTTCGAGGTCAGCCCCCTCCCCGATCTCTATCAGGAGTACGTCGGCCACGACAACAACCGCGACGGCTACATGAACAACATGAAAGAGTCGCAGGTAATCACCGCCCAGGAACTGATCTGGAACCCGGAGGTGTTTTACACCCATCACCAGACGGCGCCCTTCCCCGCCCGCATCTTCATCCCGCCGTTCGTCGAACCCATCTCGAGCAACATCCATCCGCTGATGATGCGCTGGCTCAACGAGCTGGGCATCAACATGGCGGCGTATCTCGACGAGCACAACATGCCGGGCGCCATCAGCCGGGTGGGCTTTGACAACTGGTACCCGGGGTTCCAGGACTTCACCGGCATCTTCCGCAACTCCATCGCCTTCTTCACCGAGACCGCGCTCTACGGCTACGCCACCCCGCACTTCTACACCGTGCGCGACTTCCCGCCCAACTATCGCTCGCTCACCGCCGGCATCTTCTACAGCAGCCCCTGGAAGGGCGGCTGGTGGCGGCTGCGCGACGCGGTGGATTACATGCAGGCGGCCTCCATGTCGGTGCTGCAGATGGCCTCCAAGTACCACGAGCAGATGCTCTACAACAAGTACGTCGCCGGGCGCGACACCATCGCCAACTTCACCGAGAACCCGCCCTACGCCTACATCATCCCCGCCGGCCAGGTGCACCGCACCGAAGCCGCCGACTTGGCGCGCATCTTCATGGTGAACGGCGTCGAGGTTCACCAGGCCACCGCGCCGTTCGCCGCCAACGGGCGCAGCTATGCCGCCGGCTCCTGGGTGATCCTCATGAACCAGCCCTACGCCAACCTGGTGAAGGAGTTGATGGAGCCGCAGGATTATCCCAGCATTCTGCAGGACGGCACCCCGGTGCGCCCCTACGACGTCGCCGGCTGGACCCTGCCGCTGCAGATGGGCGTGGATGCCGATGCGGTGCTCGAGCCGCTGGACAAGGCGCAGTTGGGCGACCTCAAACCGTTGACCCAGTGGAGCTGGCCGGCAGGCGCGATTCAGGGATCGGGATCGGTATTCACCCTGTCGCCCGCCACCAACCAGCACTTTGATGCCGTCAACCGCCTGCTGGCCGCCGGCGCCAGGGTGGGCTTTGCCTCCGACGGCACCGCCGTCGTCACCGGCGCCGGCCGCGACCAGATATCATCACTCACCCACAAAGGGCTGGAGGTCACCGCCACCGCCGCCGCTCCGGAAAAGCTGGCCGCCGTAACCCGCTTGCCGCGGGTGGGACTGTACCGCGCCTGGCAGCCCAACATTGATGAAGGCTGGACGCGCTGGATTCTGGAGAACTACGGCTTCAAGCCCATCACCCTGCGCGACGGCGACATCCAGGCCAGCGATCTCAATGCGCGCCTCGATGTGATCATCCTGCCCGATTCCCGGCCGGAGGGCATGCTGCACGGCTTTGCGCCGGGCAGCGTCCCCGGCAAGTACGAGGGCGGCATCGAGGAGCAGGGCGTCAACGCGCTGCGCCAGTTCGTGCAGAACGGCGGCACCCTGATCTGCTTCAACAACGCCTCGCTGTTCGCCATCGAACAGTTCGGACTGCCGGTCAAGAACGTGCTCGACAAGCTCAAGCCCAGCCAGTTCTACAGCTCCGGCTCGCTGCTGCGGGTTGAGGTGCCGGCGGCCGCTCCCGGCAAACCCCCGCTGGCCGGTGATTGGGGCATGAGCGGCGACGTGAGCGTGATGTTCGAGAACGGCCCCGCCTTCGAAACCGACAAGAGCTTCCAGGGCGCGGTATTGGCCAGTTACCCCCAGACCAACCCGCTGCAGAGCGGCTATCTGCTGGGCGCCGAGAAGATCGAGGGCAAAGCCGCCGCGCTGGTCACCGGCTTCGGCCAGGGCCGCATCTACCTCTTCGGCTTCAAACCCCAGTGGCGCGCCGAGTCACACGGCACCTACAAGTTCTTCTTCAACGCCATCTATGACTCCCCCGCGCGCGCCGGCGCCAGCACCTTCGGCGAGACTGCGGAGAAGGCCCACCGCTAGGGGGCCTTCACACTTCCAGCACCACTTTCCCGAACTGCCGCTTCTCCGCCAGATAGCGGTGCGCGACGGCGGCCTGAGCGAGTGGGAAGGTGCGGTCCACGACCGGGCGCAACAGCCCGCGGGAGAACAGCGCCAGGATGGGGTCCAGGTCACTGCGGCGGCCCATGTAGCTGCCCATCAGGCGGAGCTGGCGCGAGAACAGAAAACGCAGGTCAATTTTGGCCTCGTAGCCGGTCGTTGCGCCGCAGGTGACCAACACCCCGCCGGGCATCATGCTGCGCAGGCTTTCGTCCCAGGTGGCCTGCCCGACGTGCTCGATGACAATATCTACGCCTCCGGCTGCGAGGCGCTTCACGGCTTTCGAGACCGGCGTCGTCGAATCATAGTGGTCAATCACCTCGTCGGCGCCCAGCGCCCGGGCCTTGGCGCCTTTTTCCGCCCCGCCGGCGGTGGCGATCACCCGGCAGCCGAAGAGCTTGGCAAGTTGCACAGCGGCGATGCCCACGCCGCTTGATGCCGCCCAGACCAGCACCGTCTGCGCCGGAGCCACGGCCGCCTTGCGCACCAGCATGTTCCAGGCGGTGAGAAACACCAGCGGCACCGAGGCCGCTTCGACGAAGCTCATGCCCTTCGGCGTGGACAACAACGCCCGCTCGGGGACGTTGACAAATTCGGCGTAGCCGCCGTCGCGCTGGTTACCGAAGATCTGGTAGCCAGGGCAGCGGTTGTCCTCCCCTTCCAGGCACCAGTGGCAGTGCCCGCAACCGACACCCGGCGCCACGATCACGTGCTCGCCCGTGTCTTCCCGCTCGCCGGCGATGTCGGCGCCAAGAATATGCGGCATGGCGATCTTCACCCCCGGCATTCCCTGGCGGATGAACAGGTCGAGATGGTTGAGGGCACATGCCCGCACCCGCACCCGCACCTCGCCGGAGGCGAGCACCGGCGTGGGTACGACTTCCAGTTCCAGCACTTCGGGACCGCCGTGCTGGTGGAATCGGATGGCCTTCATGCAGTCAAGGGTATCCCGAAGCCAACCGGGCCAGACTGATATAATCAGCGTTGATGGCAACCAGCACCGCATGTCTTCGCCAGGTGGACGTGGAAGTCCCCGCGGGCGAAGTGGAACGTGAGTTCACACGGGTCGCGCAAGGCATACAGAAGAAGGCGCGCATCCCCGGCTTCCGACCCGGCAAGGCGCCGCTGAGCCTGGTCAAGCAGCATTTTGCCGAGCGCATCCGGGAAGAGGCGCTGGAGGCTTTGGTCCCCGCCCATCTGCGCGCGGCGTTTGAACGCGAGCAGATGGAACCGGTTTCGACGCCGACGCTAAAAGGGCTGGACTATCAGCCGGGGGCGGCGCTGAAGTTTCAGGCCAGCTTCGAAGTAATGCCGACGTTTGAGCTGGGTGATTACGCCTCCATTCGTGTCCCCATGCCCCCGCTTGAGGTCAGCGACGACGAGATCGAGGCCGGCCTGCTACGGCTGCGCGAACGCCACAGCACCACGCAGGATTCTGATGCTCCGGAAGTAACCGATGGCCTGGTGGCGCTGGTCGAGGCGCAGAACCTCACGCAGGAAAACGGCACCCCCCAGGAAGTAGCCATCGAAGTCGGCGCCGACCACACCCTGCCGGAGTTCAACGCCGCCCTCAAGGGCATGAAGCCGGGAGAGGAACGTGAGCTGGAGGTGAACTATCCCGCCGAGTTCCCCGAGCCCGCGGTGGCCGGCAAGGCGGTGCGATACCATCTCAAGCTCAACCGCATCCAACAGAAAACATTGCCCGGACTGGAGGACGCCGCCATCACTGAAACCCTCGGCACCACCACGGCGGCGGAAGCCCGCGCGTGGATGGCGGATCGTCTCCGCGCCGAACGCCGGCACGAGGCCCGGCACACGGTGGAGGAGAAGGCGATCGAGCAGTTGCTGCAGCCGGTGACCGTCGAGGTACCGCGGGCGCTGGTGGACCAGCGCATCGAGGACAAGATCGAACGCAATCTCCGCGGTCTGGCCCAGCAGGGCGTGAACCTCCGCAAGCTGGAAGTGGACTGGTCGAAGCTGCGCGAGCGCCACCAGGCCGATGCCGAACGCGAGGTGCGCGCCGGACTGGTGCTCGACAAGCTCGCCGCCAGCGAAAAGCTGGAGGTCGGCGAGGCCGACGTCGAGGAGGAGATCCAGCGCGCTTCGGTCGAGTTGAGGCAAAGCCCCGATGTGGTGCGGGCGCGCTTGAAGGATAATGGGGTACTGGAGAGAATCCGGGCCAGGATCCTCCAGGAGAAGGCAATGAATTGGTTGCTGGACAGCGCCACCGAGGGCGCGTTCAGCCGGGCGGCAGCGGTGAAGGAGCAGAAGAACTCATGAGCCTGGTCCCGATGGTGGTGGAGCAGACCCCGCGCGGCGAGCGCGCCTATGACATCTATTCGCGCCTGCTGCGCGACAACATTATCTTCATCGGCACCCCGATTGACGACAATGTGGCCAATCTGGTGACGGCGCAACTGCTGTTCCTTGAGGCCGAAGACCCGGAAAAGGATATTTCGCTCTACATCAACAGCCCCGGCGGCTCGATCACCGCCGGTCTGGCCATCTACGACACCATGCAGTTCATCCGCCCCGATGTCACCACCATCTGCATCGGCCAGGCGGCCAGCATGGCGGCCACCCTGATGGCGGCCGGGGCCAAGGGCAAGCGCTTCGCCCTGCCCACCTCGCGGGTCCTCATCCACCAGCCCTCGATGGGTGGGCTGAGCGGCCAGGCGACCGATATCGACATCCACGCCCGCGAAATTCTGCGCCTGCGGGCCATTACCAACGAGATTCTGGCCAAACACTCGGGGCAGGAAATCAGCCGCATCGAGAAGGATGTCGAGCGCGATTTCATTATGACCGCCGCTCAGGCTAAGGATTACGGCATCGTTGACGATATTATCTTTAAGCACAAGTAAGTGCGGAGCAGAACGCGGCCACTTGGGAAGGGCGGCGGCAGCAAGAGGCGGCCGCGCCACGGGAACGGCATTCGCGCTAGTACGGGAGAATAAGCCACTGTGAAACCACGAAACGGAAGCCAGGATCCGCTGCGCTGTTCCTTCTGCCACAAGAGCCAGGAGGCGGTGGGCAAGCTCATCAGCAGCCCCAGCGAGTACCCCCGCGCCTACATCTGCGACGAATGCGTGGCGGTGTGCAACTCCATCCTGGAGGATGACCGCGGCGAACCCCAGGCCCGCGGGGTGCAGACCCTGCCCAAGCCCCACGAGGTGAAGCAGTTCCTCGACGAGTACGTCATCGGTCAGGATTCCACCAAGAAGCGGCTGGCGGTCGCCGTCTACAACCACTACAAGCGGCTGCACATGAACCGCAACCGCACCACCAGCGAAGTCGAGTTGCAGAAGGCCAACATCCTGCTCATCGGCCCCACCGGCACCGGCAAGACGCTGCTGGCCCAGACGCTGGCCAAGGTGCTCGATGTGCCCTTCGCCATCGCCGACGCCACCACGCTGACCGAAGCCGGGTACGTGGGCGAGGACGTCGAGAACATCATCCTCAAGCTGTTGCAGGCGGCCGAGGGGGATGTGGCCCGCGCCCAGCACGGCATCATCTACATTGACGAGATCGACAAGATCTCGCGTCGCGACGAAAACCCCTCCATCACCCGCGACGTCAGCGGCGAAGGCGTGCAGCAGGCGCTGCTCAAGATCCTGGAAGGCACGGTGGCCCACGTGCCGCCGCAGGGCGGGCGCAAGCACCCCCACCAGGAGTTCACCCCGGTGGACACCAGCAACATCCTGTTCATCTGCGGCGGCGCTTTCGTCGGTCTGGAGAAGATCATCTCCCGCCGCGTGGGCAAACGCTCCATGGGCTTCCGCGGCGAGGAGTCGGCCACCGACGCGCAGAAGGCGCGGTTGCGCGACACCGCCCTGCTGGGCCAGGTGCAGCCCGGCGACCTCATCAAGTTCGGGCTGATCCCCGAGTTTGTCGGCCGTCTGCCGGTGATCGGTGTGCTCGACGATCTCGACCGCGCCGCGCTCATCCAGATCCTCACCAAGCCGCGCAACGCCCTGGTGCGGCAGTACCAGAAGCTGTTCGAGTTCGAAAACGTCAAGCTGCGCTTCGACGACCTGGCGCTCGAACAGATCGCCGACGAAGCCCTGGCCCGCAAAGTGGGCGCCCGCGGCCTGCGCATGATCCTCGAAGAGCTGATGCTCGACCTGATGTACCACCTCCCCACCCAGAAGCGGGTACGGGAGTTCCTGGTCACCAGAGAGATGGTGGAGCGGCGCGAAGTGGCGCTGCCCTCGCTGGAGAAGGCCGGCTAAGCACCCCGGCCCCGCCGTTCACGCTCGACCCTGGGTATCCCATGCCTCGCGAAAAAGCTCCCTCCCAGCCGCTCCGGCTGCCCATGATGCCGCTGCGCGACATGGTCATCTTCCCCCACCAGATGACCCCCTTCGTGGTCGGCCGCCCCTCCTCGGTGAAGGCCCTGGAGGCGGCCCTGCTGGAAGACAAAAAGATCTTCCTCGCCACCCAGCACGACGCCTCGCTCGACGAGCCGCAGCCCAATCAGATTCATGTCGTCGGCACCATCGCTTCCATCGTTCAGAGCGTGCGCCTGGCCGACGGCAACGTGCGCGTGCTGGTCGAGGGACTGGAACGCGGCCGCACCGCCGAGGTGGATGAATCCGAAGGCTTCTTCCGCGCCTCCCTTCGTCAGCCCACCGGCAAGGCGGCGGTGGTCACCCCGCAACTCGAGCAGCTCATGCAGAAGGTGACCGGGCTGTTCGAGCAGTTCGTCAAGCAGAACCAGTCGCTCAACTATGAGGCCATGCTCAACGCCGTGCGCTCCGACGACCCGAGCCAGATGAGCGACACCATGGCCGCCCACCTCACCCTGCCGGTGAGCGACAAGCAGCCGCTGCTCGAGATGTTCGACCCCACCGAGCGTCTGCTGCGGCTGGCCGAGCTGCTCGAGATCGAGATGGAGAAGCTCAACGTGGACCGCGCCATCCAGAACCGGGTCAAGCGCCAGATGGAGAAGGCGCAGCGCGAGTATTACCTGGGCGAAAAGATCAAGGCCATCCAGAAAGAACTCGGGCGCGGCGAAAAGAGCGAGTTTGACGAGCTGAAGAAGAAAATCGAATCCGCCGGCATGCCCAAGCCGGTCAAGGAGAAGGCGCTGCAGGAGTTGAAGCGGCTGGAGCTGATGCCGCCCATGTCGGCCGAATCCACCGTCTCGCGCAACTACCTCGACTGGATGATCGCCGTGCCCTGGAAGCAGCGCAGCCACGAGATCCGCAACATCGCCCGCGCGGAGAAGATCCTCAACCAGGACCACTATGGTCTGGAGAAGATCAAGGAGCGCATCCTCGAGTTCCTGGCGGTACGGCAACTGGTGCGCAACCCCAAGGGCTCGATCCTGTGCTTCGTCGGGCCTCCGGGCGTGGGCAAGACCTCGCTCGGCATGTCCATCGCCCGCGCCACCGGGCGCAAGTTCGTCCGCCTGTCGCTGGGCGGGGTGCGCGACGAGGCCGAAATCCGCGGCCATCGCCGCACCTACATCGGCGCCCTGCCGGGCCAGATCCTGCAGATGATGAAGAAGGCGGGCACCGTCAACCCCGTCTTCCTGCTCGATGAAGTCGACAAGATGAGCACCGACTTCCGCGGCGATCCGTCCGCGGCGCTGCTCGAAGTGCTCGACCCGGAACAGAACACCGCCTTCAACGACCACTATCTCGACGTGGACTACGACCTATCGCAGGTGATGTTCATCACCACCGCCAACGTGCTCCACACCATTCCCCAGGCGCTGCAGGACCGCATGGAGGTCATCCGCCTCTCGGGCTACACAGAGATCGAAAAGACCGAGATCGCCCGCCGCTTCCTTATCCCCAAGCAGCTCAAGGCCACCGGCCTCACCGGTAAGAACATCGAATTTACCCCCGATGGTTTGCAGGGGCTGATCTCCGGCTACACGCGGGAAGCCGGCGTGCGCGGCCTGGAACGCGAAATCGGCAACGTCTGCCGCAAGATGGCGCGCCGCGTGGTGAAGGAAGGCAAGAAGGCGTCGGATTCCGTCACCCCCGCCAACCTGGGCGATTATCTGGGCATCCTCAAGTACCGCGATCCCCACAGCATCGAGAAGAGCGAAGTTGGGCTGGCCACCGGCCTGGCTTGGACCGAAGTGGGCGGCCAGATCCTCTCCACCGAAGTCACCCTCATGGACGGCAAGGGCAAGCTCACCCTGACCGGCAAGCTCGGCGACGTGATGCAGGAATCCGCCCAGGCGGCCATGAGCTACATCCGCAGCCGCGCCCACCTCCTCGGCCTGCCCAAGGACTTCTACCGCAACCTCGACATCCACATCCACGTCCCCGAGGGCGCCATTCCCAAGGACGGCCCTTCGGCCGGCATTACCATGGCCACCGCTCTGACCAGCGCGCTGACCCGCATTCCCGTGCGCAGCGACCTGGCCATGACCGGCGAGATCACCCTGCGCGGCAAAGTGCTGGCCATCGGCGGGGTGAAGGAGAAGCTGATGGCCGCCCATCGCCACGGCATCACCTGCATCATCCTGCCGCGCGACAACGAGAAGGACCTCGCCGACCTGCCGGAGAACATCCGCGCCCTGCTCGACATCCATCCGGTCGAAACCATGGACCAGGTGCTGGAAACCGCCCTCGAGCGGCCCATCCCCAAACTGGCTGTCGCCGAAGTCGCCGGAGCGGGCACCGAGCCGCCCCCGGAAATCCTGCACCAGTAAGCCACGAGCCGTCAGCCCCAGCCCCAGCCCTCGGTCTTCAGCCATACTGGGCCTGGCGGCTGATAGCTTCCCATGCTCTTCTCCGTCCACTTCGAAAAATCCGCCGCGGCGATGAGCGACCTGCCCGCCGGCAGCATCCCCGAGGTGGCGCTGCTGGGGCGCAGCAACGTGGGCAAATCCAGCCTGCTGAACGCCCTCGCCGGGCAGGCCAATCTGGCGCGGGTGAGCCGCACCCCCGGCCGCACCCGGCTGCTGAACTTGTTTCTGGTGAACGGCGGCAAGCTGCGGTTGGTGGATTGCCCCGGCTACGGCTACGCCCAGGCCTCCCGCTCACTGCGTCAAGCCTGGGGCGCGGTGACCCAGCAGTTCTGTGAAGAGCGCGGACAGTTGCGCCTGGCGCTGCTGCTGGCCGATGCCTCGATTGGCGTGCAGCAAATTGACCTCGACGCGGCCGAGTTTCTGCGCCGCCACGACATCCCCTTTCAGTTGGTGGCCACCAAATGGGACCGCCTCAACGCCAGTGGGCGCGCCACCCACGGTCGCGCCATGGAGGCGGCCTTCGCCGCTCCGCCGCTTCCCTTCTCCTCCAAAACCGGCGCCGGCCGCGAGGAGCTGCGCCGACGGCTCGTGCAGACCTCGATCAACGGCTCAGTGAAACGGCCAGAATCCGGTTGCCCTCCGCTTTAATCTGCGCGTGCAGCCCTGTAAGGTCGTGGCAGGCATTCATCGGCCCAGGCGGGGTGAAATTGGTAGCCTCGAACGGCACGCGTATGTAGTCGCGCGCCTGCAGGTTAACCATCCCCAATGCCGTATCCACGACCAGCTTAATCGGAAAACTCGCCCCTCGCGGATCGTCCAGGCACTGAACCCCCACGATTGTGCCGCTCACCTGCCGCTCCGGGCCGGCTTGCGGCGGGTCGAGGAAATCCTCAAACCGGCTATACCGCAACGCCCTCGCCTCGACCCATGCCAGGTTGTGAGCATAGAGAGCGCTTGTCGGCTCCATGGCAAGGGCCTGCCGCTCCAGTCTCAATGCCTCCTTCATCTTTTCCCATCGCCGACTGTAGAACAGCGCCAGCTGATCATAGGCGGGCGCGAACTCGGGTCGTAGTTGGGCGGCGCGTTGCAGGCAGGCCACGGCATTCGCGTCGGCGGCCGCCCCTGCATCATCCAGCCGCGCTCCGAGGGCGCCGCAACGGAAGGCCGCGACGAAATCCTGGGGAGCGGAAGCGGCGACGTTGCAGTAGTACTTCCGAGCGGTACAGACATCGCCGTCGTCCAGTGCCACCAGGCCCATGGCGAGGTCGGCGCGCACCGCATCGCCCCCGGGCCCAAGTGCGACTTGCGCTAGCTGCTTCGCTCTCTCCCCCTCATCGCTGTGGGCCATGAAGTCCGCCTCGACCGCGGCTGCCGCTGCCAGATCCAGACTTGACACCGGGATCGCTCCTTCGTTCACCTTGCTTGCGAGATCGACGGTCAGTTTCGGGTAGCTGGTTCTGCGGACGTACTCCTTCAATGCCAGCAGTACATTCTCAGCCAGCCCGCAGCGCCTTTCGGCTGCGGAACGGAAACGACAACCGCGATGAACCACCAGCATGTGGGCCAGTGCCCATGACTCCGCGTCATGCACCGCCGAAGCCCCCGCAGCCTGAGTCAGTTCGGGGAGTGGAATGAGCGGGTGCCAACGCAACGTCTGCAACCAGTCCGGTTCGGCCTCGCCGATAATCGCGTGGTCCGGTGAAATCTCAACCGTTTCCAGCACCTCGGCGACACCCGTCCGTTCCCATGCCTCCAACGGCCCGGCCATGCGCTCGAGCAAAAGCGAAGTGTACTCCCGGTACAGTGTCCGCAGTGGGTGCTGATCCGCCGCGGCATCAAGACGAAGCAACACGAAATTGCGGTCGACTCCCCGTTGCGACACGCCGATCAAATTCGGGTCGTGTCGCTTCTGGAGCGACTGCGGCTCCATCGCCTCCAACTCTTCCCGGCTCCGTACCGCAAGAACATCAAGCGGCGCCACCGGATCGAGCGGCAATCCCGGAAAAAGCTGGTGGAGCAGCATCCGCAGCCGCTCCATCTGCGCGGCAATGTGCCGGGCCTGTCCCGGGCTCCCGTCGCTATAAACGACAAAGTGCCCGGACCAGGCGCGGACCCAGTGCCCGGCGCCCTGCGCCGCCACCCCCGGCGACAACAGTGCCGTCATCAACGCCAGGATTCCGACGCCGCGCCCGCAAACGGCCCGACCGCCTACTTTACGATGTCGCACCGGCCGTAGCCGCCCGGTGGCGGGTTGCCCGTGCAGCCGCAAGTCCTTGAGACTGGCCAGTTCGCTCCCAACTAAGTCGCCAAGCCACGTGCGGCCAATTGTGCCGGCGGGCGTGACCTCGACCACCTCCGGCGTCAGAATCATGTTGTACGCAAAGGCAGTCTGCGGGTCAATTTCCGCGATCTTAACCACAGCCGGAAGGTCATCCCCGAGTTCAAGCCCAAGCGGCTTGGCGGTTGAGGCCAACCGTGCGAACACCAGACGGGTCCGCGGCGAGCGAGCAGCTCGCGCCACGCTTTGCCACGCGGGCCAATTTTGAGAGCAGATCGCGCAGCTATCGGAATAGACGAAAACGAAAGTTTCACGCTGGTCCTCGCCGTAGGTGACCTCAACGGCCTCGCCTGTTGGCGAAACGCCCAGTAACGGCGGCACATGGCGTCCGGTCGGCGGCAGCAGAGCGTGATGGGCGTGAACCAACTCGACACGCAATTGCCGATTTTGGGTGATCAAGAGCACGTCGGCCGCGGCAAGCAACACAAGCCCTACCGTCATGCTCACAATCAGAGTCATCCCACAACTGAGTCACCCGTAGCACTTCAGCACCCTTGCCGGGAAGCATGTCTCGTGGCGTGAGCAAATGTCAACAACAAACTGCCGTCCGTCAATCGCCGACGACTCGGCGTCCGTATATCTATTACTGAGAGTAGGCGGGCACTACTACAGAATTAACTGCGCGACGAGCTTGCGGACCTGGCCTAAAACCATCTCCCACCAACACTTGTCAGCCTCGATAAATCCGCGAGCGAAGCCCAAGCTCCAGGACCAGAACAAGCGTGATCTTGTCTCCGGTCCGGCAAATCAGGCGATAGTCGCCGACTCGGTAGCACCAAGGCCCGCCAAGGCGGCTGCCGTGCAGTACCTTCCCACTGCTTCGGGCGTCAGAGCGGCCTTCAAGGCCCTCAGATAGAGAAGAATGCGCTCGGCTTACGCTGCGTCCGAGCCGTCGCACTTGGCGCTCGGCCGTGTCCGAGAGCTCAACTTTCCACGCCATACCGCTTCAGAAGTCGGCGCAGAGGTATTGTCGACTCCTCGCCCAAGAAGGCATCCATGCTCGCCATTCGCCTGCCGCCGGAAATTGAGCGCACGGACGATCTCGCTCGGCGCACCGGGCGAACAAAGTATAGCATCGGGCGCGCCTATAATGGTGGCGATGCTGCGCCGCCTTGCTCCCGTTCTCGCCGCCGGCGCCTTGTGCGCCGCGGCCCAGGTAAACCCTGCCCTGTTCTCCGGCTTGCGCTGGCGCAACGTCGGCCCGATGCGCGCCGGGCGCGTGTCGGCGGTGGCCGGCGTCATCGGCCAGCCGGCGCACTTTTATATGGGAACCCCCGGCGGCGGCGTCTGGGAAACCACCGATGCCGGCACCACCTGGCGCCCCATCTTCGACAGCGTCAAGCCGGTGGACTC
>DATBPS010000198.1:0-7479 GCA_036561225.1 Terriglobales bacterium
GTTGTGGGCGTCGGAGAAAACAATGTCCCGGCGATCGACCAGGGCGGTCAGCAGCCCGCCGTTGGCGGCATACCCGGAGCTATAGAGCAGGGCCGCCTCGACCCCCTGCCAGGCGGCGAAGTCCGCCTCCAGGGCGGTGAGTGCGGGGTGGTTGCCGCGCACCAGGCGGGAGCCGGTCGAGCCGAAATCAAGTCCGTTTTGCAGCGCGTGCACCAGTGCCGCGCGTACCTGCGGATGGCGCGACAGGCCGAGGTAATCGTTGGAGCAGAAGTCCTCCCCGCCCGCTTCACTCAACCGCCGGCGGCGCGACTGCTCGTCGAGGCGGGCCAGGTCAGAGGTCCATGCGGCCTCGAGAGATTCCGGAGCGCTGCCGCGCCGTCCGCTGATAACCGGCGCCGGAGTTTGCGGCTGCGCCTTCAGGCCCAGGCTCTCCAGCAGACGGTGGTCGTGGTCGAAGCCGGGGTTGGGCGTGGTTAGCAGTTTTTCGCCCACGAAGATGGAGTTGGCGCCGGCATAGAAGCACAACGCCTGGGCCTCGTCGCTGAGCGACAGACGCCCGGCGCTGAGCCGCACCTTGCTGTCGGGCATGAGGATGCGGGCGGTGGCGATGGCGCGCACCAGCTCGAAGCCCTCGACCGGCGTCCGCCCGGCCAGCGGGGTGCCCTCGACCGCCACCAGGGCGTTGATGGGCACGCTCTCGGGCGGAGGGTTGAGGTTGGCCAGGGTGAGCAGCAGGCGGGCGCGGTCGTTTTCGTCTTCGCCCAGGCCGAGAATGCCGCCGCAGCAGACCGAGATGCCCGCCGCGCGCACGTTCTCGATGGTGCGCAGGCGGTCGTCAAAGGTGCGCGTGGTGATGATCTGGCCGTAGAACTCCCGCGACGTATCCAGGTTGTGGTTGTAGGCGGTCAGCCCGGCGGCGGCCAGCCGCTGCGCCTGCGACTCGTTCACCATCCCCAGCGTGCAGCAGACTTCA
Organism: Terriglobales bacterium; assembly: GCA_036561225.1. Taxonomy (GTDB): domain Bacteria; phylum Acidobacteriota; class Terriglobia; order Terriglobales; family SCQP01; genus SCQP01. Next base: position 974 of record DATBPS010000198.1, read on the forward strand.
AGACCGAGGTCGGCGACGCCGCGCACCATCTCCAGCATGCGGTCGAAGTCGGGGCCTTCCTTCACCTGCCGCCACGCCGCCCCCATGCAGAAGCGGCTGGAACCGGCGGCGCGGGCCCGGGTGGCGGCCGCCAGCACTTCGTCCTTCTCCATCAACCGGCCGGCCTCGACCCCGGTGTCATAGCGGGCGCTTTGCGGGCAGTAGGCGCAGTCCTCCGGGCAGCCGCCGGTCTTCACCGACAGCAGATGGCAGAGCTGCACCTCGGCCGCCTGCTGATGCTGCCGGTGCACCTCGTGCGCCTGCTCGATCAATTCCAGCAACGGCTGTTGATAGATGCGCTGGACTTCATCCAGCGTCCAGCGGGCGGCAGCGGCTTCAGTCGGCATGGCTAAGGGCTAGGATACCGCGCCCAAGCAGCCGCCGCGTGCGGCGAGAACGCAGCCCCGCGCCGTGTATCGCCCCGCCCCGCGCCACGAGGCTGTTGGCTATTTGCTCTTAGCTCTTAGGAAAAGCCCCCGCCCTCAGCTCCCTGTCGGGCCGTCCCACACCGTTTTTCCTAACAGCTAACAGCCAAGAGCTAAGAGCTAAAGCGCGCACCGCGCGCGCCGTCAGTCCAGCCGCAGGGTACGGGCGGGATCGGTGCGGCTGGCGCGCAGGGCGGGCAACAGCGCCGCCAGCCCGCCGGCGGCGAGCAGCACCGCGGCGGCGGCCGCCAGGCTGAGAGGATCGCTGGGTTGCACCTCAAACAGCAGGCTGGCCAGAGCGCGGCCGAGCCACAGGCTGGCGCCCACACCGAGCAGAATGCCGGCCGCCACCAGCCACAGTCCTTCCCGCAGCACCATGCCGGTCACCTGGCTGGCGCGCGCGCCCAGCGCCATCCGCAGCCCGATTTCGCCACGGCGCCGCGCCACCGCCCAGCCCAGCATGGCGTACAGGCCGAGGGCGGCCAGGCCCAGAGCCAGCAGCGCGAAGAAGCCCGAGAGTTGCAGCAGCAGCACGTCGGGGGCGAGAGTGTCGTTGATCCGCGCGGAAACCGAATCGAGCGCGCTGACCGTCAACGACAGGCCGCTGGCCTGGCGGATGGCGGCGTTCAGCTCCGGGAGGCGGAGGGTGCCGGAGCCCGCGGTGCGCACCTCGAAGTGGGCGGCGGGCACCTCGGAGTAGCGGCGGCCATGGTACAGGTCGAGATAGAACTGCGGGTCGGTGTGATCCTGCCGCAGGTTGTACTGGGTGACGGGAGCGGCAACCCCGACCACCTCGCAGGCCACCGCATCGTCGCTGAAGTGCACGGTGACCACTTGGCCGAGCGGATCGCGGCCGGGAAAGTAGCGCCGCGCGAGGGTCTGGTCAATGACCATGGGAGGCAGGCCGCGGGCGGTGTCGGCGGGGGCGAACTCACGCCCCTGGATTATGGGTATGTCCAGGGCGGCGAAGTAGCCGGGGCCGACGAAATCCATATTGGCGTCGGCGGGCGTGGGGTAGCCGGGCACGGTGATCGTGTCGGAGCTGTGCTGGTTGTTGAACAATCCGCTGTCGGAGGCGGCGGCGGCGGTGACGCCGGGCAGGCGGCGCAGCGCCGTGGTGATGTCGCGGTAGGCCTGCAAAGCGCGCGGCACGTCGGCGCCTGCATAAACCGGGTTGAGGCTGAAGGAATACAGGTTCTCCGGCTGAAAGCCCAGCGGCACGCGGCGCAGTTGGCCCAGCGAGCGGGCGAACAGGGCGGCGCCGCTGACCAACACCAGCGAGAGCGCCACCTGCGCCACCACCAGGCCGCGGCCGGCAGTCGGCCGGCGGCGCGCTCCAGCGGCCAGGTCGCGGCGGGTGAGCCGCAGCGCCGGGGCGAGCGACATCCCCACCGCGGTCAGCACACACAGCAGCAGGGTGAAGCCGAGGACCGCGGCGTCGGGGGCGATGGTCCATGCCAGGCCGTACTGCCGCGCCACCATGGCCACCAGCCAGCGGGTGGCGGCCAGCGCCAGCCACCAGCCGGCGAGGCCGCCGCCAACGGCCAGCAGCAGGCTCTCGGCCGCCAGTTGCCGCAGCAGGCGTCCGCGGCGCGCCCCCAGGGCGAGGCGCATGGCGAACTCGCGCTCCCGCGCCGCCGCCTGCGACAGCAGCATGCCGCTCAGGTTCACCGTCACCATGAGCAGCACCATGCCGACCAGGGCGAAGAGAATCCACAGCGGCTTGCCGAACGGTCCGCTGACCGCCGAAGCCCCGCGCGCCGCGGTGGCCACCGGCAACGTCTGGGTCAGCAGTTCGGCGCGGGCGCGGGCGTCGGGCGCCAGCGCCGCCTCGGCCTGCACCGAGCGGGCGTAGATCGCCGCCGTCTCGCTCTTCGCCTGCGCCACCGTCGCCCCCGGCCGCAAGCGGCCGATGGCGGTGAGCCAGAGCACCCGGCGCACCCCGGGCGGATCCACCAGCCAGTTGCGGCCGGTGAAGATGCGCGGTTGCAGCGGCAGCGGAAAATACAGATCCGGCTCCAGCCCCAGCGTGGTGCCGCGAAAACCGCGGGGGGCGATGCCGATCACCGTGAAGCTGAACTGCCGCAGGCGCAGCGTGGCGCCGACCAGGGCGGGGTCGCCCCCGAAGCGACGCTGCCAATAGTCGTAGTCCAGCACCGCCTCCGGCGCGGCGGCGGGCGTGGCTTCGTCGGCCGCGAAGAACCGGCCCCGCGCCGGTTGCACTTCGAGCAGCTGGAAATAGTTGGCCGAGACCATTTGCGTCTCGGCGGTCGCGGCCTCGCCGTGCGGTCCACTGACCGGTGTGTCAAAGGTGGTGGAGCTGAACGCCGCCAGCCCGGCCAGCGAGCGGTTCTGGCTCTGGATCATCTGGAACTGGGAGTAGCTCAGCGCCGGCATCTCATCGGAGCCGGTGCCGCTGAGAAAGCCGTTGAATTGAGGGTCGCCGAGCAACACCAACTGTTGCGGATGTGGTACCGGCAGCGGGCGCAGCATCACCGCCTCCACCAGCGTGAACAGCGCCGTGTTGGCGCCGATGCCCAGCGCCAGCGTGGCCACCGCCAGCAGGGCGAAGCCGGGTTGCCGGCCGGCGCGGCGCAGGGCCAGGCGCAGGTCGCGGCCGGCATCGCGCAGCCAGCGCAGCCCGCGCGCGTCGCGGCACTCCTCCAGCACGCGGTCGGCGCCCCCGAAGGCGGCGGCGGCCTGGCGCTCGGCGCCCCGGGCCGGCTCCCCGGCCGCCTGCAGCTTGCGCGACTCCATGGCCAGGTGGAAGTTCACCTCCTCCTGCAAGTCGCGCTCGGCCCGCCGCGGCCGCAGCAACCCACGCAGGTTCAACCAGAATCCGCCCGGCTTCATTGCGCCCCCTCGAGAATCCAGCCGATGGCCGCCGTCAAGCGCCGCCAGTTGACGGTTTCGCTTTCCAGCCGCCGCCGCCCGGCGGCGGTCAGCCGGTAGAACCGCGCCCGCCGCCCCAGCTCGGAGATGCCCCAGTCGGCCTTGACCAGGCTCTGGTGTTCCAGCCGGTGCAGCGCCGGGTACAGCGAGCCCTGATTGACCTGCAACAAATCGCGCGACTGCTGCTGGATGCGCTCGGAGATGGACCAGCCATGCCGCGGTTGGTCGAGCAGCGTGCGCAGGATGAGCAGATCGAGCGTGCCTTGCAGCAGGCCCAGGCGGGTATCCACGGAAGCGTCAGCCATTGATGTCAAGCTCCGACACCAAGCCTCCCACGCTTGTTGTCGAATGTCAACAACAGCGCCCCGCCACTTCCATGCGGCGGCGGCAGGCTCCGAGATCCCCCCTGTTCCCTGTCCCCTGTCCCCTGTTCCCTGTCCCCTGTCCCCTGTCCCCTGTCCCCTGTCCCCTGTCCCCTAGTAAACTTGATGCGTGCTCCGCCAAACCTACGCCGCCGCCGGTGTCTCCATCGCCGCCGCCGACCGCGCCAAGCAGCGCATCAAGCGGCTGGCGCGCGCCAGCTTCAACCGCCATGTACTGACCGAGATCGGCAGCTTCGGGGGCCTCTACCAGCTTCCCCGGGGCCTGAAGCAGCCGGTGCTGGTATCCAGCATGGACGGGGTGGGGACCAAGCTCAAGTTGGCCTTCCAGACCGGCATCCACAACACCGTCGGCCGCGACCTGGTGAATCACTGCGTCAACGACATTCTGGTGCAGGGCGCCCAGCCGCTGTTTTTTCTCGACTACATAGCGTTGGGAAAAATGGAGCCCGCCGTGGTGGCGGAGTTGGTCGAGGGCTTGAGCCGCGGCTGCCGCGAAAACGGCTGTGTGCTGATCGGCGGCGAGACGGCGGAGATGCCGGGCTTCTACACGCCGGGCGAGTACGACCTGGCGGGCTGCATCGTGGGCCTGGTGGAGCGCGACAAGGTGTTGACCGGAGCCGCCATCCGCCCGGGCGATGTGGTGCTCGGGCTGCGCTCGGCCGGCCTGCACACCAACGGCTACGCCCTGGCGCGGCGCATCTTCTTCGAGCAGGCGAAGTACAAACCGGCGAAGCGGCCGCGCGAGCTGGACGGCGAGACGCTGGGCGAGGCGCTGTTGGCCGAGCACCGCAGCTATCTGCCGCTGCTGCGGCCCTGGTTGGGGCGGGTGCACGGGCTGGCGCACATCACCGGCGGCGGCATTGCGGGCAACCTGCCGCGCGTGCTGCCCGTCGCCTGCGCCGCTGAGATTGAGCTTTCGAGCTGGGAGCGTCCGGCCATCTTCCGCCTGATGCAGAAGCTGGGCCAGGTGCCGGAGGCCGACATGCGGCGGACGTTCAACCTGGGCATCGGCATGATTGTGGTGCTGCCGGCGGCGTCGCGGGCGGCATTTGAGAAACACTGTGTGCGCGCCGGCGAGCAGCCGGTGCGGCTGGGCCGCATCGTCGAGAGGCGGCGCGGCGGACCGGCGGTGGTCTGGAAGCCATGAACATGAAGAAGACCCGCCTGGGCGTGCTCATCTCCGGCCGCGGCTCGAACCTGCGGTCCATCGCCGCCGCGGCGGCCGCCGGCGCGATTCCGGCCGAGATCGCCCTGGTGCTCAGCAACCGTCCGCAGGCGCCGGGGCTGGCCTGGGCGGCGGAGCAGGGTCTGGCCACCTGCGCCTTGGCCAGCGCCGGACGCGAGCGCGAGGAGTACGACCGCGAGGTGGTGGGGAAACTGCGCGCCGCCGGGGTCGAACTGGTCTGCCTGGCGGGCTACATGCGCCTGCTGAGCGGCTATTTTCTGCAGGCCTTTCCCGGCCGCGTTCTCAACATTCACCCCTCGCTGCTGCCCGCCTTCCCCGGCCTCGACGCCGCCCAGCAGGCGGTCGACTACGGCGTGAAGTTCTCCGGCTGCACCGTCCACTTTGTGGACGAAACCCTGGACGGCGGCCCCATCATTCTCCAGGCCGTGGTGCCCCTACTCCCCGCCGACGATGCCGACACCCTCGCCGCCCGCATCCTCGTCGAGGAGCACAAGTCCTACCCCGAGGCTATCCGCCTCGTCTCCTCCGGCGCCGTGCACCTGGAAGGACGCCGCGTGGTGCAGTCAATATAGTCGGCCCCGTAGTGGCGGAACCCAGCCACCCCTTGCGAATTGGGATTTCAAAATGGCATGCCATATTTAATGGCATGACCAAATCAGTTCGCATGGACCGGGCGGGCCGCATTCTCCTACCCAAGCCGATGCGGGAACGGTTGGGATTCCGGGCGGGAACTGACCTCGATGCGGAGGAGCGCTCAGAAGGGGTGTTTATCAAGGCTGTAAGCGGCGAGCCCACGCTGGTGCTTGTTGATGGTCTGCTGGTTCATCAGGGCAGGGCTGCACCAGGCGCGGATTGGGACCGCGCATTGGATGGCGCACGCGAGGAGCGGCTCCAGCAATTGCTGAAGCCATAGGGCGAGGTGTGGACAACGGGTGAGGCGCTACCCGGCACAGGGGCCCCCGGCTGCGCGTCGCTGGAAGTTCGGGAGAGCGGGTGGCGCGGCTTCGCCGCGCCGGGCACCCGCGATCAATAAACGGGTGAGGCGGTACCCGGCGCGAGGCGCCGCCACCCTTTCTGGAACTGCGCGGCCGGGGCACAGGGGCCCCCGGCTGCGCGTCGCTGGACGTTCGAGAGCGGGTGGCGCGGCGTAGCCGCGCCGGGCACCCGCGATCAATGATTGGAGGCGCGGGTGGGAATCGAACCCACGAATAAAGGTTTTGCAGACCTCTGCCTTACCACTTGGCTACCGCGCCCAGTTCCCCCCAATTCTAGCACCGGGCGGCGCCCCCGGCCGGTGATGTATACTGCGATGTATGCGGCAGGCCATGGTGCGCAAGCAACTCTATCTCGAAGCGCGGCAGGACAAGGCGCTCAAGCGTTTGGCGCGGGAGAGAGGGACGACCGAGGCGGAGGTGATGCGCGACGCCCTCGACCGTTACACCTCAGGGCCGGTCTCGGTGGCTGCCGACGAGATCTGGCGCCGGGAGGTGGAGTACATGCGCGAGCGCATGAAGCGGCAGCAGGCGCCGCAGCGTCCCCGCGACTGGACACGCGCCGATCTGTACGAAGAACGGCTGGGGC
>DATBPS010000199.1:0-2991 GCA_036561225.1 Terriglobales bacterium
GGGCGGGTTGCGGCGCATCGCCGTGGTCGGCGGCGGCTACATCGGCCTGGAAACCGCCACCGCCCTCGCCCAACGCGGATTGCAGGTGGCGCTCGTCCATGCCCACGCCCATCTGCTCCGCGGCTTCGAGCCGGAACTGACGGCCAAGCTGCCCGACAGTCTCGCCGCTGCCGGTATCGAACTGCATCTGGCCACCCGTGTCTCGGGCCTCGGCGGCGCCCACGGCGGCCGCCTACTGGGTCTCGAAACCTCGCAGGGGACCATCGCCTGCGACGCCCTGGTGAACTGTGGCGGCCTGCAGCCGGAAGTCGCTCTGGCGGCGGCCGCCGGGTGCGTGCTGGGCAGCGGCGGCGCGGTCGCCGTGGATGAGCGCCAGCAGACCAGCGTCTCCGCTATTTTGGCTGCCGGCGACTGCGCCGCCACCCGCCACCGCGTCACCGGCGCCCCCGTCTGGGTGCCGCTCGGTGCGGCCGCCAACAAACAAGGCCGGGTGGCGGGCGAGAACGCCGTCGGCCGCGGAACCGGGCGCCCGGCCCGCTTCCCCGGCGTGCTGGCCACCCTGGCCGTGCCTCTGGCGGGCCAGGAATACGGACGTACAGGATTGAGCCTGGAACAAGCCCGCTCAGCCGGCTTCGATGTCGCCGCCGTCACCGTGCAGGGAGCTTCCCGTGCCGGCTACATGCAACCTGACGCCATCACCTGCCGCCTCGTCTACCAGCCCTCCACCGGCCGTGCCCTGGGCGTACACTTCCTCGGCGCCCCCGGCACCGTGACCGGAAGACTCGACACCGCCGCCGCCGTGCTCACCGCCGGCCTGCATCTCGAGGAAATCGAGATGCTCGACTGCGCCTATTCACCCGCCCTGGCGCCACTCTACGAGCCCATGCTGATCGCCGCTCACAACGCCCGGCGCGCGTAGAGGCATCCCATCCATCAGGAGGCGCGCGATGGCGGAGAAGAAGATCTCCATTTTGGCCGTCGAGGATGACCGTGACCTGCTCGAACTGACGGGCGCCATTCTCGGTCAGGACAGCCAGGTCGAGTGCACCACCGAACCGCTCGCGGCGCTGCGCGCCATGTTCGAGAAACGCTTCGATTTGCTGGTCACCGACCTCAGCATCACCCATGCCGGTGACGGTCTCATTCTCGCCGGCGCCATGCGTCATCTCCAACCCACCGCCCGCACCGTCCTGATCACCGGCTACCCCGATTTCACCCGCGCCCTCACCGCCATTCAGGGCACCCTCGACAAGGTCCTGCTCAAACCGGTCGAGATCGAGGACATTCGCAAACTGCCTCACCTCAGCCACCCTGTCGCCCGCACCGCGCTCGAGCCCGGCCAGAAGACGCTGTGGACGCTGATTGAGGAGAAGAGGGCGGAGCTGCTGAAGGAGTGGTTGGCGCTGGTGGAACAAGACCCCGAGATCGCCCAGCTCCAGTTGGCCCCCAGCGAACGTCTGGACCACATGGAAGAGATCCTCGGCGAACTGGCCGGCCATGGCGCCGGGCCGCGGCCATCGCCGGACAAGCGGCGCAAGGCGGCCCAACACGGCCGCGAGCGCCGCCAGTTGAATTTCCGCGCCGAATGGGTCGCCAGGGAACTTAGTTATCTGCGCCGGGTAATCAACGTGGCGGTGCTGCGCGAGCTGCTGCAACTCGACCTCAGCCGCCTTGCCGCCGACGTGTTCGCCATGAACGCTGCCATTGACGCCGACCTCTTGCAGTCGTTGCGCAGCTTCGGGTTGCTGTCCGAAACTGAACCGGAAAGCTAGGCAGCCCGCCGCAGCATGCGCCGGCGGCTGCCGGTCATGCCCCCCAGCCCCTTCATCGTGGCCCACACCGCCAGCCCATAAGCCAGATGGGCGCCCAGCGCGGTGGCGTGCACCTCGGCCGGATACTCGCTCGGGTGTTTGGACAAATTCATTTTATAGAGCATCCAGAGATCACCCAGCGCCCACAATCCGGCGCCGAACAACTGTCCGCCGCCCCAGGTGATCGGCGCCCCGGCCGCGCGCGACGCGCCCGCCACCAGCCCCCAACTGCCGCCATAGCTCCAGTGCACCGTCTTGCCGCCCACCCGCCGCGTCTGCCGCGAAGGCGATTTCACCCCCGCCTTGCGCAGCGCCCGCCGCGCCACTGTCTGCGTCGCCGGCTCGCCTTCACTCTGCACCCACTCCGGCTTGATCTTCGCCAGACCCATCCAGTAAGCGTCCATGGCCGCCGTTCCCGCCACCCCCGCTGCCAGCCCGATCAAAAGATTTTTCCCCAGGTGCGCCATCCTGCACGGCTCCTCTGTCAGCGATCCCTGCCTGGTTCGATGCCTGAAACCGCCCGCCCCGCCAATCTTTCTTGCTGACGCATCGCGAAAAGTCCGTATCATCCGGCTAAGAGATGAAGCGGGGTCAAGAGAAAGAAAACGAAATCACTGAAATTAGGCGCCAGGAACTTGCGCGCGGAAAGCGACGCAAGCCCTTGGACAGCCAGACGGCTGCCGCAGCTCGGAAGCGCGAAGAATTCATCCAGGCGCTAATCTGGGAGGGAACCGAAGACGAGCTGCACGAGCAGCTTAGGAAGTACGGCCTGCGGCCCGGGTCCGAAGATTTCGAGAAGGCTGTTGCCGCTTTTCGTAAGCTGCGCGGTGCTGGGCGGTAGCCTCAAAAAAGGCCTCGTCACGCCTGGCCTTCTCCTCGGCGGTTAGGCCCGCCATGGCCTTCTCCACGAGCCCATTGATGACCTTCGCTGCCGCTCGGACGCGTTTTTGCTCCGCCTTCGTCACAATCCGATGATATGCCCAAACCACGCTCGGACTCAAACCGCGGCGTAGTGGGCGGGGGCGCGGTCCGCGAACAGATCGTTGTGCTGCCCCACCGCCTTCGAGCGGGCGCGGGCCAGATCAATGTCCACCATCGCCACCTCCTCGCGGTCGCCGGAGAGGCGGACCAGCAACTCGCCCGTCGGGCTGACCACCTGGCTGGAGCCGATGAAGGCATG
>DATBPS010000200.1:0-24709 GCA_036561225.1 Terriglobales bacterium
CGCGGGCGGCGTCCGGGTGTGCGAAGCCGCGCGCGGCGGCCGCCATTGCCGCAAGCCGCGGGCGGTCGGCCAATAGCTCCTCCAGGGTTGTCGCCAGACGCTCCGGCGTGAGCTGTGATTGCTGCAGCAAGACCGCCGCGCCGGCGGCGGCGAAGGCCTGGGCGTTGCGCAGTTGATGCTGGTCGGCGGCGTTGGGGAGGGGAACCAGGATGGCCGGCTTGCCCGCCGCCGCCAGCTCACCCAGCGTGCTGGCGCCCGAGCGCGCTACCACTACCGTTGCCTCCGTCATGGCCGAGGCCATGTCGTCGAGAAACGGGACCGCTCGCACCCGCTCGCCCAACCCCGCGTAGGCCGCCGCCGTGGCTTCATGGTCACGCACTCCGGTCTGGTGCAAGATGCGGAACGGCACCCGCGGCGCCATCTCGCGCACCGCCGCGTTCAAGGCTTGCGCTCCCTGGCTGCCGCCGGTGACCAAGACCTGTGGGGGGGCGGCCGGCGGTTGCGGTTGAAAGAACTCGGGGCGTACCGGAATGCCGGTGACGACGGTGTGTGCGCGGGGGAAATCCCGGGCCGTCTCGGGGAAGTTGACGCAGGCTGTCGTCACCCAGCGCGCCGCCCAGCGGTTCGCCAGACCGGTGCGCGCGTTGACCTCCAGCACGACGATGGGGATGCGCAGCAGCGCCGCCGCCGCCAGCACCGGCCCCGAGGCATATCCGCCGATGCCGAACACCACGTCGGCTTGTAGACGCCGCAGCAACCGCACGCTCTCGAAAATTGCCGCCGGAATCTGGCCCATCGTTGCCAGCTTGCGCAGCCCGGATCCGGTCTTCAATCCTCCCACGCGAATCAGGTGGAGCGGAAACCCAGCCTCCGGCACCAGCCGCGCCTCCAGCCCACGTGCCGTCCCCACAAACTCCACCCGCTCCGCACCCGCCTGCTGCAGCGCCCGCGCCACCGCCAGCCCAGGCATCAGATGCCCCCCCGTGCCGCCCCCGGCAATCACGATCGTAGTTTGGCCTGCACTCACCCGCTCAGCATAGCAGTGGGGTTAGGATTCAGGGGTTAGGGGTCAGGGGCGGAGGCGGCGCTGGCGCGCCGCGGCATCTATTCCAAGGGCCGCCACCCTGGAGCCTTGACTAACCCCTAAGCCCTGAATCCTGACCCCTATTCGCAGTCTGTCCTGTCAACTCATAGGCGGTGCTGCGGCCGCCTGCTGGTCCGCGGCGCAACAGTCCGGTCTGCGTCAGCGCCGTCAGGTCGCGCAGCGCGGTGTCGTGGGAGCAGTGGGCGAGTTGGGCGTATTTTGAACTGGTCAGGTTTCCTTGCCAGCCATCCAGCAATCGGTTCACGATCAGCCGCTGGCGGTCGTTCATGCTCACCGCCTGGGCCCGCTGCCAGAACCGTGCCTTGGCCAGCACCGAGGCGAGTGTGTCTTCGGCGCTGTCCACCGCGCGAGCGAAGCAGCCCACGAACCACAGCAGCCAGCGCGTGATGTCCAGGCTGGCCTTCTGGCTCTGCTCCAGCAGGTCGTAGTAGTCCGCGCGTTCCTGGCAGATCTGCGAGGAGAGGCTGTAGAAGCGTTGCGGACTGCCTTCCGCCCGCGACAGCGCCATGTCGGTGATGGCGCGCGCGATGCGGCCATTGCCGTCTTCAAACGGATGGATGGTGACAAACCAGAAATGCGCCATCCCCGCCTTCAGCACCGGGTCCAGGTTGGACGGAGACTCGAACCAGTTGAGGAACCGGCGCATTTCACCATCCACCCGCTCCGCCGCCGGCGCTTCGAAGTGGACATGCTCGTTGCCCAGCGGACCGGAGACGACCTGCATCGCCCCCGCGCTTGCATGCCGCCATTCGCCCACCGTGATCGGGTGCAGGCCGCTGTGCCCGCCGGCAAACAGCGCCGCGTGCCAGCCGAACAGCCGCTCCGCAGTCAGCGGCTGGTCGAAGCCGCGGGTGGCATCGAGCATCATCTCCACCGTTCCCTCGGTACGCCGGTCGGCGGGCTTCAATCCGACAACGTCCAGACCGAGACGGCGTCCGACCGAGGAGCGAACCTGCTCGGGGTTGAGGTGCTCGCCTTCGATTTCACTGCTCTTCAACACGTCGGAGGTGAGCGTTTGCCACTCGGCTTGCCGATTCAGGTCGAAGCCCAGCCCGGCAAGACGACCCAGCAGGCCGCCTTGGCGGAATCGGGCCTCCGCCAGCGGTGCGGCAAGCTGCTCGCGGCTCCAGTCGAAGTGGGGCCAGCCGTCGAGCTCATGGATGTATATAAGACGCATGATATGCGTATATTATAGCGGAGATTCGACGCGGGAGGCGCTTTTCGACGATTATTCAGCGTGCTGGGAGACGCTGAGCAGAATGCCTACGGCCGCCAAGGAGAACACCAGTGAGCTGCCGCCATAGCTGATGAAGGGCAGGGGAATGCCTTTGTTGGGGACCAGGCTGGTGACGACGCTGAAGTTGATCAGCGCCTGCATGACGATCATGGCCGTCACCCCAATGGCCAGCAGCCGGGCAAAGCCATCGGGCGCGCGGCGGGCAATGCGCAGACCGCGCCACAGAAAGACCAGAAAGCCCAGCACCACCAGGGTGCAGCCGATCCATCCGAACTCTTCCCCGACCACGGCAAAGATAAAGTCGGTGTGGGCTTCGGGGAGAAAGAACAACTTCTGGCGGCTGTTCATCAGACCGACGCCGGTCCATCCGCCGCTGCCCAGGGCGATGAGGGACTGCACGATCTGAAAGGCCGCGTCACGGGCGTGCTGCCAGGGGTGGAGGAAGGCGAGGATGCGCTCGCGACGATACGCCACGTGAAAGACCAGCATGTACAGCACCGGCAGGCTGGCCAGCACGCCATACCCGAACCAGCGCCACTGCAGGCCGGCGGCAAAGAGCATGGCGGCGGCGATCAGTACCAGGGCGACGGTGGTGCCCAGGTCGGGTTCGCCGACCACCAGCACGCACATGGTGGCCAGGACCACCAGCACCGGAACCAGCGTCTTCCATTCGTTGAGGTCGCGCAGACGCGTCTCGAGATAGGAGGCGAGAAATAGTATCAGCGTCGGCTTGGCCAACTCCGAAGGCTGCAGCGACAGCAGCCCCAGGCGTATCCAGCGGTGGGTGTTGTGCGAGCGGTCGAGAAAAAACACCAGACCGAGCAGACAGGTGGTGAGGCTGAGGAGCACCAGCACGACCACCGGGTCGCGCAGCTTGCGGTAATCGAAGCGCATCAGCCACAGCAGCGCGCCCATGCCCAGCAGCACGCCCACCGCCTGCCGCGCGACAAACCCGTAGGGCGACTGGTAGCGCTCGGCGGCCATCAGCGCCGAGGCCGAAAACACCATGATCAGCCCGAAGGTGACCAACCCGAGCGTGGTGTAGAAGAGAACGCGGTCGTAGGCCAGCCGCTTGGGCATGGCCTCAGGCGCCGGCCTCGGCGGCGGCGCGCTGTTCCACCAACTGCTTGAACACCTGTCCGCGATGGCCGTAGTTGTGAAACTGGTCAAAGCTGGCGCAGGCGGGCGCCAGCAGGATGGTATCGCCGGGCTGGGCGCGCTGGGCGGCGGTGGCCACGGCCTGATCCAGGGTGCCGCTGCGGGTGAGGGGGAAACCGGTGCGGGCGGCGAAGGGCGCCAGTTGAGCGGCGATCTTCTCCGTCGCCGCGCCGATCAATAGCACGCCGCGGGCGCGCTCGGCCAGCAGAGGCTCCAGCGGGGTATAGTCACTGCCCTTGTCCTTGCCGCCGAGAATGAGCCAAACCCCGCGGGGGAAGGCGGCCAGGGCCTTGAGGGTGGCATCCACGTTGGTGGCCTTGGAGTCGTTGTAGTAATCCACCCCGGCGACTTTGGCGACAAACTCCAGCCGGTGCTCCACCGCCTTGAAGCTGCGCACCGCGGCGCGCAGCGCGGGCGCGGCCTCCGGCCCGGTGACCAGGATGGCCATGGCCAGCGCGGCCAGCACGTTTTCCAGATTGTGCGCGCCGGGCAGGGGGACCTCGCTCACCGGCAGGATGGGATAGCTCTTGCCCGCCCGCGTCCAGACAATGCCGCCCTCCTCGACCGCCGTCCCCATCTGCCCGCTCAGCGGAAAGGGAGCGAACCACACCGACTGACTGCTGAGGCTGGCGGCGAACTGGCGGCACCAGACATCGCCGGGGTTGAGCACGGCGTAGTCGGAGGCGGTCTGATTGCGGAAGATGCGCTGCTTGGCCGCCGCGTAGGCTTCCATGCTGCCGTGGCGGTCGAGGTGATCGGGCGAGAGGTTGAGCACCGCGGCGATATGGGGATGAAAGGTCTCGGTGGTTTCCAGTTGGAAGCTCGACACCTCGACCACGTTCACCGTCTCCGCCGTCGCCGTCTCCACCAGCGAGATCAGCGGCGTGCCGATGTTGCCGCCCAACTGGATTTTGCGGCCGCAGGCCGCGAGCAGATGGGCGGTGAGGGTGGTGGTGGTGGTCTTGCCGTTGGCGCCGGTGATGGCAATCACCGTGCCGGGGAGGAAGCGCGCCGCCAGCTCGATTTCGCCCAGCACGGGAATCTGTTGCGCCCGCGCCCGCTTCAGCAGCGGCAATTCGGCCGGCACGCCCGGGCTGACGACGATGAAGTCGGCGTCCAGAAAGCTGCGCTCGCGGTGGCCGCCGGTCTCGATGGCGATGCCGTCTTCCAGCAGCTCGGCGATCTCGGCCTTGAGCTCCACCCCGGGGCGCATTTCCGACACCACCACGCGCGCGCCCCGCCGGCGCAGGAAGCGCGCCGCCGCCATGCCGCTGGCGGCCATGCCGACGACCAATACCCGCCTGCCGCTGATCTCCATGCTGGTGAGCATTATACGCCCGCTTGCCAAAGTGGCTACCGGTAGCTACCATGGAACGATGCGGGCGGTGGGCATCAAGATCCTCAAGAACAAGCTGAGCGAGTACGTGCGCGCCGCCGCCGGCGGCGAAATCATCCTGGTGCTCGACCGCGAGCGCGTGGTGGCCGAGCTGCACCCCCCGGCGGCGGATCGCCCCCGCCGGGGCGTGGACGCGAGGCTGGCGGAACAGATTCGGCTGGGGAACATCACCCCTGCCGTGAAGCCGCTGGCGGGGCCGCCCCCACGCCGGTTCCCGATGGTATCGCACGAGCAGCTCCTACGCGACATCGAGGAAGACCGCAAGGATCGTTTTGATCTACCTTGACAGCTCGGTGATTCTGTCGGCACTGCTCAGGGAGCGTGTCCAGCCCGCTGCCGCGATATGGAGCGAGCCTTTGGCGACCAGCCGTCTCACCCTTTACGAAGTGTGGAATCGTCTGTACGCCTACGGCGCGGTACCGGAAGCGAGAGCCGCGGCCGCCGATCTGCTGGCAGGGCTGGATTTCATGGAGCTGACTTCCGCCAATCTGGCCCGTGCGCTCGAGCCCTTCCCTGTCCCCGTGCGGAGTCTCGACAGCCTGCACCTTGCCTCGGCCATCGCTTTGAGCCAAACCGGCGTGGAGGTCGCCTTTGCGACCTACGACCGCCGCCTGGCGCGCGCCGCCGCCGCGTTGGACCTGCCGCTGTTTCCGCTCTGACTAGCGCAGCTTCAGCGTGGTCAGGGCGAACAGGGCGCATACGCCGGCAATGATCCAGAAGCGGGTGATGACCTTCGATTCGCTCCACCCCAACTGCTCGAAGTGGTGGTGCAGCGGCGCCATCCTGAAGATGCGCTTCTTGCGCAGCTTGTAGCTGCCCACCTGCAGGATCACCGACACCGCCTCGATGACGAAGATGCCGCCGATGAAGGGGAGCAGCAGTTCCTGCTTGATCAGCACCGCCACCGTGCCGATGGCGCCGCCGAGCGCCAGGGAACCGACGTCACCCATGAAGATCTCCGCCGGATGGGCGTTGTACCAGAGGAAGCCGATGCTGGCGCCCACCAGCGCCCCGCAGAAGATGGTCAGTTCGCCGATTTGGGGAATGCGCTCGATCTCGAGGTAGGCGGCGAAGACGGCGTGGCCGGAGACGTAGGTCAGCACGGTAAGCGCGCCGGCGGCGATGATGGTGCAGCCGATGGCCAGCCCGTCCAGGCCATCGGTCAAGTTGACGGCGTTGCTCGAGCCCACCACCACCAGCATGACGAACAGAATGAAGGGGATAAAAGCCAGCACGTAGAGGCTGTGATAGTGCAACAGAGCGCCGATGGCCAGTTCCGGGCGGTAGCTCTTGATGAAGGGAAACACCAGCCGGGTCGAGTACCGCCCCTGCTGGCTGAGGAAGATCAGCGCCAGGGCGATGAGCAGGCCCACGAAGGCCTGCAAAGCCAGCTTCTGGCGCGAGTTCAGCCCCAGGTTGCGCTGCCGCCGCAGCTTGGCGAAATCGTCCACGAAGCCGATGGCGCCAAAGGCCACCAGGCTGAACATGGCCAGCCAGATGAAGGGGTTGCTGAGGTCGGCCCACAGCAGGGTGGGGATGAGGACGGCGATATTGATCAGCAGTCCGCCCATGGTGGGCGTGCCCGCCTTGCGCAGATGGCTCTGGGGGCCATCCTCACGGATGAACTGGCCCACCTGAAATTCCTGCAAGCGCCGGATCAGCCACGGCCCCAGGACGAGGGCGATGGCCAGCGCCGTCAGCCCGGCAAAGGCGGTGCGGAAGGTCAGGAAGCGGAACAGCCGCAGCGGCCGGAAGTAGGGGAACAGGTGTTGATAGAGGAGCCAGTAGAGCATGGAGGTTAGCCCGGCATCAGCACGGCGATGAGATTTTCCAGGTGGACAGCGCGGGAGGCCTTGAACAGCACCGCATCCCCGGGCCGCAGGTAGGCGCGCAGGCTTTCGGCGGCTTCCGCCGCGCTGGGAGCGAAGTGGGCCAGGCCGCGGAAGCCGGCGGCGCGCGCGCCTTCGATCAGGAAGGCCGCGTCGCCGCCGATGGCCCACAGGGCGTCCACGTGCGCCGCCGCCGCGCCCAGCTCGCGGTGCAGACGGGGGGCGGCCTGGCCCAACTCGCGCATTTCGCCCAACACGGCCACATGGCGCTGTCCGGGCGTGGCCGCCAGCACGGCCAGCATGTGGGCCATGGCCTCGGGGTTGGCGTTGTAGGCGTCGTGAATGAAGGTCATGCCGCCGGTGGTGATGATCTGGCCGCGGCCGGGCGGCGGCTCGAGGCCCGCCAGCGCCGCCGCCGCCGCCGCCGGAGCGACACTGAACAGTTCACCGGTGGCCACCGCCGCCGCCGCGTTGGCGCGGTTGTGAGCTCCGGGGTAGAGCAGCGGGGTGGTGAAGGTGGCCGCCGCATAGTAGGCCACCGTGCCGGCGAATCCCTGGGCGAAGCTCGCCACCCGCGCGTCGTCGCGGTTCAGCACCAGCGCGCCGTCGGGGGGTATGGCGAGCGCCAGTTCGCGCTTGGCGGCGGCTATGCCCTCGATGGAGTCGAAATTTCCCAGGTGGGCCGAACCGACGTTGGTGAATACGCCCACATCGGGCAGGGCAATGGCGGCCAGCGCCGCGATCTCGCCGGCGTGGTTCATGCCCATCTCGACGACGGCAACCTCATGCTCCGGCGCCAGATCGAGCAGCGCCAGCGGCAGGCCGATGTGGTTATTGCGGTTGCCGGGGCTTTTCATCACCCGCAGTTTCGTGGCGAGCACCGCCGCCGTCATCTCCTTGGTGGTGGTCTTGCCGGCCGAGCCGGTGATGGCCACCAGCGGTCCTCCCCAGGCGCGCCGATGCTCGCGCGCCAGCGCCTGCAACGAAGCCAGAGGATCGGCCACCGGCCGCAGCCGGGGGTGCAGCGAGGGCGGGTAGCGGGCGAGTTCATCGGCCGCGATCACCGCCGCCGCGGCCCCGGCCTGCAGCGCCGCGACGACGAAGTCATGGCCGTCGAGGCGTTCGCCGCGCAGGGCGTAGTAGACGTCGCCGGGGTGCAGGGTGCGGGTGTCGATGCTGACCTTCATGCCCCGTACCCCAGCCGGCGCAGCGCCGCCTGCGCCTCCTCGGCGTCATCAAAGTGAATTCGCTCCGCGCCCACGATCTGGTAGGTTTCATGTCCCTTGCCGGCGATCACCACGGTGTCTCCCGCCGCCGCCGCCGCCAACGCCTGTTCGATGGCCCGGCGGCGGTCGGGCTCGATGCCGCCCTCCGCCGGCGGTCCCTGGGGACAGATGTCGTGGATGATGGCGTTGGGGTCCTCACTCCGCGGGTTGTCGCTGGTCACCATGACCCAGTCCGCGCCGGCCGCTGCCGCCTGGCCCATCAACAGGCGTTTGCCACGGTCGCGGTCGCCGCCACAGCCGAACACCACCCGCACCTTCCCCCGGGTCAGCTCGCGGGCCAGCGCCAACACGTTGCGGAGCGCGTCGGGGGTGTGGGCATAGTCCACCAGCACGGTGAAGGGCTGGCCGGCGGCGATGCGCTCGAAACGCCCGCGCACCCGCGGCCATTGGGCCACGCCCGCCGTCAGCGCCCCAGGGTCGAGGCCCAGCATCCAACCCACCCCCAGCGCCGCCAGCACGTTCAACACATTCACCCGCCCCACCAGCGGGCTGGCCACGGTGGCGGAGAAACCCTCCGGCCCCTCGAGGCGGAAACGCGTCCCCTCCGGGCTGGGATCGAGGCGGGTGGCCCGCAACTCCGCCCCGGGGCCGAGGCCGTAGCGCAGAGTGCGGCCGGCATAGCCGCGCAGCATCTCGCCGGAAGCCGCATCGTCGTGGTTGACCACCGCCGCCCGGGGCGGCGCCGCCCCCTGGCCCTGGAACAATTGCCGCTTGGCGGCGGCATAGTTCGCCATGGTGCCGTGATAGTCGAGGTGATCCTGGGTGAGGTTGGTGAACACCGCCGCCGCAAAGCGGCAGCCGTACACCCGCTCCTGCGCCAGAGCGTGCGAGCTGACCTCCATCGCCGCGGCGCGGCAATCGGCCGCCACCATGCGCGCCAGCAGCTTTTGCAGGTCGTAGGATTCCGGCGTGGTGTGGGGGGAGGGAAGCACGGCGGCGCCGATGTGGTACTCGACGGTGCCCAGCAGCCCGGTGGCCCAGCCCGCCTGGCGCAGCATGGCCTCCACCAGAAAGGCGGTGGTCGTCTTGCCGTTGGTGCCGGTAATGCCGATCAGCTCGAGCCGCCGCGCCGGATGATGAAAGAAGTTGGCCGCCGCCTGCGCCAGCGCCCGCCGCGCGTCCCCGACCTGCGCCCAGGCCACGGCGCCGCCGGGCGGGGGCAGCTCGGAGATGATCAGCCGCGCACCATTTTCCACCGCCTGCGGAATAAAGTCGTGGCCGTCGAGCAGCGCACCATGGATGGCCACGAAGGCCCAGCCGGGCCGGATGGCGCGGGAGTCGTAGTGCAGGCCTTCCAACTGCGGCGGCCAGTCCCCACCGCAGGCGCGGATTTTAATGCCTTCGAGCAGGTCCTGGGTGCGCATGGTCTTAGGGGGTAAAGCGCACCACCACGGTTGTTCCCGGCGATACCCGGGTGCCGGGCGCGAGCGATTGGCTGCGAGCCACACCGTGGCCCTGCAAGGTGAGGGCCAATCCCAGCTTTTCGCAGGCGGCGGTCACCGCCCGCACCGGCATTCCCTTGAAGTCGGGTATCTGCGCCCGCGTGCCGCCGGCGTAGTCGAGCACCACCTGGCCCGCCGCCGCGCCCGGCGCGGGTGGGGCCGGGGCCATCGGCGCCGCGGCCGGGTTGGGGTCCGCGGGCGTTGGCTGGCTCGTGGCATCGGCCTCGGCCACGGCGGCGGCGTCCAAGGGCTGCGATTCTTCCACCGCGTCCACGGCGGCGATGCGCCGATCGGGCGCCGCCTCGCGGGGCGGCACGTCGTGCGGCACACCCAGGTAGGGGAGCACCTGCTCGGCGATGGCCTTGAAGACCGGCCCGGCCACCGCGCCGCCCTCGTGGCTGGCATGGCCGTCGGCGTTGGGGGAGTCGAGAATCACCAGCATGGTGATTGCCGGGTCGTTGATGGGAGCGAAGCCGGCGAAGCTGGCGATGTAGTTGTGCTTCGAGTACAGGTGGGTGGCCGGGTCCACCTTTTGCGCCGTGCCGGTTTTGCCCGCCGCCGTGTAGCCGTTGAGCTGCGCCTGCTGGGCGGTGCCCGCCAGGACCACCTGGGCCATCATCTGTTTCATCTGGTTGGCCACCAGAGGGCTCACCACCCGCCGCCCCGGCGGAGGCGTATAGGCCGGCGGCGCGTCCGGCTCGGCGCCGCGGAAGGTGTCCATCACCAGCCGCGGGGTGTGGTACACGCCGCCATCCGCCAGGGTCGAGACCATGGCGATCACCTGCAGCGGCGTCACCCCGATCTCCTGCCCCATGCTCACCGCCCCGATGGACATCGGCGTCCAGCGCGCCGGCGGCCGCACGATACCGCGCGATTCGCCCGGCAGTTTGACCCCGGTGTCCTGGCCGAAGCCGTAGGCGCGGATGTATTTGTAAAACTCCTGGTCGCCGAGCTTGAGGCCGATCTTGATCGCCCCCACGTCGCTCGAATGCTGCAGGATTTCGGTGACGGTGATCACCCCGAATTTGGCGTGGTCATGGATGGTCCGGCCGCCCAACTGGATCGAGCCCATCTGGCAATCGATCAATTCATCGGGCGTGATGAGCCCCTGTTGCAGGGCGGCCGAGAGGGTGACCAGCTTGAACACCGAGCCCGGCTCGTAGGGCTCGGAGACGGCGGGATCGCCCAGCCGTGAGGCGGGCGTGTCCTGGTAGTCGTCGGGATTGAAGCTGGGCGAATTGGCCAGCGCCAGAATCTCGCCGGTGTGGGGGTTTTCGATCACCACCATGCCGCGTTTGGCGTGGGTGGCGGCGACCTGGCGGTCCAGCTCCTGCTGGGCGATAAACTGAATGTTCTGATCGAGGGTGAGCACCAGGTTCTCGCCCTCGACCGCCGGTTGCGCCACCTGGCTGTAGCTGCGGCGATGGGCATCCACTTCCTGGAGGGCCCGGCCGTCGTGCCCGCGCAGCAGTTTGTCGAAGCTGTACTCCAGGCCGCCGAGGCCGCGTCCGTCCACCCCGACGTAGCCCAGCACCGCCGCCGCCAGCGGTCCCTTGGGGTAGAAGCGGCGCGTATCCGGCTGGGCGAAGACGCCGTTCAGATTGAGGGCGGCGACCGCCCGCGACTGATCGGCGGTGATCTGCCGCGCCACCCAGACAAAGCTGTGATCGCCGGCCAGCGTCCGTTCCAGATGCGCGCGATCGAGATCGAGGATGGGCGCCAACTGGGCGGCTTCCCGCCGCGGCTGGGCAATTTTGCGGGGGTTGGCGAACAGCGACTCGACCGGCAGGCTCATGGCCAGCGGGGTCAGGTTGCGGTCGAAGATGGCGCCCCGCTGGGCGTCCACGGTGACGGTGCGCTGCTGTTGCGCCGCCGCCCGCCGCTCCAGCGCGCCATGATCCACCACCTGCAGATAATAGAGGCGCCCGATGATGACCAGCGCCCACACCGCCAGCGCCGCCTGCAACGTCAGCAGCCGGTAACGTGGCGTGGCGGGTTGGCGTTGACGCGACACTTTCTCTCTATCCCAGGGTGGATACTCCGCACCTGACTTGGGCCGCTCCCCGGCAGCGGGCGCCCGCTCGGCTCAGGACCGTGGTCCCCAAACTATCGGCGTAACGACGCCACCACCGGTGCGGGCGCATTGATCTCCGGCGCCGGGGCGGTGTCGAGGGCGAGGATCTGTCCCGGCAGCGGATTCTGCATGCCCAGCCGCGCCTGGGCCAGGCCGTAGATGCGCTGCGGGTTGCGCAACGCCGCCTGCTGCAGCTCCAGCCCGCGGTTCCACTGCTCCAGCTGCGCCTGCTGCTGCCGCGCCGCCTCCAACTGATAGCCGAGCCGCACCGTCTGAAAGCGCATCCAGGCATAGCCGAACAGCAGCAGGAAGAGCACCCCGCCGGCGAGCAGCGACAGGCGCTGCTCGCGCCGCCGCCGCGGATCGGCCAGCCGCCGCACCCGCGAGTTGTCAATCTGCTGTCGGAAATAGATTTCCATGGCTGCCTCCCGCTATGCCGCCCGCTCGATGGCCCGTAATTTCGCGCTGCGCGAGCGCGGGTTGTGGGCCGTTTCCTCATCCGTCGGCCGCAGCGCCCGCGGCGTCAGCAGGCGCCACTGGCCCGACTGCGCGCCCGCCCGGAACGCCTGCTTCACCGGCCGGTCTTCCAGCGAATGAAAACTGATGATCACCGCCCGTCCTTGCGGCTTCAGCCAGCCGGGCAGCGCCGTCAACAATTGGGAGAGGGATTCCATCTCGGAGTTCACGTAGATGCGCAGCGCCTGAAAGGTTCGTGTGGCCGGGTGCATTCCCCGGCGTCCGGAACTTTTCATTGGCCGGTTCACGGCCGCCACCAACTCCGCCAACTGGGCGGTACTGCGTAGCGGCCGTGACCGGACAATGGCTCTGGAAATCCTCCGCGACCTCCTCTCTTCTCCAAATTGGAAAATCAGGTCGGCCAGCGTGCGCTCGTCGAACTGATTGACCACCTGCTCCGCCGTCAGCGACTGGCGAGGATCCATCCTCATGTCCAGCGGCCCTGGGGCGGCAAAACTAAATCCGCGCTCGGCCCGATCCAACTGCATCGAGCTCACCCCCAGATCGGCGACCACGCCGTCCACCTGGGCGATGCCCTGCTCCCGCAACCAGCGCGGCGCTTCGGCGAAGTCGGTCTGTACCGCCCGAAACTCCACCTCCGTGCCCGCCGCCGCGACCGCGGCTTCCGCCAGCACCAGAGCGGCCGGATCCTTGTCGAACCCGAACAACTTCCCCTGGCCCATCGCCTCCGCGATCCGGCGGCTGTGGCCGCCCGCTCCCAGGGTGCAGTCCACGTACACCCCGCCGCGCCGCGGCGCCAACTGCTCCACCACCTCCGCCGCCATTACCGGAACGTGTTCCGCCACGGCGGCGCCTAAATCCCCAGGTCGGCCAGCGTCTGCTTGTCGTCGTCACTGAAGGCCTGCGCCTTCATCTCCTTCAGCAGCCGCTGCTCGTTCCAAACTTCCAGGTACTGCAGATACCCCAGCACCGCCACGTCGCCGCGCATATCGGCCGACTCGCGCAGTACCGCCGGCATCAGCACCCGTCCCTGCCCATCCATCTCGACCACCTGGCCGTAGTAGTTGGTGCGGCTGAGCAGCTTCTGCTTGGTGGGGTGCATCGAGGGGAGCGCCGCCAGCTTGCGCTCCAACTCTTCCCACACCGGCAGCGGGTACACCCGCGCCTGCACGCCGTCAAAACTGGTGATGTAGAACTGGTGCCCGGGATTGACCGCGTCCAGCTGCGAGCGGAACTCGGTGGGGAGCTTGAGTCGCCCCTTCTCGTCCACCCGCGCGGGATAGTTGCCCCTGAGCATCGCTGTTCCAACCACAATGTACCACTCTGGACCACTGCTGCCCACATATTATGGGTTTTCGGGATGGCCGCAAGGGAAAAATCCGCGGTATTCCGCTGGTTAATCGAAGAAAAAGCGAAGCGCCTAGCTGGCACGGCCACCTCTTGCTGGAGCCGCCCTTCCTTGTTGCCGCGTTGGCCCCAAATTGGGGCGGCCGCAGGGTGGGTTTGCGGCAGGCTCGCAGCCCCAAAGAACCCTCTCGGCATCGCAACCTTGATATGCGGATTCTGGTCATCGGCGGGACCGGCTTTCTGGGCGGTCCGCTGGTGCGAGCCCTGCGCGGCGACGGGCACGAGGTGGCGATTTTTCATCGCGGCGAGCAGTGTGCCGGCGACGAGGTGGGCCATTTCCACGGCGACCGGCGGGAGATGGAGGCCTATGGCCCGGCCATGACTAGGTTCGCCCCCGAGGTAGTGGTGGACCTGATCTGTGGGTCCGGCGCGGCGGCGCGGCGCACGCTGCGGGTGTTGGCGGCGCCGCGGCGCCGCATGGTGCTGATCAGCAGCCTGGACGTGTATCGCGCCTGGGCGGTATTTCACGGCGTGGACCGCGGACCGATCGAGCCGGCGCCGCAGAGCGAAACGGCGCGTCTGCGCTCCAGCAGTGGGTTATATCCCGCCGCCACGCTGGCCCACCTGCGGCGTCTGCACCCGTGGATGATGGAGGGGTACGACAAACTCGGCATGGAGCGGGCGGCCACGGCGTGGCCGGCCGCGCCCGGCGCCTGGCTCACCATCCTGCGCCTGCCGCCGCTGTACGGCCCCGGGGATCCGCACCGGCGTTTGTATGCCCTCTGGCGGCGGATGCGCGACGGTCGCGGCGCCATTTTGCTGCCACGCGGCTGGGCGGAGTGGCGCAGCCCGCGCGGCTACGTCATCAACATGGCCCACGGGGTGGCGCTGGCGGTGACGAATCCGCGCGCCGCCGGGCGCGTGTACAATCTGGCCGACGCCGGCAACTTCTCCGAAGCTGAGTGGGCCACGGCCGTCGGCCAGGTGGCCGGATGGCGCGGCCGCGTGGTGGTGGCCTCGCCCGCGCATATGCCGCCGCATCTGCGCGTCACCGCCGTCACCGCCCAGCACTGCGCCGCCGACACCAGCCGCATCCGCCAGGAGCTGGGGTACCGTGAGCCGGTGAGCCGTGAGGAAGCCATCCGCGCCACGCTCATCCATGAGCGCGACCATCCGCCGGTGAACGCGGATCCCGGCCTGTTCGACTACGCCGCCGAGGACGCGGTGCTCTCCGGACTGGGCGTCGCCGCCTCGCGCGCCGGGTAGAGATCGGCGAAGAGGGCGAACAGCAGCACGATGATCACGAACACCCACAGGCTGCCCTCCGGCCCCACGCTGCCGCCGGTGATCCAGTGGCTGCCGTGGAAGTCGGGTCGGAGCAGCCGCCCCTGCGAAACCTGTCCGCTGTCGGGCACGCCGTAGACGAAGCTCTCGCAGTAATCCCAGGCGGCGTGCATGCCGATGGCGAACCACAAACTTCCTGTCCGCCGCAGCGTGAAGCAGAAGAAGAGGCCAATCAGCCCCGCCGACAGCGCTCCGATCCAGCTCTCGCCGGTGTTGCCCAGGTGCACCGCGCCAAAGACCACCGACAGGATGATGGCCGCCGTCCAGAAGGTCGTGCCCTGGGTGAGCGTGGCCAGGGCATAGCCGCGGAAGGTGAACTCCTCGAAAAATCCCACCAGCACGAAGGCCAGTGCCCACTCCAGCCCGTAGGTCTCGATCGCCGCGCCGTGCAGCATCAGGTGGCCAAAGCTGAAGTCGCCCGACACCATAATGAGCAGCAGCAGCGCGGTGAGCGACACTGCGCCCCACAGCGCCCCCGCCCAGAAATTGCCCTGAAAAGCCCGCCGCCAGGGCAGGCCGTAGTCGGCGAGCGAGCGGTGCTCGAGCCGGGCCATGATCCAGGAGACGAAGAGCACCCATAAAAACGGCGCCCCTTCGCCCACCGCCGCCAGCAGCGGATTGAGCCCACCGACGGGGGTGGTCCCGGCGCGCGCATGCCCATGCGCCAGCGCCAGTGCGATGGCGCTCAGCACCGCCGGCACGCCCACCGCCAGGCACAGGAAAATGGTCAGCCGCCACCCCGCCCGCAACCCCGCGAACGACGTATCCTCCGGCCGCGAATACCAGACGCTCATGCCGCCATTATGCCCGCTCCGCCGGCTTTGCGCCCGCGCCATGCACGCTATGATGATTCCACCGGGCGCGTAGCTCAGTTGGACTAGAGCATCGGCCTTCTAAGCCGACGGTCGCAGGTTCGAATCCTGCCGCGCCCGCCAAGCGCCACCCCCGCCGCCGGCGCGGGGCGGCGGCGACTCGATGCGGTGGCGGCTACCACCATGTTGGCTTCCATTCCCGGGTCAGGAATCGCGCCGGATCAGCCTCACCCCCGCCCCCTCCGCTGCCTGTGCCAGCCTGCGGTCCAGTGTTGCCAGGGGTGCCTTGAGGCGCTGTGCCAGCTCCAGGTAGGCGGCGTCGTAGATGGTCAGCTTCCATCGGCGCGCGACTGCAAATATCGCCTTGTCGGAGGGCCGCGGTGGAAAGACGATCGGCTGGGAGCTCAGCGTCGTCAGGAAGCTCTCGACACGCTCGGCGCCAATCCGGCCGTGCCGTTCCCCGAGTAGGAGGATGTTGCGCAGCTCGAACCACCAGACACCTGGCACGGCTGCCGAGTCGTCGCGCAGCAAGCGCCAGGCAATGTCGGCTGTCTCGCTCGACTCGTCCGGGAAGGCCCATGACAGCGCCGTGGAGGCGTCGAGCACAAACATCAGTAGCGGTGCCCCTCGTGCCGCCACGCGAGCATCTCCTTTATCGTCACCGGCTTGGTGTGCCTGCGAATTTCTTCCATCGCCGCGGTGGCGCGCTCAAACCGCCGCTGTCTGGCCTTTTCTTCCGGCAGGATGCGCCCGATCACCCTGCCATGGCGGGTGATAACAATCTCCTCGCCGTCCTCCACCTCGTCCAACAGACGCAGAAAATGCGTCTTCGCCTCGGATGCCTGTACTGTCTTCATACATTTTGACCAGTCATTTCAACTGGTCAATTCTACCACGCGCAAAAAAGCGGGCCCGCCGTGAGGCGGGCCCGCTGGGTTGAGGGTGAAGTGGGGCGAGCGGTCTACTGCTCGGTGTGCATCCACTCGTCGGCCAGGACGACGACCGAGGTGTTGAGCGTCTTGCCGCCCACGTTGACGCGCACCATGTAGGTGCCGGGGCTAAGCAGCGGGCCCTGGGGTGCGGCGCCGCGGCCGAAGAAGCCGCCACGGCCGCCGCCGGCCACGAAGGGCACCGGCTGCGGGCCACGGGCCGCGCCGCGTCCGCCTTGAGCGCCACCGGAGCCGCCGCGTCCGCCTTCGTTCTCGGCGCCGGCGGGAGGAGGCGGGGCGATGCCGCGCATATCCCACTGGTAGCGGTTCATGCCGGCGTGCACCTGCTCCTTCATGGTGCTGACCACCTTTCCGTTCTGCAGGAAGTCAATGGTGGCTTCGCCCATGTCGTTTTTGGCCCAGAGGCTGATGGCGGTTCCGCCCTGGGGGTTGTCGCCGTGGAATTCATCCTGGAACACCGTTTGCTGCATTTCGGTGTCGTTCTTCCACTGCACCGCCGGGCGCGGATCGAACAGATGCACGTCGGCATCCCCGATCTGGTTGAGCTGCTCCAGCGGGGTGATGTCGTCGGCGATCCAGATCGAACGGCCGTGGGTGGCGATGATCAGATCGCGGTCGCGGGGATGGACGAGCACATCGTCCACCGGGACGGTGGGCAGGTTGGTCATGAACTTCTGCCAACTGCGGGCGCCATCGGTGGAGATGAACAGGCCGCCCTCGGTGCCGACGAAGAGCAGGTCGGGGTTGCGCGAATCCTCGCGCACCGCCTGAATCTCGCCCATCTCCGGCAGGTTGGCGGTGACATCCGTCCAGGTCTTGCCGTAGTCGGTGGTCTTGTAAAGGTAGGGGCGGTAGTCGTTGTTGCGGTGGTTGTCGAGCGCCACGTAGGCGGTCGCGCCGCTGAAGTGCGAGGGCTCGATGCGCGACACCTGCACGTAGCCCTTGGGCGCGCCGGCGACACTGCCGGTCAGGTTGCCCATGACGTTGGTGAAGTTTTTGCCGTCATCGAGGCTCAACTGCAGGTTGCCGTCGTCGGTGCCGACCCAGATCTCGCCCGGCTGCGAGGGCGACTCGCGCACCTGGGTGGTGAGCGAGCTGGCGGAGTAGCCGTCGTGCTTGGAGGCCATCGGCTCATTGCCGGGGATGATGATCGCCATCTCCGGCGACCAGCGGTTGACGTGCTTGGACAGGTCCTCGGGGTTCACCGTCCAGGTATCGCCGCGGTCGTTGGAGACGAAGAAGTACTGCGCCGCCATGTAGACGCGGCCGGGGTTGAAGGGCGAGATCTCGAAAGGCGCGTTCCAGTAGAAGCGCAGCGCATCGAGCGGATCGGCGGGCTGATTGACGATGTTGCCCGGTCCGCCGCGGCCGCCGAAGCCGCCGCCGCCCGCGTTCTGGTTCTCCGGCTCGGTGAGACGCGGCCGGATGCTCTGCTGCGAACCGTCACGGAAGTTGTGGCGGCTCATGCTGCCGTCCTGCGATTCGCCGTAGACGATGTTGTAGTCGTAGGGATCCTGGCGGGTGTAGAAGCCGTCGCCGCCCGATACCGTGAACCAGTTGGTGTTGACCGAGCCGGTGCGGTTGCGCACCGCGCTGGGGCCGCACCAGGCGTTGTTGTCCTGCAGGCCGCCGCAGACGTAGTAGGGATGCCGCATGTCGGCGGACACCTGATAGAACTGGCCCACGGCCATGTTGTGGTTGTAGTACCAGCTCTCGCCGCCATCGTGGCTGATGTCAAAACCGCCGTCATGGCCGACCAGCACAATGCGCGGGTCCTGGGGATTGATCCAGATGGCGTGGTAGTCGGTGTGGCTGGCGGTCATGGGGTGCCAGGTCTTGCCGCCATCCTCGGAGATTTGTCCCGGCGTGCCGCCCACGAACAGCTTGTTTTCGTTCTTGGGGTCCACGCGCAACTGGCTGAAGTACACCGGGCGCTGGTCCTGGTTGCTGAGGAATGTCCAGGTGGCGCCGCCGTCGTCGGAGCGGAACAGGCCGCTGGCGTTGGGGTCGGGGGGAGGCTGGGGGCCGCGGCCCTCGCCGCCGCGCCCACCGGCGCGCGGTTTCTCCGGTCCGCCGGCCGCGTCCGTGCCGCCGCCCACACCGGCGCTGGCGCCGGCCTCGACCTGGGCGAAGATCACCTTGGGGTTGGGCGGATAAATGGCGATGGCGATGCGGCCGTAGATGCCGTCCTTGGGCTTGGGCCAGCCGGCGCCATCGAGGCGCTTCCAGGTTGAGCCGGCGTCGGTGGACTTCCAGAGGCCGCTGTTGGCGCCGCCGCCGTTGTAGCCCCACCAGGTGCGGCGGTGCTCATAGCTGCTGGCGTAGATCGTCTTCGGGCTGGAGGGGTCAATGGCCACGTCCTCAAAGCCGGTGTTCTCGTCAATGTACTTGGCCTTGGTCCAGGTCTTGCCGCCGTCGGCGGTCTTGTAGAGGCCGCGGTCGGGGTTGGGACCGAACAGATCGCCGTTGGCGGCCACGTAGGCCACGTCGGGGTTGGTCGGATCCACAGCGATGCGGCCGATGGCCTGGGTCTTCTCCAGCCCGAGATGGGTCCAGGTTTTGCCGCCGTCGCGGGTTCCCCACACGCCGTCACCGAAGGAGGAGCTTTGGCGGTTGTTGGCCTCGCCGCTGCCGACGTACACCACTTCTTTATTGGAGGGGGCCACGGCGATGTCGCCGATGGACTCGTTGGGCATGTTGTCCCAGAGCGAGGTCCAGTGCAGGCCGCCGTCGGTGGACTTCCACAGCCCGCCGGTGGCGAAACCGACGTAGAGCAGCATCGGATCCTGGGGTGAGCCTTGGATGTCGTCCACGCGGCCCAGCATGATGGCCGGCCCAATGGAGCGGAAGGCAAAGGGTTTCAAAAGCGGGTTGGTGCTGACGTTGACCGCGGGCGGCGGCGGCTCGTTGCCGCGCCGGCCCTGGGCCAGGAGCAGTCCGCTGGTGGCCAAGGCCAGTGCCAGCGGCAAAACATAGCGGGATCGCATGGAAGCCTCCAAAGGGGTGAGCCATCGGCACTGTAGCACAGGCAATACGGCGAATAGTAGCTCATGACGGCGCAATCAAAACGCAGCCGGCGGGGAGGCGATGCATCCTAATAGAAAGATATGTTCCGGTACGCGATAGCGGTTCTGATGGCGCTTGCCCTGGCACTGGCAGTAGCAGGCTGCACGGTGCGCCAGGCGGGTCCGTTTCCCGAGCCGCAAATGGACGAACCCACCCCGGCCGGCCCGCGGATGGAATCGGTGGTGCTGGCGGGCGGATGCTTCTGGGGAATCCAGCTGGTGTTTGAGAATGTCCGCGGGGTGCAGTCGGCCACGGCCGGATACGCGGGCGGCGGCGCCGCCACCGCCCACTACGAGCAGGTCTCGACCGGGCGCACCGGTCATGCCGAGTCGGTGAAGGTAGTCTACGACGCGAGTCAGGTTTCACTCGGCCAACTGCTGCGGGTGTTTTTCTCCGTCGCCCACGATCCGACCGAGTGGATGCACCAGGGACCCGACGCCGGCGCGCAGTATCGCTCGGTGATCTTTTACTCCGACCCGGAGCAGCAGGACATTGCCGCGGCTTATATCCGGCAGCTGAGCGCCGCGCACGCCTACCCGCGCCCCATCGTCACCGAGCTCACCCCGCTCAGCGCCTTCTATGCCGCCGAGGATTTTCATCAGGACTACGCCCTGCACAACCCCGGCGATCCGTACATCCGCATCAACGATCTGCCCAAGCTCGCCGCCCTGCGCGCCGAGTGGCCGCAACTGGCACGGCCACCTCTGGTTCGCTAATCAGGCCGGCGCCCATACGCGCAGACCCACGGCTTGGGCGGCGGCGCTCAAGCGGCGATCATAGACCACCATGTCCCGCAGCCCCGGTACCGACAAGGCAGTGGCCAGGTGGATCGCATCCAGGGAGCGCAGCGCGGGTGGCGGCAGGCGGGCCGCATGCTCGAGAACCTCAACATGCACTTCCAGCAACACCACCGAGCGGAGAAAGTTTTCCACTTGGGGGCCGCCCAAGCCGCGCCGCAGTTCGACCCGACCCAGCTCCACCTGCACCAGACGGCTGCAGAACAATTCCCCACGCTGTGCCAGGAAGTTCCGTAGAACGGTGGACTCGTTCTCTTGCCACACCAACTTGGCCGCGGCGGAGCTGTCGAGGTAGATCGCCCCCATGGGTGCTAACGGTCGTCCTCGTCCCGCATCTCCTGCAGGATTTCACTCGCAGGGCGTTCGCCGGACCGGAGGGGGAGAGGTGGCGGCAGGTCGCGGATATCGCGCGTGGCCCGCGTGGCCAAGCCCGCAGCCACCAGGCGATCCAGCACCGAATCCGTCGCCGGCGGCGGCACCAGGAGCGCCACCAGGCGGCCGTGTTCGGTGACCTCCAGGCGCTCACCTTGTTTGATCCGCCGCAGATAGACGCTGAGGTTCTGTCGCAGTTCCCGCACCCCCACCTGCGCCAGACGCGGCACTGCTTTGGCTCCCATGTAGCACATGGTAGCACATAGTGGGCGGGCGGTATAATCCGGCTGTCGGATGCGTATTCTGCTGGTCAGCGACGATCCCGCCGACATCACCGTCGGCGCTTCTCAGGCGCCGTTGCGGTTGCAGGAGCAGCTGCGGGAACTGGGTCACGACTGCGACTGCCTGTTTCGCGAAGACCTGGGGGCGCGGCCGCGGAGCGAGCGGCTGCGCTATGCCGTCTCGCCCTGGCTGGCGCGGCAGGGGGCGCGGCGGGCATGGCGGGAGCGCGGACCGTATGACGTCATCGACGCGGCCAGTGCGGAAGCCGGGCCGATGGCGGCGGCTCGCCGGGGCGGCGAGTTTGCGGGCGCGGTGGTGGTGGCCCGCTCACATGGGCTCGACCACATTTATTATCGGGGACTGATCCAGGACGGACGCGCAGGCCTCATCTCCAAGCCGTGGTGGCGGCGGGTGTGGTATCCGGCGGCGCGGTTGCGGCAAACCGAGCGTGCCTTTCGCCTGGCTGACGGCGGCATTCTGCTCAATCGCCGTGAGCGGCTGCTGGCGCTGCATCGCGGCTGGCAGCCGCCCGAACGTCTGGCGGTGATTCCGCATGGGGTGCCGATGGCGGGGGCCGGCGTGGCGCCACCGGCGGAGGCGACGCGGGGGGCGGGGGCGTTGTTCTGCGGCGCCTGGCACACCGGCAAGGGCATTCATTATTTGGCGGAAGCGCACCGCCGGTTGATCACGCGCGGCATCGCGGCCCGCCTCACCATCCTGGGTCCGGGTATCGGGGGAGAGTGGGGCGAGGTCGAGAGATGGGTGCGCTCCGCGTTTGTCGAAGTCTGTCAGCCCTGGCTCACGGTGCTGCCGCGTGTGGACTCTGTCGAGGCGGTCTTCGATCAGTACCGGCGCCATGATCTGCTGCTCTGTCCCTCGACCGCCGAAGGCTTCGCCATGGTCACGTTTGAAGCGCTGAGCCAGCGGCTGCCGGTGGTGATGAGCCGCGCGGTAGGGGCGGGAGACTGGCTGCAGCACGGCGAGCATGTGCTCAAGGTTCCCAGCCGCGATGCCGCGGCTCTGGCCGACGGCTGGCAACTGTTGCTGGAAAATGCGGCGCTGGGCCGGCGGTTGGCGGAGGCCGGCCGCCGGCGGGTATTGCCCTTTACCTGGCGGCGCGCCGCCGAGCAGACGCTGGCGTTTTATGCTTCGCTGGGCGCGGCGACCACCGCCGGCGCGGCGACGGCGGCGGGACGGAAGTAGCGCTTCAGGCGCAAAATCGGCCGTTCGAAGCCGTACCAGAACATGCCGGCCACCAGCAGCGCCGCCGTCCAACGCACCACCACGATCAGTAAGTCGCCCGCCGCTCCGGCGTGGATGCGGTCCATGTGTTCGTCGAGCCCGCCGAGCAGGGCAAAGATGGGCATGTGCACCAGATAGAGGCCGTAGCTGATCTTGCCCACAAAGCGCAGCGGGCGCAGGTTCAGCCCCGCGGCGTTGGGCGCCAGGGCGGCCAGTAAGAGGACGCCGGCAAAGGCGACCCCGAGGGCGGTGTTCAGATAAGCCGGCGCCCAGGCATTCGACCAGAGCCAGCCCAGGCCTCCAACCACGGTCGTGGCCATGCCCACCCGGCGCCATTGCTTGTACCCGGAGGGCCAGAGGCGGATGAGCAGCGCCAGCAAGCTGCCGGCCGCCAGGCCGTCCAGGTGGTAGAGGGTGTTGACCGGGGTCAGCACCGCATGCATACGGATCCCGGCACCCACCGCCAGCACCCCGACCAGCAGTCCGGCCAGCGCTCGCGGGGAAAGGAAGCGCACCAGCGGCGCCCACACCAGATAAAACTGTTCTTCAATCGCCAGGCTCCAGGTGGGGTACAGAGTGCCACTCAGGCCGGGCGACAGGTTCTGTATATAAAGGAGGAAGAATATCCATCCCGCCGCGCCCCCGCTCCAGGAGTCATGCGGTCCCATGCCCCAATACACCAGCGGAAAGACGACAAAGTACAAGGGCCAGACGCGCAGCCCGCGCCGGGCGTAGAAGTTGCGGAACAGGTGCCGGGTGCCGCGTTCGTCGAGCAGAATGCCGGTAATCAGGAACCCGGAGAGGACAAAGAACAGGTTGACGCCGATCCATCCCCAGGCGGCGAGGGAGCCGAGACCCAGAGAAATCAGCCGGGGCTGACAGTGGTGAAGAAGGACGAGGATAATCGCCAGCCCGCGGAGACCGTCGAGCGAAGGGAGATGGGCGGCCAGCCAATCCGGCTTGTGTACCTGTTCTGCCATGGAAGCCTACCGATTATGACCTGCTTGACAGGCGTGGGAATAGGCACAGACTGGAAATTAGAAGCAGACCTTCGGTGGACGAATGAAGGCAAGGTTCCGGGTTTCGCTGGCGGGCGTGGTGGCGATGGCCGCCGTGGTGGCGTGGGCGGAGTCGCACATTCGCATCGTGGCGGTGAGCTATCTCGATCATTCGGTGCAGGTGCAACGGCCGGGCGCGGTGGCGGGCCAGGGCGCGCCGCGGTGGACGCCGGCGGCGCTGAACCAGCCGGTGGTTGAGGGCGAGAGCATCCGCACCGATATCAACGCCCGGGCCGAAGTCGAGCTGGAATGCGGTTCGGCGCTGCGCATTACCTCCCACAGCGAGATGAGCTTTCCCCGTCTGGTGTTGCGCGACGACGGTATCCGCGGAACGACGGTGCAACTGGTGTCGGGCGAGGCGTACTTCACCCTGCAGGACAGCGACAGCCGCGATTTCCACGTGCTGCTGCCGGGCGGCGGCGAGGTCAGCACCGGCGATGGCGGGGTGAAGCTGCGCCTGGAGGCGTTGGCCGACCAGCCGGCGACGGTGGAAGTTCTCGACGGGCAAGTGCAGGTACAGGATGGCCGCCGTCGCCAGGTGGTCAAGGCCAGGCAGCGGATCGAGCTGCAGGCGGGCGGCTTCCGCGCGCTGGCGCAGGCGCAGGCCGATGCCGGCCAGCAATGGAGCCACGAGCGCGACGATGCCTTCCAGCGGGCGGTGCTGAGCAGCGCGCCTTCCACCCAGGTGGATGCCACGCAGGCGGTGCCCAAGCCAGCCCTGGATGCGCTGCTGCCCATTCTCAACACCGACAACGCGGGGACGCTGTTTCAGGTGCTGGACGCCGGGCGTGGGGTGACCACAGTGAAGGCGCCCACCGGACGGATGGCGCCCTACTGCGCGCACAAGTAGCGCTTGCGGGCCACCCGCCGCACCTGGCGCAGCTGGGCGCGCAGGCGGGCGGTTTCCTCGGCCGTTCCGCCGCCGAAGCGCACCGCCTGATAGGCGGAGATGAAGCGTTGCGCCGCCTGGGCCAGCGGCGGCTGGGGGGAGCGCCGGGCCAGCGCAGCCAGCAGTTCCTCGGCGGTTTGTCCGGGTTGCCGCTCCACTCCCAGCCGCGCCAGGCGGCGGCGGAAGCTGCGGTAGGCGCGGCGCGCCCGCGCCTGCTGCGCCTCGTCGAGGTGTCCCGGCGCCTGCCGCGCGCGCTGGGAGCGCCGCTGCCAGAACCATCCGCTGAGCAGGGCCAGCAGAGCCAGCGACAGCGACAGCACCACGGTGATCAGCCAGCCGGCATGCCGGCGGTAGGCCGGGTGCAGGGCGGCCTTCCAGGCGGCGGCCGCCGCCTCGCCGCCATCGCGCAACACGCCCGCGGCTGCGCCCGCCACGCCCCCCTGCAGCCCGCCGGCCAGACGGGCCTGACGCAGCCAGTCGTAGTTCACCACCCACTCCTGCCACACGCTGGAGAGGGCATCGAGCAGCATGCCGG
This sequence comes from Terriglobales bacterium, assembly GCA_036561225.1. Lineage (GTDB taxonomy): Bacteria > Acidobacteriota > Terriglobia > Terriglobales > SCQP01 > SCQP01. The sequence goes on from DATBPS010000200.1 coordinate 24,699, forward strand.
CGCCGTTCTGG
>DATBPS010000201.1:0-12296 GCA_036561225.1 Terriglobales bacterium
GCCGAGACGCCCAACCTGGGCAAACTCGACTCCACCCCGGACATGCGTCCCGGCCTGGGATGGTCGGGGGTGGCGAATCTGCAGAACTTCATTCATGAGGGCGGCGTGCTGGTGACCTCGATGGACACCTCGGAGTTCGCCGAGGCGCTCGGCTACGCTCACGGCGTGAGCGTGAGCCAGCCCAACGACGAGCGCATCATCGGCACGCTGGTGAAGAGCGAGGTGGTGGACGCCGCCAGCCCGATCATGTACGGCTACGGCTCCAGTCTGTCGGTGTACTGCTACCAGTGCCCCGCCTTCGGCGTAAGCAGCGTGGAGGGAGGGCGCGGCGGAGGCCGCCGCCTGGGCGCGGAAGTTGGCCGCCGCGCCACCGGCCGCGGCACTGCGCAGGATCCGGACTTCGTTATCGGCCGCGTAAACCCGCCGCCGCCGGCGCCCGGACCCACCGTCCAGCCCTGGGAAGCCGCTCCGGTAACCCCTGAGCAGGCGGCCCAGAGCAGCGCCGTCATCCCGCCCCAGTTCCGTCCCCGGGTCGTGCTCCGCTACAGCGATGCGCGCCACCTGTTGGTCTCCGGGCTGGTTCAGGGCGCGGACGCCATCGCCGAGCGGCCCGCGGTGGTGGACGTTCCCGTGGCCAAGGGCCATGTGGTGATGTTCAGCCCCAACCCGGTCTACCGCGGCGAAACCCGCGGCAGCTACGCCATGGTGCTCAACACCATTCTCAACTTCGACCACCTCGACGCCGGCCGCAAACTGGACAAGCAGTAAGCGGCGTCACAGCAGCACTGCCAACGGCGCCCGGCTCTCGCCGGGCGCCGTTGGCTTTTGCACCTGCGGTGGAATCCGCTGATTGACCGGCACTTTTTACTTTTTCCGCCGTGAGTCAAGAATCCTAAGTTCCTGATATTTCGTGCTTTGCCGGATTGGCCCGCCACGTGCTCCCTTGAGGGCAGGAGGTGGGTTATGCATTTGCAAAACTATCTCAATGAGAAGTGTTGTGCGCGCCCCGGGCGCGCGTTCATCCTGGGGCTGTGCGCGGGCGCGATGATCGTCGCCGCCGGAGCGCAACAGGTGAAGCCCGAGGTCGCCGCGCCCAACGCCGCAGGCGTGGTGCCGATCTTTAAAGTGTCGGTGGTCGAGCGCAATGTCACCGCGGTGAACTTCAAGGTTTTGAGCGGCTCAACCTCGCTCGCGCTGCAGGGCACCACGCTGCTCCCCCACGCCCAGGGCAGTGCCGACGTACAGATCCAGCGGGGCGCGACGCACGTTCACGTGGACGTGGATGATGTCACCCCGGCGCAGATGTTCGGCCCCGAGTACCTCACTTACGTCCTCTGGGCCATCACCCCTGACGGACGCGCGCGCAATCTGGGCGAGGTGCAACTGCGCGGCCGGAGCGCGTCGCTCGACGTCACCACGCCGCTGCAGAACTTCGGCCTGCTGGTCACCGCCGAGCCTTATTTCGATGTCACCCGACCCAGCGACCTGGTGGTGATGCAGGGTCAGGTGAAACCCGATACGCGCGGTTCCCAGGCGCTGGTCGAGGCCAAGGCCGAGCTGCTGCAGCGCGGCAACTACCGCCTGCACGTGCCCGCCCGTGAAATTACGCTGTTGCCGCAAAGCCCCAAGGTTCCGCTCGATCTTTATGAGGCGGAGAACGCCGTCCGCATCGCCCGCTGGGCGGGTGCGGACCAGTACGCCACGCAACCTTACCAGAAGGCGCAGGCCGAGCTGCAGCAGGCCCGCGGCGAGCAGGAAGCCCACGCCGACAAGGGCGTGGTGGCCACCGCGGCCCGCGCCGCCGTGCAGAGCGCCGAGGATGCCCGCCTGCTCTCGCTGAAGACCAGGCAGCAGGAGCAGGTGGCGCAAGCGCGGTCGGAAGCCGCTTCCCAGGCGGCAGCGGCGTCGGTGGCGCGGGAACAGGCCGATGCCGCCCAGCAGGCCCGTGATCAGGCGAGTGCGGAGGCGGATGCCGCCCGCCAACAGGCGCAGGCCGCCCGGGCCCAGGCCCAGGCAGCGCAGCAACAGGCCAGCGAGGCCCAGGCGAAGGTCAGCGCCGTCCGCGAGGAGCTGCGGCAGCAGCTCAGCCAAATCACCGCTACGCGCGAAACCGCGCGCGGGCTGATCATGAGCCTCTCCGATGTTCTCTTTGACCTCAACCAGGCCACCCTACGCCCCGAGGCCACAGTGAAGCTGGCCAAGGCGGCCGGCATTCTGGAGACCTACCCCGGCCTCACCATCCAGGTGAATGGCTACACCGACAACACCGGTGCGGCCGCCTACAACCAGCAGCTCTCGGACCGCCGCGCCGCCGCGGTGGCTGCCTTCCTGACCTCCCAGGGTGTACGCGCCGGTTCGGTCAGCGCCGCCGGCTTCGGCGAGGCGGACCCGGTGGCTTCCAACGCCACCTCCACCGGCCGGCAGCAGAACCGCCGCGTCGAGTTGGTGGTCAGTGGCGCCGTTATCGGCAGCGGCCAGTAGAGGCGGGCTTTAATGGGCGCGGGCCCCAGAGTGGCTTTGCCACTCGACCCGCTTGACGCTCGACAGGGCTGGGGGCCCCTTGTGCCCCAGCCCCGACGGGCTTTAGCGCAACCGTGAGCGACAGAACCATGGATTTCATCATTGACCGGCGAGGGGCCCCGCGTGGCGATCCAGTGCCAGGTTCAATTCCAGCACGTTGACCCGCGCATCCCCCAGCAGGCCGAAGGCCGGCGCCTGCGTGTAGCGCGCGATGAGGCGCTCGATCTGCGCCACCGCGACCCCTCGCGCCCGCGCCACCCGCGGCGCTTGCAGGCGCGCATTCGCCGGACTGATGTCGGGATCAAGCCCCGAGCCCGAGCCGGTCACCGCATCCGCCGGTAGCGGCTGGGCGGGGGTGATTATCAGCGCATGCCATTGACTGGCGCGGGGCCCCGCTCGGCTACGCCGAGCGACCCCCGCGTCAGGGTCGCGAAACGCGGCGATGAGCTTCACGGCATCCAAAGTTCCGTCGCCGCGGCGGAAACGATCCAGCGGCTGCGAGGAAGCGAACCCAATGCCGTTCTCCAGGCAGTAGCGCAGCACCCGCAGCCGAATGCCGTCGAAGACCACCTTGCCGTCTTCGACTTCGCCCTCCAGCAACTGCGCGCTGGTCGGCCCCAGGTTGGACGCCCCCGATGCCGACCCGTCGTATCCCGCTCCCGCTGACGACGGTCGCCCATGAAAATACTCCGGCCGTGTGAAAACCTGTCCGATCAGCGTGGAACCCACAACCTGCCCGTTCCGGTCGAGCAGGCTGCCGTTCGCCTGCCATGGAAACCACCACCGGCACAGTCCGGTAAGCACGACTGGGTACACCACCCCCAGCAGCAAGGTCAGCAACAACATCAATCGCAACGCGGGAGCCAGGTGTCGGGTCATGACAGTTCGCCTCAGGCCAGTCGCAGGGCGTGCACCAATTGGTCAATCGCCCAGATGCAGGGAAAGGGCGCCAGAATCCCTCCCAAACCATAGACCAGCAGATTCCGCCGCAGGAGGCTGGCGGCGCCCGCCGGCCGGTACTTCACCCCCCGCAAGGCCAGCGGCACCAGGGCGATGATGATCAGGGCATTGAAGATCACCGCCGACAGCACCGCGCTTTGCGGGGTGTGCAGGCGCATGATGTTGAAGGCCTGCAGCGACGGATAGGTCACCATGAACATCGCCGGCAGGATGGCGAAGTACTTGGCCACATCGTTGGCCAGCGAAAAGGTGGTCAGCGCGCCGCGGGTGATCAGCAACTGTTTGCCGATGGCCACCACCTCGATCAGCTTGGTCGGGTTGCTGTCGAGGTCCACCATGTTGCCGGCTTCCTTCGCCGCCGGCGTCCCCGAGTTCATCGCCAGCCCCACGTCCGCCTGGGCCAGCGCCGGGGCGTCGTTGGTGCCGTCGCCGGTCATCGCCACCAACCGTCCGGCCGCCTGCTCCCGGCGGATGTACTCCAGCTTGTCCTTGGGCGTCGCCTGAGCCAGAAAATCCGACACCCCCGCCTCCGCCGCGATCGCCGCCGCGGTAAGAGGGTTGTCGCCGGTAATCATGACGGTGCGAATGCCCATCTCCCCCAACTGCACAATGCGGTCGTGCATCCCGCCCTTGACGATGTCCTTGAGGTGGATGAACCCCAGCAGACGCCCGCCATCGGCGACCGCCAGCGGGGTGCCGCCGCCGCGCGCGATCCGGTCGCTCACCTCCAGCGCGGCCTCGCTCACTGTGCCGCCGTTGCCGGCCACAAAGGCCGCCACCGCCGCCGTGGCGCCCTTGCGCAGCCGTCGCCCATGTGGATACTCCACCCCTGACTTGGGTCGCTCCCTACGGTCGCTCAGCGCCGTGGCTTCGCTCCCCGGCAGCGGGCGCCCGCTCTGCCCGGGGTGCCTCCGAGCTGCCGCGACCAGGTCCACGCCGCTCATGCGCGTATAGGCGGAGAAGGCGATGAACTCCACTTCCTCTTCCGGCAGATGCCGTCCGCGCAGTCCGTATTTCTCCTTAGCCAGCACCACCACCGATCTCCCCTCCGGCGTCTCGTCCGCCAGGCTCGACAACTGTGCCGCATCCGCCAGCTCGGCCTCGCTCACCCCCTCCACCGCCACAAACTCCACCGCCTCGCGGTTGCCGATGGTGATGGTTCCGGTCTTGTCCATCAGCAGGGTGTCAATGTCGCCCGCCGCCTCCACCGCCTTGCCGCTCAGCGCCAGCACGTTGTGCTGCATCACCCGGTCCATGCCGGCGATGCCGATGGCCGACAGCAAGCCGCCAATGGTGGTGGGGATGAGGCACACCAGCAGTGCAATCAGCACCGCCAGGCTGGGCGCCGCTCCGGCCCCCGCCTGGGCCACGCTGAAGCGCGCCATGGGCAACAGCGTCGCCACCGCCAGCAGAAAGATCAACGTCAGGCCGGAGATCAGGATGTTGAGCGCAATCTCATTCGGCGCCTTTTGTCGCTGCGCCCCTTCCACGAGGGCAATCATGCGATCGAGAAAGGTCTCTCCCGGATTGGAGGTGATGCGTATGGCCAGCGCATCGCTCAGCACCCGCGTCCCGCCGGTCACCGCGCTGCGGTCGCCTCCCGACTCCCGGATCACCGGCGCGCTCTCGCCGGTGATCACCGATTCATCCACGGTGGCGATGCCCTCGATCACCTCGCCGTCGCCGGGAATCAGATCCCCCGCCTGCACCTCGACCACATCGCCCACCCGCAACTCCGCCCCCGCCACCATCTCCACCCGTCCGCGGCTGTCGCGGCGGCGCGCCGGAGCGTCGCTGCGCGTCCGCCGCAGGCTGTCCGCCTGGGCCTTGCCGCGCGCCTCGGCCATGGCTTCGGCAAAGTTGGCAAACAGCACCGTGAACCACAGCCAGAGCGCAATTTGCAGGTCAAACCCCGCCTCCGGCCTCCGCCCCAGCAAGGCCGCGACCAGCAGTCCGGTGGTCAGCGCGGCTCCGACTTCGACCACGAACATCACCGGGTTGCGCACCAGCGACACTGGATTCAATTTGCCCAGCGCCGAGCGCAGCGCCCGAGCCGCCAACTGCGGATCGAATAAGCGTCTTGGCCGCAGCTGACTCATATCAGATGCCCGGCCTGCATCAGAAAGTGCTCCACCAGCGGCCCCAGTGCCAGGGCCGGCAAAAACGTCAGCGCTCCGACGATCACCACCGTGCCGATCAGCAGCCCCACAAACAGCGGCCCGGTGGTGGGCAGCGTTCCCGTGCTACTGGCCACCGTCTTTTTCGCCGCCAGACTGCCGGCCACCGCCAGCATCGGAATGATGATCAGAAACCGCCCCAGAAGCATCGCCAGCCCCAGGGTCAGGTTGTACCAGGGGGTGTTGGCGTTCAACCCGCCGAACGCACTGCCGTTATTTCCCGTCGCGCTGGAATAGGCGTAGAGAACCTCGCTCAACCCGTGCGGACCACCGTTCGCCAAATTGGCGGTCGCCGGACCCGGATTCCAGTAGCTATGCGCGGCGAATGTCGCCTGGGCCGAGATGCCGCTGAACACCAGAATCGAGAAGGCGCAGGCGATCAGCGCCAGCATCGCCATCTTGACCTCCTTGCCCTCAATTTTTTTGCCCAGATACTCCGGCGTCCGCCCCACCATCAGCCCGGCGATGAAGACCGCCAGGATGGCGTACAACAGCATGCCGTACAGCCCCGATCCCACGCCGCCGAAGATCACCTCCGAGGTCTCCATGTTGAACAGCGGCACCAGCCCGCCCAGCGGCGTATAGCTGTCCAGCGCGCTGTTCACGCTGCCATTGCCGGCGTCGGTGGTGGCCACCGCCCACAGCGCCGAGTCGGCGATGCCAAAGCGTACCTCCTTGCCCTCCATGTTTCCGCCCGGTTGCGTGGCGCTCGGGCGACTCGCCACCCCGGCCCGCGCCAGATTCGGGTTACCCATCTGCTCCGCCGGATAGCACACCGCCAGCCCCGCAACAAACATCAGGAACATGGCCGCATAGAGCGCCCACCCCTGGCGGGTGTCGCCCACCATGCTGCCAAAGCAGCAGACCAATCCGGCTGGGATGAGCAGGATGAAGAGGCACTCGACGAAGTTCGTCAGCGGCGTCGGATTTTCGTAAGGATGCGACGAGTTGACACTGAAGAACCCGCCTCCGTTGGTCCCCAGCTGCTTGATCGCCTCTTGTGAGGCCACCGGACCCTGGGCCAGGGTTTGCATCGCTCCTTCCACCGTGGTCACTCGCGTCGAAGCGTGAAAATTCTGAATCACGCCCTGCGACGCCAGAAACAACGCCCCCACCACCGCCAAAGGCAAAAGTATGTAGACGGTTCCCCGCACCGTGTCGGTCCAAAAGTTGCCGATGGTCGCCATTTGCCGGCGGGTGAATCCGCGGATCAGCGCCACCGCCACCGCCATCCCTGCCGCGGCCGAGGCGAAATTTTGCACTGTGAAGGCGGCCATCTGCACGGCATAGCTGAAAGTGCTCTCCCCGGCATATGCCTGCCAATTGCTGTTGGTCATGAAGCTGGCCGCGGTGTTGAAGGCGAGATCCGGCTTCACCTGGCGCGCGCCCATGCCCTGCGGATTGAACGGCAGCCAGCCCTGCAGCCGCTGCAGGGCATACACCAGCAAAAACCCCACCAGACTGAAGGCCAGCAACGCTGCCGTGTAACTCAACCAGCTCTGCTCGGCGCCCTCATCCACACCGGCCCCCCGGTAGCAAAGCCGCTCCAGCGGTCGCAGCAGGGGATGCAGAAACGTTCGCCGCCCCTCGTACACCCGGGCCATGTACACTCCCAGCGGCTTGCTCAACGCCAGCAGAACGGCCGCATAGACGGCGATCTGCACCACTCCGTGTACAGTCATCGGCCCCTCAAAACTTCTCCGGCTTCAGCAGCGCAAGCAGCAGGTAACCGAACAGCACCGCTCCCACCACTCCCGCAATTAGCGTTGTCATGATTCCCCCGACTCACAGTCGCTCGCATAACCGCGCCAGCGCCCAGCACAGCCACAGCACCGACGCCCCGGCGGCGATATACAGAACGTCTTGCATGATCCGCTCTCAGACTACGGGCGGGGTCCGGAAGAAGTCATGCGCAAGGCATGAAGATTCTATGAAGACAGCGGGGTGGATACTCCACACCTGACTTGGGTCGCTCCCTGCGGTCGCTTAGCGCCGTGGCTTCGCTCCGCGGCAGCGGGCGCCCGCTCCGCTCAGGGCGCCTCCGAGCTGCCGCGCACAGCCTCGATGACGGTGCCGTTGAAGCGGTATCCCACCCAGGGTTCGGTGGTGATCAGCGCCGGCGCTTCCGGATTGAGCTCCAGCTTGCGGCGCAGCGTTTTGATAAACGCCCGCAGATAGTCCACCTGGTCGCCGTAGTCGGGGCCCCAGACCGCCTGCAGCAGCTCGCGGTGGGTGAGCGCCTGGTGGGCATGCTGGGTGAGGTAGCGCAGCAGATCGAGCTCCTTCGGGGTCAAATGCCGCGCGGGACCCGAACCGCGCTGCACGGTACGCGCCTCGAAATCCATCACCAACTCCCCCACGCGCCACCGCCCGCCCCCCGTGGCCGGTGGCAACCGCCGCAGCACCGCCCGGATGCGCGCCAAGAGTTCCGGGGTGCTGAAGGGCTTGCTGACAAAATCATCGCCGCCGGCATCGAGGGCCGCCACCTTGTCCGCCTCGCCATGGCGCACGGTCAGCACAATGATGGCCGCCTGGGTATCGGCCCGCAGCGCCCGGCAGGTCGCCAGCCCTCCCATGCCCGGCATGTTCAGGTCCAGCACAATCAAGTCCGGCCGGAACTCCCGCACCTGCTCCAGCGCCTCTTCTCCACTGCGCGCATCCGCCACCTCGTAGCCGACGCCGCTGAGGGTGGTGCGCATCACCCGCCGAATCTGCGGCTCATCGTCCACGATCAGCACCCGCCCGGCGCTCATGCCGTCTCCCCGCTGCGGTGCGGCAGCCACATCCGGAACCGGGTCTCCCCCGGCCGGCTCTCCACCGTCAGGTCGCCGCCGTGGGCGCGCGCAATGGTCAGGGCAATGCCCAGCCCCAGCCCGGAGCCGGGTATTTGTTCCTCCACCCGCGGACTGCGATACAGGCGGTCGAAGATGCGCGCCAGCTCGGCCGGTGCAATGCCGGCCCCGTGGTCGGTGACGGTGATACTCGCGCCGGCGGCATCGCCGGCCAGATCCACCGTCACCGGCGTGCCGGGAGGTGAGTATTTGAAAGCGTTGTCGAGCAATTGTTTCACCGCCAGGCGCACCAGGCGCCGGTCCAGGCAGGCCGCCGCCTGCCCGGCCTCGCGGATCTCCACGCGGTGGTCCTCGGCGCTCCGCCCCAGCGCGGTGAGCGCCTCCCCCACCAACTCCCGCAGACGAACGGCTTCAGCGACCGGTTCCAGCGTGCCCGCATCGAGACGCGCCATGGCCAGGGCATCGTCCATGATCTCCCGCAGATGCCGCGCTTCCTCGTCGGCCACCTGCAGCAGCTCGCGACGGCTCTCGGCGGGCATCAACTCCTCCGCCAGCAGGGCGCTGGTGGCGGCCAGCACCGAGGTGAGGGGCGTTTTGAACTCATGTTCGAGCGCGTCGAGCAGCGCCGTGCGCAGGCGTTCGCCGCGCTGCGCCGCCGCCACATGGGCCTCGAGCTCCTGCGCCCGCGCGTGCTCCAGGGCAATGGCGGTGAGATTCGCCAGCGCCTGCAGCAGCGGCTCCGGCAGAGCATCCGGCCGCAGCGCCACAGCGGCGATGGGCGAGGCCCCCAGCCGAACCGGCAGCCCCACCGTCCCGGCATCACGCTGCGGCCGGCCGTCGTTCGCCACCTGGCGCAGCTTTTCTTCCCACCCGCTCAGCTCCGCGCTGCCCGCCCGTTGATAGACGCCGCTGGAGCGGTCGAACAGCAGCACCCCCTCCAGATCAAAGCTCTGCGCCAGCTTGCGCGTCAGTTGCCGGGCAAAGGGTTCCTCGGCCTCGGTGAGCAGCAGCGAGCGGCTGAACCCGTAGAGCCGCGCCATCTCCCGCTGGTGGGCGCGCGCCTCCGCCGTCCGCCGCTGCGCCGTGCTCGACAGGCGGCTGACCACCAGTGCGGTGGCGAGAAAACTGAACAGCGCCACCCAGTTCTCCGGATCGGCAATCGTCAGGCGCCGCAGGGGCGGCAAAAAATAGTAGTTCAACGCCAGCGTCGCAGTCACCGCCGCCGCCACCGCCTCGACGAACCCCCATACCGTCGCCGCCCACAACACCAGCAGCAGGTAGATAAAACCCATCGTGGCCGCGTTCACCCCGGCCACGTGGCGCCCGGCGGCAGTGGCTGCCGCCACCGCCGCCATCATCGTCAGGCTTAGCCAGCCGCGCCGCAGGAGCATACCTGCTCCACATTGTATGCGCGTCCGGCAACGGTATACTGGCCGCGTGCGCCCCTCTCCGGATCAATTCCTCCGTCAGGCCGAGGAGGAGGAGCGCGCCGAACATCGCGGCCGCCTGAAGTTGTTTCTCGGCTACTCCTCCCGCGTCGGCAAGAGTTACCGCATGCTCGATGAGGGCCGCCGCCGCGCCGCCCGCGGCCAGGATGTGGTGGTGGGCGCCCTACAGGGGGAACGCTCCCCCGAGGTGGAAGCCGTCCTCTCGCAGCTCGAGTCCATCCCCATGCCGGCCGGCGCCGCGGGCCCGCAGATGGACGTGGAGGCGATTCGGCAACGCCGGCCCGACATCTGCCTCATTGACGGTCTGGCCTATTCCAACGCACCCGGCTCCACCTTCGCCGAGCGCTGGGAGGAAGCCGAATTTCTTCTCGATTGCGGCATCTCACTCGCCGCCAGCCTCAACCTGCAGTTCATCGCTGAACAGCGCGACGCGGTATCCGCCATACTCGGTCACCGCCGTGAGGGCCCTTCCGTGCCGGAGGCTTTTATCCACACCGCCGACGAGATAGAAGTGGTGGACGTGCCCCCGGAACTGGCCGACCCCGAACAACTGCGGCAGTTGGCGGAGTTGCGCGAACTGGCCCTGCTGCTGGCCGCCGACGTGGTGGATCAGCAGCTCGAGCGCTATCTCCTACACCATGGCATTGAGCCCGCCTGGGGCGCGCAAGAGCGCATCCTGCTCTGCCTCACCGACGCCCCCGCCGCCGCCCTCATCGCCAGCGGAAAGCGCAACGCCGAACGCTTCCACGGCGAACTTCTCGCCCTCCATGTCGCCCGCCCGGGCAGCCCGGCGTCTCCCGCTCTTACCGAAAACCTCGCCGCCGCCCAGGCTGCCGGCGCTGAACTGGTCCGCATCGAATCGCGTGATTTTGTCACCGCTATCCTGGGGCTGGCGCGCGAGCGCGGCATCACCCAGATATTCCTGGGCCATCCTCGCCATCCGGGCCGCTGGTGGCACCGCCAACGCTGGTTTCGCACCCCCCTCGACCGCCTCATCGAGCAGGCCGAAGGCGCCGACCTGCGCATCTTCCCCGTTCCCATTGCCGGAGCCGATCATGCCCTCGGCTGAGCCCGGCGCGCTCACCATCTTTCTCGGCTATGCCGCCGGCGTCGGCAAGACGTATCGCATGCTGCTCGAAGGCGAGCGCGCCGCGCGTGAGGGCCGCGATGTGGTCATCGGCTATTTCGAGCCGCACGCCCGTCCCGACACCATCGCCCTCACCGCCAAGCTGGAGGCCGTCCCCCGCCGCCGCACCGAATACCGCGGTCATAGCTTCGAAGATATGGACACCGAGGGGATTCTCCGCCGGGCGCCGGAGATCTGCCTGGTGGATGAGTTCGCCCACTCCAACGTCCCTGGCTCTCCCCACGCCAAGCGCTGGCAGGACGTGCAGCAGCTACTCGCCGCCGGGGTGAATGTCTACACCACGTTCAACCTGCAGCATCTGGAGAGCCTGAACGACCAGGTCTTCCAGATCAGTGGGGTGCGGGTGCGGGAAACCGTCCCCGACTGGGTGGTGCGCCAGGCGCGCGAGCTGGTCATGGTGGACCTCTCCACCCGGGCGCTGCTCAACCGCCTGCAGAGAGGGGTGGTCTACGAGCCCGGAAAAGCCCGGGCGGCCATGGCCAACTTTTTCCGTGAACCTACTCTGGTTGCCTTGCGCGAGCTGGCGCTCCGCCAGACCGCCCACGAGATCGAAGTCCGGCAACCGGTAGCCTCACCCGCGGCCGCACCCGTCCCCGCTCCCGAGCGCATCCTGGTACATGTCTCACCCGATCCCGCCACGGTCATGATTCTGCGCCGCGGCTGGCGCATGGCCAACTACCTCGGCGCCGAGTGCTTCGCGGTCTGCGTCCATCCGCCCGGTCGCCCTCCTTCGCCCGAAGCCGAACGTCATCTGGAGTTCGCCCGCAACCTCCGCATCACCACCCACAGCATCGCCGGTAAAGCCCCGGCCGAGCTGCTGTATGACTTCGCCCGCCGGCACGCCGTCACCCAGATATTCCTCGCCCGCCCACGGCAGACGGCGGCCGCGCGCGCCTTTGTGGCGCGCCTGGTGCAGCTGGCGAGCGATCGCCAAGTGATTATCGTCGCCGAACGCCGCTAAGGTTGTGCGTGGACTGGAAATGTGAGACGGCTGGGACTCGAACCCAGCCGTAAACGACCGCTTTGGGACCAGCAAGTTACGTTCTATGAGTGCTCAGGCCGCGCCTGCGACGCCCAAAACCGGCCACGTTATGCGCAGCTGCGGGAGAACGCGCTGGATCTGGCGCGCGCGATTGAAGCCTACGTGCCGGCGGGGCCGGGGCAGACAGCGGCGATCGAGCATGTGCGCCAGGCGGTAATGTGCGCCAACGCCGGTATCGCGTGTGGCGAGGCGAAGCTGGAGGGACCGGTT
>DATBPS010000202.1:0-39380 GCA_036561225.1 Terriglobales bacterium
AGACGCTCCGCCATCTCGATGCGGTTGGCCAAGTGGTGGCGCTCAACGTGGCCGGTGCCCGACGGCTTTCGGCTACCGCGGAGCAGGCTCACGCCGACTTCGCATCCCGGGAGCAAAAACTCGAACACCTCGAACTGTCCGGGGCGGTTCGCCTCGCCCAGACACAGCCGGGGCTGTCGCGCAAGCTGGAGGCGGACAAGGTGGTGCTGGCCTTCGCCGGCCCGCAGGTGGTTTCTTCGCTCACCGCCTTTGGAGATTCGGGCAGGCCGGCAAGTCTCGACGAAAAGGGATCGCAGGCGGGCAGCTTAAGCGCTCCTCAGCTGGTGTTCAGCTTCGCCGCAGGGCCGACCCCAACGTCCTCGACCCTTCCTCCGCTGCAGTCCATCACTACCCGCGGCCGTACGCACATCGCCCGCGGTGGCATGAGCGCCGAGGCTGACCAGCTGCAGATTTCGCTCGGCGCCCAGCAGCAGCCAGAGTTGGCACTGGCTTCCGGAAACGTCGAGGTCAGCCAGACGGTCAACGGCGCCGAACGCCGCAGCCACAGCCAGCGCCTGGAAGTTCACTTCGGGCCCAAGTCACAGATCGAACGGGCAGTGGAATCAGGCGGGGTCAGCCTGACGGAAGGTGCACGCCGGCTCGACGCCGCGCAGCTTGTCTATACTCCCGCCGACGGTAAAGCGGTGCTGACGGGCGGCGTTCGCGGAACCGACGCCCAAACCAGTTTCCGTGCCGCGACAGCCACGTGGGTGAGCCATCCGGACGGCGCCGCCAGCCTGGAGGCCGCGGCGGACGCGGCGCAAGGACTGTCGCTCAGCTTTCAGCCGCAGCGCGGCGGTAGTGGCGCCGGTCCGCTGCTGCAACCAGGGTTGCCGGTGGTCATCACCGCCCAGCACATGGACTGGTCGCAGCCGGCGGGCGCCGCACCGGCCGCTCATGGCGGCTGGCGCGGCCGTGCCCGGTTCAACGGTTCGGTACGGCTGATGCAAACGCCGAATCTGCTGCGTGCCGATCAGCTATCCATCTCCGCCGGACCGGGAGGCCAGCCCGGCGATCTGGTGGCGCGCGGGCACGTGGAGACAGACTTTGTGGCACCGTCGGGCGCCGTGCCCGGTGCGCTCGCCCCGGCATCGTCCGCGCCCCGTCCGGTGGCCATCACCGCGGCCGAGCTGACCTACAGCTCGACGCTGCAGCAAGCGCAGTATGGGGGAGATGTGACGCTGCGCAACGCCGGCGCCACGCTCACCGCTCCCCGCCTGGTTGTTTATATGGCGGCCGGCGCAACCCCCGCCCGCTTACAGCGAGCGGTGGCAAGCGGAGGGGTGGAAGTACGCCAGCCGGGTCGCCAAGCTCATGGCGAACAGCTCAGCTACGACTTCGCCCAAGCCCGAATCGAGATGCGGGGTGGACCGCCCAGCATTTTTGATGCCGAACATGGCAAAATCAGCGGTGATCCCTTGACTTTTTCTCTGACGAATGATGCAATTCAGGTGGGAGGAAAGCTCGGCACACGCGTCTCCGGCAGTTCCGGAGGGCACTGAGTGACTTTATTTATCAACAATTTACCTTTCCTCTTTGCAGTTACTCTGCCATTGTTTGCAGCCCCCCACCTGGCATCGTATGCAACGCCTCTCGACCGATCAGGTTGGTAAGCTCTACAAAGGCCGCGCCGTGGTCAATGGTGTGAGCCTGGAGATCAACCGTGGCGAGGTCGTCGGCCTGCTGGGGCCCAATGGCGCCGGCAAGACCACCACCTTCCACATGATCGTGGGTCAGATCGCGCCCGACATGGGCCGGATACTGCTGGATGATCATGAGATCACCTCGCTGCCCATGTACCAGCGGGCGCAGCTGGGGATCAGCTACCTGCCGCAGGAGCCATCGGTATTCCGCAAGCTCACGGTGGAGCAAAACCTGATGGCCATCCTGGAGGTGCTGCCGCTCGACGCGGCCGCCCGGCGCGAGCGCCTGGAAAGGCTGATTGAGCTGCTGGGACTAGGGAAGGTTCGCAGAACGCTGGGTTACGCCCTGTCCGGAGGCGAGCGTCGCCGGGTGGAAATTGCCCGCGGGCTGGTGCGCGAACCGGCATTCATGCTGCTGGACGAGCCTTTCAGCGGCATTGATCCATTGGCAGTATTGGATTTACAGCAAATTATTTCGCGCCTGCGTGCCGATAACATCGGCGTGCTGATCACCGACCATAACGTGCGCGAGACGCTCAGCGTCACCGACCGCGCCTACATCATCCACGACGGACGGATTTTCCGAATGGGCACTCCGGCCGAGCTGGGTGAGGATGAAGGCGTGCGCCGCGTCTACCTGGGCGAAAGCTTCACCCTGGCCTGAGCTGTCGCAATTTCCTCCATGGCCCCCGCACCCAAAATCACCATTGTTCCCAAGCTGGCGCTCAAGCAAACGCTGACGCCCGGGCTGGTGCAGATGGTGAACCTGCTGGCCATGAACAAGCTGGAGTTGCAGGAGGCCATCGGGCAAGAGCTGCTGGAAAATCCGATGCTGGAGGAAGGGCAGGCGGAGTCGGGTACGGCCGCGCTCGAGGAATTGGCACAGCTCGAGCATGCGTCCCAAGGGGACGAGACGCCGGCACCCCTGGCCGCGGTGGCGGGCGCCGAGGAGGGCGAGCCGTTTGTGGGCGAAGGCCCCACGGGGGAAGTCATGGCGGCAGTGGTGGAGGCCTCGGCTTCCGCACTGGAAGTGCCCGAGGGCGCCGCCGAGGCGCCGGCCGGGGATGCCTTTGAGGAGATAGACTACGGTGACTTTTTCAAGGACTATCTCGACCCCGGATTCCAACAGCCCAACCCGGAGGTGGAACGGCCCTCCTTCGATAATTTCGTCAGCGCCCCGACCACGTTGACCGACCATTTGCGCTGGCAATTGAGCGTCGAACCGGTGGACGCGGACCTTCGATCCGCCGCCGAGGCGATCATCGGCAATCTGGACGAGGACGGGTACTTTACCGCCGAGGACGACAAAGGGCGGCGGCCGCTGCGGGTCGAGGAACTGGCTGCCAGCGAGGATATGCCGGAGGATCTGGTGCGCGAGGCGCTCAACCTGGTGCAGCGCTTTGACCCGCCGGGGGTGGCGGCGCGCGATCTGCGCGAGTGCCTGCTGATCCAGCTTTTCCAACTGGCCAGCGTGCAGATTCTGGCCATTACGCTGGTGAGCGAATATCTGCCGATGCTGCAGAATCCCCGCCGCCAGGAGCTGGCCCGCACCCTCAACGTCAGCGAGGAGGAGATTGCCGGCGCATTGGCCGAGATCCGCAAGCTCGATCCCTTCCCCGGCCGCCGTTACAACCCGGCCAACACCCGCCTGATTGAGCCGGACGTGGCCTTTCTCAAGGGACGGGCCGAGCGGTGTCCGGTCTGCGCCTCCGAGGCGTGCCGCAATCAGTATCAGATCATCATGAACGATGACGGCCTGCCCAGCCTGCACCTCAACCACACCTACCGCGACATGAAGTGGGGGCGCGAGCAGCGCGACACCAGCCGCTACATCAAGGAGCGCTACACCAGCGCCATCCAGTTCCTGCGCAACCTGGAGCAGCGCAAACAGACCATCGCCCGGGTGTGCCATACCATCGTCGAGCGGCAGGCCGACTTTCTCGATTTCGGCATGGATTTCCTCAAGCCGATGATGATCAAGGATGTGGCGGAAGAGATTGGCGTGCATCCCTCCACCGTGAGCCGCGCGGTGGCCAACAAGTACGTGCACACCAGCCAGGGGGTCTTCGAGCTGCGCTTCTTCTTTACCGAAGCGGTACAGGGCGCCCGTGGCGGCGAGACTTCGCTGCTCAACCTCAAGCGCCGGGTCAAGAAGCTGATCGAGGAAGAGGACCCCAAAAAGCCGCTCACCGATGACCGTATTGCCGCGGTGCTCAAGCAGCAGGGGATCGAAGTGACCCGCCGCACGGTGGCCAAATACCGGGAGGACATGCGCATCCCCTCCACCCATCAGAGGCGGGTGCGGTGAAGAGGCCGGCCCAGAAGAAGGCCAAGGCGGGCGCCAGGCGCCGCGAGCTGCACCTGGTCATCATCACCGGCCTGAGCGGCAGCGGCAAGGGTTCGGTGGTCAAGGTCTTCGAGGATTCCGGCTATTACTGCGTGGACAATCTGCCGGTCGAGCTGTTGCCCGGCTTTGTGGGCCTGGTGCGCCAGGCGCGCGACGTGCCGCGCAT
Organism: Terriglobales bacterium; assembly: GCA_036561225.1. Classification (GTDB taxonomy): domain Bacteria; phylum Acidobacteriota; class Terriglobia; order Terriglobales; family SCQP01; genus SCQP01. Next base: position 4,196 of record DATBPS010000202.1, read on the forward strand.
GGCGGCCGTGGTGGATATCCGCGAAGGGCAGCGGCTGGAAGTGCTGCCCAAGCTGTTGCTGGAGCTGCGTGCCCAGCCTTCCCTGCGTCTGACGCTGCTGTTCCTCGAAGCCAACGACGAGGTCCTGCTGCGCCGTTTCAGCGAAACCCGCCGGCCCCATCCCCTGGCCGACCGCGGCCCGGTGAAGCGCGAGGGCGAGTTGCGCCGCGGCATCCATGCCGAGCGCCGAGCCCTGGGCAAGATTCGCACCATGGCCGATCTGGTGGTGGACACCTCCAAGTTCAATGTCCACGAACTGCGCGAGTTCATCCAGCGGCACGTGATTCAATCGGGCCTGGCGCCCGAGCTGCAGATCGTGGTCACCAGCTTCGGTTTCCGCAATGGCCTGCCCAGTGATGCCGACCTGGTCTTTGATGTGCGCTTCCTGCCCAACCCCAACTACATTCCCTCGCTGCGCCCCTACTCCGGCCGCGACCGCCGGGTGGCCGATTACATCCGTTCCTTTCCGCAGACGCAGGAGTTTTTGACCCGCATCAGCGGCCTGCTCGCCTACCTGGTGCCGCATTACATCAAGGAAGGCAAGAGCTATCTGAACATCGCCGTCGGGTGCACGGGAGGGCGGCATCGCTCGGTGTACATCGCCGAGTCGCTGCGCCGCGAGTTGCGCAAGCTGGGCTACCACCCGGCGCTGGCGCACCGCGACCTGCGCCGCTAGGGGCGGCTCCGCCATGCACATCTTTTACCGCCTGCTGCGCTACGTGGCCCGCTACTGGGCGCAGTTTTTGGCGGCGCTGTTCCTGATGGCCGCCGCCGGCGGCCTGGATGCCAGCGTGGCTCTGCTGCTGGCGCCGGTGGTGGACAAGCTGTTGAATCCCGCCTCGGGCGGCGGCGCCATCCTGCTGATGAAGGCCCGTCCGCCGCTGCTCAACCACAATCTCTATCTCAACAGCTTCATTCCGCACGGCTTCACCCACAATCCCGCCTCGATCGTGGCCCTGGCGCTGATCGGGGTGGTGGTGGGCAAGGCGGTCAGCGAATACGCCGGCACCTACCTCATCAACTATGTGGGCTTCGGCGCGGTCACCGACCTGCGCAACGCCGTGTTCGAGAAGCTCATCCACCAGTCGGCCGCCTTCTTCCAGCGGCAGGCGACGGGCAAGCTGATGTCGGCGGTGATCAACGACCTGGAGCGCATTCAGGTGGCCTCCTCGGCTTCGCTCGCCGACAGCGTGCAGCAGACGTTTACTTTCGTGTTTTTCTCGGCCGCCTTGCTGTTGCTCGACTGGAAGCTCACCCTCTACGCCGTGGTCCTGACCCCGGCGGTCATTCTCCCCACCGCGTGGCTGGGTAAACACGTTCGTCATACCACCCGCAAGGGGCAGGACGAGATGGCCGACGTGCAGCACATCCTGCACGAAACCGTCACCGGCAACCGCATCGTCAAGGCGTTCACCATGGAAGGGCGCGAAATCGCCCGCTTCCGTGCCGCCGCCCGTCGTCTGCTGCGCTACAACCTGCGGTATATCCAGCAGCAGGGCATCGCCTCGCCATTGATGGAAATCCTGGGCGCGGTCACCATCATCCTCTTCCTGCTCTATGCGCGCGGCGCGGTCGGGGCGGGCATCATGTCAACCGGCATGGTGGTGGCTTTTCTCTATGCCCTGATCAAGCTCTACGAGCCGCTGCGCCGCATGGCGGGCATCTACAACAACTTTCAGACGGCCGCCGGCTGCGCCCAGCGGGTGTTCGAGTTTCTTGACACCCCGTCGGAGATCACCGAGCGCCCCGGCGCCCGGAGGCTGCCGGCCTTCCAACAGTCCATTCGCTTCGATCAGGTCAGCTTCCACTACCAGCCCGGCGAGCCGGTGTTGCGGGAGCTGGATTTTGAAGTGCGGCGGGGCGAGGTGGTGGCGCTGGTCGGCTCCAGCGGGGCGGGGAAGACCACGCTGGTCAACCTGATTCCCCGCTTCTTCGATCCCACCGCCGGCCGCGTGCTGCTCGACGGGATGGATGTTCGCGACGCCACGCTGCGCTCGCTGCGCGAGCAGCTGGCCTACGTCACCCAGGACACCATCCTGTTCAACGACACGGTGGCCAACAACATCGCCTACGGCAGCCCCCATCCGCGTCCGGACGCGATGCGTGCCGCCGCCCAGGCCGCCCTGGCCGACGAGTTCATCGCCGCCATGCCGCAGGCCTACGATACGCTGCTGGGCGAGCGCGGCCTGCGCCTTTCGGGCGGCCAGCGCCAGCGCATCGCCATTGCCCGCGCCCTGTATAAGGACGCTCCCATTCTCATCCTCGATGAAGCCACCAGCGCGCTCGACAACGAGAGTGAGTTGCTGGTGCAGCGGGCGCTGTCCAACCTGATGCAGCACCGCACCGTGCTGGTCATCGCCCACCGCCTCTCGACCATCCGCAACGCCGACCGCATCCTGGTGCTGGAGGCCGGCCGGGTGATCGAATCCGGCTCCCACGATCAACTCCACGCCGCCGCCGGCACCTACCGGCGTTTGTACGATTTGCAGTTCGCTGCCCTGACCGCCGAGGTCCGCTGACCGCTCAATCCGGCCGCAACGGACTCGAATTTCTCCAATATCTGCGCCCAAGTTGTTGAAGACACAGACGCGAGCATTGGAGACCGGCCATCCCAATCCGGGCTGATTTTCAAACTGCCCGGCGCCGCGCCCGAGCGCCGACGCCCCCCTTGGGGCAGCAGGGCCGCCAATCCAGCCCCGCCGAGCCTATGGTTGGCTGCCGCGAGGACGGAACGGGAGTTGCCGCTTCCCCCCATCTGGGGCAATTGACTCACAGTTGACCGCTGATTGACTCTGGCAGCGTCTGACGGAGGCTGCCGTGATGTATCGCCGTTTGCGCCTGCTGGTCGTGGCGACCGTGTTCTGCGCCGTCGCCCTTCCACTGGCCGTAGTCGCCCAGATTCCCAACCTGACCGCTTCCACGGCCACACCGCTGCCGGCGGCCGGTCATGCCTGTCTGAGCGCCCAGCTGCCCTCCGGCGCTGCTGCCGCGCAGGTCTTCGGAGGCGCCGTGGCCGAGTACGTCAACCCCGCCACCGGCGCGGTGAACTGGAGCATCTGCGCCTCGGTCCCGCAGGGCCGGCAGTTGTCGCTGCCGTTCTGCTTCGCCTACCATTCGGCGGGGGTGCACCACCTGGAGAGCAACGGCCCGGGCGAGCTGGCCTGGAACAGCGATGCGACCTACCTCGAGCAGGGCGGCTGGAGCTACACGCTGCCGGCGCTGAGCGAGGTGGTGAGGCAGGACGTAAACGGCGCCTACCAGTGCGACTACGCCACCGACTACGTGTTTCGTGACAGCCGCGGCGGCCGGCACGCGCTGCACGTTTCCATCACCGGCCCCGCGCCCGGCGCACCGGCTAATTCGTGCTCGGAAACTGCCCCCACCCGCACCGCGGCGACCAGCGGCGGCGAGGGCGCGATCCTCGCCACCACGGCGCAGCCCGCCGGATCGTTTGCGGTCACGCCGGTGACGGTGACCGACGCCGATGGGACGCGCTACGTCTTCAATCAGCCGGCCAAGGAGGCGGGCCTGAACGGCTTCGCCGCCGAGCTGCCCGACCTCATCGAGGATCGCAACGGCAACCAGATCAGCCTTGCCGACGCGGGTGCGGGCGCGGTGTCGGTCAGCGACACGGTAGGCCGGACGCTGGTGGGCATCAACGGCTTCGGCCAGGCCACCGGCGATAGTATCCAGATTTCCGGCCAGAGCCAGCCCTACGCGGTGACCTGGGGCACGGCCGCCGCCGACTACACCGTGGACGCGGCGGTGGAGAGCGGCGCGTGCTCGGCCCCCACCAACGTCTCCATGTCCCAGCCGGTGATCACCGCCCTCACTCTGCCCGATGGCCAGGCCTTTCGCTTCGAGTACGACCCGGTCTACGGATTGCTGCAAAAGATCAGCTTCCCCACCGGCGGCTACGTGCGCTATGTTTGGGGCATGAACGGCGAGGCCGAGGAAGGCACCTTCGACGGCCCGAGTGGTACTTGTTCGGTGCGCTATGGCGAGCCGGCGGTGGTGGACCGCTATGTGAGCCTGGACGGCAGCAGCGAAGTTCTCGACCAGAGCCTGGCCTACGCCACAACCTGGGGCGCGGGCGCGGGCTGGACGGCAAAGACCACCACGCTCACCAACCACGACCTGAGCCGCAACCAGAACTTCGAGACCGACTACAGCTACTCAGGCTACTCGGAACCGGCGCAGCCCAACGACGATACTGTGTCGACGCTCCAGATCCCGGTGGAGCAGACCATTATCGCCAAGGACTGGAGTGGCGCGGTGCTGCGCACCACCGCCGAGGCCTGGAACAATCCGCGCGAGCTGGCGAGCCGCCAGGTGACGGAGAGCGACGGCGAGGTCAGCCTGGTGACATTTGCCTATGACGGCAACGAGCAGCAAACCGAGAAGGACGAGTACGACTACGGCGCCGGGGCCCCGGGCGCGCTGCAGAGGGTGACGCTGCACTCCTACGGCTGCGCGAGCGGCGTGCACATCGTGGACCGGCCGACGCTGGTCGAGATCGAGAGCGGCAGCCGGCAGCGCACCGCCGAAACCGACTACGGCTACGATCAGTCGCCGTTGGCGGCCGGCGGGGCCACTGCCGGACGCGACGCGGCCTACGCCGCCGGCGGCGGGATAACCGCGCGCTGCAACCTCACCACCCTCACGCGCTACAACGACACCGGCGATATCGTCGAGCGCTTCACTTTTGACGACGCCGGCAACCGCCTCACCCACGTGGGCGGCAACGGCAACACCACCAGCTATGCCTACGACCCCAGTCTGCAGGCCGCCTACGTCACGCTGACCACCCTGCCGCAGACGACCACCGGCGGCAGGATCATCGCCCACAGCCGGCAGACCGGCTACGACCTGGCCAGCGGCCGGGTCACCTCGCGCAGCGACGTGCAGAACGCCACCACCACCAGCTACGTCTACAACGATCCGCTGGACCGGCTGACCGAGACCGACTACCCCGACGGCGGCAAAACCACCCTGACGTACGCCGCGAACTCGCTCGAGACCAGGCGGCTGCGCACCGGCAGCACCTGGACGGATCATTTCGACCACTGGGGCGGCTTGGGCGACGTGGACCGGGCCATGACCTACAGTGGATCGACCTGGGATACGGTGGACACCAGCCTGGATGGGGAGCAGTTGCCCGCCTACGTCTCCTATCCCTACTTCTCCTCGGGGCTGGGCTCCGCCAAGGCCACCAGCAACGCCGCCGCGCCGGGCGATACGGCGAGCTTCGACGCCCTGGGCAGGCGCACCAGCACCACGCGCTCGGATGGCGGGATGGTCACGGTGGCCTACTCGGGCCCGGATGCGACCATCACCGACGCGGCCGGGCGCAGCCGCAAGGAGGAGTTTGACGCGCTGGGGCGGCTTGCGGCGGTGCTGGAGTACACCGACACGCAGGGCGATTATTACGCGACCTATTATGGCTATGGCACGCTCGACGACCTGAAGTCGGTCACCCAGGGCAGCGAGACCCGTAACTTTGATTACGACAACCTGAACAGATTGGTGGATGCCACCAATCCCGAGACGGGCACTGTCAGCTACGTCTACGATAACAACAATAATCTGATCAGCCAGCAGCAGGCGAATGGGACAGTTGTGACCTATTTCTTCGATGCCCTGAACCGGCTACGCGCGCGCAGTTACGCGGTGCAGGGGGCGACCGCGGCGACCCCGGCGGTGCAGATTGACTACGATACCGACTCGACCCGCGCGCCGAGCTATTACGCCTACGGCCGCATGACGCGCGTGATCAGCGCCAAGGCCTCGATCGGCATGGACCAGTATGATCCCGCCGGCAGACTTGAAACTTACGACACGACCCTCGGCGGCAACACTTATTACACCAGCCTGCGCTTCGACTACCTGGGCGACCCGGTGTGGGAGTCGCTGCCGGACGGGCGCAAGCTGGGCATGAGCCCGGACGCGGAGGGGCGCGCCAACTGGCTGGGGGACGACAGCAGCGGCCTGGCGTTCACCCACTACCGCAACTACTCGCCCGCCGGCGGGCTGACGGAAGAGGAGCTGGGCAATGGCCTGGTCGAGGATGTGAACTACAACGGTCGGCTGCAGCCCACCGAGATCACGGTCAGGGATCCGAACGATGCCAGCGACAGCACCTGGCGCATGGACCTCGTCATCGCCTACACCCAGGCCGGCATCCAAACCGCCGACAATGGCAACGTGGTGGGGCTGACCGACAAGCTGGGGAACAGCGGACAGAGCTATACCATGACCTATGACCAGCTCAATCGGCTTGCGGTCTGGTCGGCGGGCGGCGGCACCGATTGCCGCTTCGCCATTGACCGCTATGGCAACCTGAATCTTTCAAACGGCAGCGGGTGCGGGATGCTGAGCGGAATCGGCTTCAACGAGAACAACCAGATCGTTGGTTACGGCTACGACCCCAGCGGCCTACTGTTGTCCGACACCTCGGGTTCGTCCTACACCTGGGACGGCAACAATCAACTGGTGGCGTTCTCCGCCCCGGGCGCGAGCGGCGGCTATGTCTATGATGGCCTGCTGCGCCGGGTGGAGAAGACGAGCGACTCGACCACCACCCTCTATGCCCGCGACGCCCTCGGCCACGTGGCTGCCTCTTTGACCGGCGGCGTCTGGACGGATTACGCCTGGGCGTCGCCGGCGGGCGCGGGCAACCGCAACCCGGCGACGCCCGGCGACCAAGGCGTGCGCATCGCCGCCGCCATCGGCACGGGGGTGGGCGACCTGCAGTTCTTCCATGCCGACCAGGTGGGCACCACCCGCGTGGTCACCGACCAGAACGGGGCGAACCTGGCGGCCTGCGGTCAGAACGCGCAGTACTCCAACGGGAGCTTCCTGACTTACGGACCCTTCGGAACGCCCGAGGGCTGCACACAATCGGCGACCGCGGTGCTGTTCACCGGGCACGAGTTGGACAGCGAATCCGGGCTGGACCAGTTCCAGTACCGCAAGTACTCGCCCCTGCAGGGGCGCTGGGCGACGCCGGATCCGGCGGGCATCAACGGTCCGCCTACACCGGCTGCCGATAGCTTCGGCCATGGGGCGGAGCTCGCGGGTCTTGAGCCCGGATCACCCCCGGCGAGCCTGGAGACGCTGCCCGGCTTCGGGCTCCCGCTTGGGGCGGCTGCCGCCACCGACCCGCAGTCCTGGAACCCATACGCTTACGCCGGCGGGGCGCCTGCGTCCTATTTCGACCCGGACGGCAGGATGCGAGCCTGCGTCGCCGGGCGCATTGCCCAGTCTGGGCTGATCATAACCGGGGCGTTTATGATTGCGTTCGGCGGCTCCGGCTTGGGGTTGATGGCTGCGGGCTGGTACCTTGGCGGGGCGCTCGATCTGGCGTGCGGGTGGAAGTGAGCGCGGGCCGATTGCGGTGCTGCCTGGGGAGGGTCCGCCTCGTAGCCGCCACAGTGGCAAAGACGCGATGGCGGACCATCCACGAGCGGGGCGGCTGGCTCCCCCTTGCGGCGCAAGCTTCGGTGGGGAGCCTGCTGCTCCTGCTAGCTGAGCCCGCGATTGCGGCGCGAGGTGCGGAGGGCTTGCGGCGCACGGCCGGCGAGTGCGGCCTTGCGCTGTGGAGCGGCTGGGTTCTGGCGGGGGTCCTCGTCAGGGCGGACGGTGCCTGGCACATGCGCCTGGGAGCCTGGGTGTCACGAGCCGGCTTCCTGTCCAGTTACAGCGTTGCCGCGATTTCTTCGCCCACCAGCCCCCTGATGACGGGGCTGATGGTCGCGGTGCTGCTCGCCGTGCGGCTCTCCTCGTCGCCGCCGTGGGGCCGGTTGGCGGCCGTGGCTGGAGCTTTGTACCTGCTTGTGCTGTTGACGCTGCGCGTAGTCTCGTCGCTCCAGATACTTACCCGGTCTGGGTTCGCCTCGTCGTCAGGCCGCGCCGTCGGCTATCTCCTGGCCGTGGGTCTGGCGATTGCGAATTGGCTTCTAGGCGGTCTACCGCCGCTGCAGTGGTTCCGACAGGTTGTTGAAGGTAGCGCGGCGGCTGCGGGATTAGGGACCGCGGGGCTGCTTGGGCTTGCGCTTGCCATGTGTATCGTGGACGGGTGGCTGGCGAGGCGGGAGCTACTCGGTGGGCGCTTCGAGCCCACCCGCCGCCCGTTCTGCGCGTCCTGGCTTGGGGGCGGGCGCGGAGCAGGCCCGGCCCTCCGTCGCGCGTCGCTCCTCGGGCTGGCGAGGCAGCGCGGCCTCGCCGCGGCTGTGCTGCTGTTCGCGCTCTGGTTTCCGATGGCCTTGGTCTTCGATCGGTCCCTGGCGGCACCAGGGATATTAATCCTCTCTGGCGGCTTCGCGATGCTGTTCCCGTACTGGCTGCGGGGGAACATGCTGGGGATGGACGTTGGCGGGGTTTGGCGCTACGCTTGCCTCCGAGTTCGCCCGTCATTTCTTCTGGGTGAGCGGGGCAAGGCAATAAGCCTGCTGCAGCTCGGGGCCGTCTGGCCCACCCTCACGCTCTGCGCGCTATGGAGGCCTGGCGGCGTGGTGGGCATCACAGCGGTTCTTGCGTTCATCGTCGCCTCTCTGGCACTGCAGGATCTCCTCGGGCAGATCCTCTCTCTCCGCTTCCCGCGGCCCACGCGGCGGTGCGACGACGACAAGGACGCGACAGCAGGGGCGATCACCGTGCTCATCGTCTCGCTAGCATTCCCCGCGCTTTTCGCGGGCGCGTACGTGGCGACTGCGGGATCTTGGTCGGCGTGGTGCTGGCCCGCCATCCTTGCGACGGCCTGCGTTGTGGTCCGGCGTTTGTCTCTCCGCCGCCTGGCTAAGGCCGACGCAGACATCTGGACTGATGGCATACTACGTGAGCTAGGAGCAACGTGAGCGCTTTGATCGAGACGAACGAGGTGACCAAGAGGTATGGAGGGAGCCTCGGGCCGGCGCTGGACCGCCTATCGATCTCGGTCGGCTGCGGCGAGGTGCTGGGGCTGGTGGGACCGAACGGCGCGGGTAAGACGACCACCGTGCTGATGCTGGCGGGGCTGTTGAAACCAAGCTCGGGGGTTTTGCGGGTGCTAGGGCGTGAGGTGCGGGCCGGGCTGGGCGATCCGCGTGTGGGGCTGGTGAGCGGATCGCTGGAAGACTTCGATTATCTCACCGGAGCTGAGAGCATACTACTGGGCGGGCGGCTGCTGGGGTTGAGCGGGGCGGAGGCGGGGCGGCGCACCGACGCGCTGCTCAAGGCCTTCGATCTGGAAGGCGCGGAAAACAACCTGACCACCACCTACTCGTCAGGGATGAAGCAGAAGGTGCGCATCTGCTGCGCACTGGTGGGCGAGCCTCAGGTGCTGCTGCTGGACGAGCCGTTCGAGGCGCTCGACATCCACGCCTGCGCCGTGCTCAGCGGTATCGTCGAGCAGTTCACCGCCGCCGGCGGCGCGACGCTGCTGTGCAGCCACGACCTGCGCATGGTCGAGCGGCTGGCCACGCACTATGCCATCCTGCAGGCCGGACAGCTACAGGAGATGGCTCCCATGAAGTCACTGGCAGCCGGCGCGCCGGGCGGCGCTCCGGCGCGGCCCGCCCTGGAGCAGCGCTTCTGGGAGGTGACCGGCGCGCCGCCCGCGCCCGAGCTTGACTGGCTCAACCCCGGGGGCGCGGGCCGCTGAAGCGCTATTGCAGCAGCGCCACCGCCAGGCTGGTCATGGCGGTCACCCCGGTGCGGATGGTCGGCTCCGGCAGCGGCGCGAACTTGCTGGAGTGCAGCGAGGGCAGCGGCACGCCGGAGGCGCGGCTGGCGTCGAGCGCCTGCTGCGATACCGCCCCCAGGCTGAGGAAGAACTCCGGGATCTTGTGGTCCAGGCCGAAGTACCCGAAGTCCTCGCTGGCCATCACCGGCTGTGAATCCACCACGTTGGCCTTGCCCAGGGCCTTCTGCAACACGGCCACGGCGCGTTCCGTCAGTTGGGGATCGTTGTACAGCGACTTGGTGTACTCGTAGACCGCAACCGTCGGCGGCTGAGCGGCGGGCAGTCCCGCCGCCAGCGCCACGCCCTTGGCCATGCGCGTGATCGAGGCGAGAATCCGCTGCCGGACTTCTTCCTTGTAGGTGCGAATGGTCAACAACAGAGTGGCCGAGTCGGGGATGATGTTGTTCTTCGTTCCCGCTTGAATCGAGCCGACCGTCACCACCGCCTGATCGAAGGGCGAAGTCTCGCGGCTGACGATGGTCTGCAACGCCAGCACCAGCTCCGCCGCCGCCACCACCGGATCTTTGGAGGCTTCGGGGAGGGAGCCGTGGGCGCTGACGCCGTGCAGCGTAATGCGGACGGAGGTGGCGCTGGCCATGGAGTAGCCGGAGAGGTAGCCGACCTTGCCGGCCGCCAGCCCGTTGGTATCGTGCTCGCCGACGATCATGTCCGGCCGGGCGAAGCGGGTATACAAGCCGTCGTCGAGCATGGCCTTGGCGCCGTTGATGGTTTCCTCCGCCGGCTGGAACACCAGCATCAGGGTCCCGTGCCACTGACTCTTGAGCCGGACCATGGCCTCCGCCGTGCCCAACAGCGCCGACATGTGGATGTCGTGCCCGCAGGCGTGCATCACGCCCACCACCTGTCCGGCATCGTTCCTGGCGGTGATGTGGCTGGAGTAGGCCAGACCGGTGTCCTCGGTCACCGGCAGAGCGTCCAGCTCGCTGCGCATCATCAGCGTGGGACCGGCGCCGTTGTGCAGCAGGGCGACCACCCCGTACCCGGTCCAGGCGGGGTTCTCGTACTTGCCCACATGATCGGTCACGGTGTAGCCCATGGCCCGCAGTTGCGCGGCGACGTAGGCGGAGGTCTTCGCCTCCTGATGCGACAACTCCGGATTCTCATGCAGATGCTTGTAGGTGGTCACCAGCCCCGGCAGTTCGCTGGTGACGATCGGGCCCAGCCCCTGTTGCCCCCAGCACCCTGCGGCCAGCGCCATCACGACCACGGCTGTCCAATTTCTCATCATCCCTCCTGTTCCCCCTGTCCCTTGATATCTCAATGCATGCCCACGGCGTCGCGCGCCGAGTCAATCAGTTTCGCCGAATCGTAACCCACGCCGCGCTTGAACACCCATTGCACGTTTTCGATGTCGTGGATGTCGGCGCCCGGGTTGCCGCGCACCACCATCAGGTCCGCCTGCTTGCCCACCGCGATCGTGCCCACGCGATTCAAAATGCCCAGATACTGCGCCCCATTGTAGGTGGCGATGTGGATGGCTTCGAGTGGGGTAAATCCGGCCTCGACCAGCAATTCCATCTCGCGCTGATCGCCGAATCCGGCCACCACGCCGCCACCGCCGGTCGGATCGAGGCCGGCGAGCAACAGCCCGCCCTGCCGGGCAAAGCTGCGCTCGAAGTCCAATTCCTTCTGGAACAGCACCGGCCACACCGATTTCGCCGCGCCCCCGGCCACCCGCGCCCGGTACTCGAGATAGTTCACCTTGGCCAGCGGCGACAGGGCATTCATCACCCGCGGGTCGAGCGGCGGGCGGTTGGGAACGAAGGTCTCGAACACGGCCAGGGTCGAGGTTACCGCGACGTGATGCTGAATCAGATCGTGGATGGTGGCCTGCACCTCCGGGCCCTGGATGTCGAGCTTGGCGTTGGTGGCGAACGTCGTGCTCTGGGCGGGGCACTGGTTGAGCTGCTTGCCGGGCACGAATTCGGTATCCACCACGAAGCCATGCTCGAGGTCATCAATGCCCAGGGCGGCAGCCTCGCGGAAACCCACCGAGCAAAGATGCCCGGTCAGCTTCTGCCCCAGCGAGTGGGCGGTGGTGATGGCCGCCGCCAACTCATCGTGTGTGATGTGCATGTAGGCTTTCCAGTTCTGAATGCCCACGCTGGCCCAGTAGCGGACAAAGGCTTCGGCCTCGGCTGCGTCTTTCAGGGAATGCAGTTGGGGCCCGATCGAGGGAGAGCCTTCCAGGTACGGCCCGGTGGGGTACATCTCCGGGCCCACCATCCGGCCGGCGTCAATCTCCTGTTTGATGTTCAGGTCGGCGTAGGGCTCGACGCTGCCGGTGGTGCGCATGCTGGTAACCCCGCCGGCCAGATAGAGGCGCGGGAAGCTGAAGGCCTGTTCATTGTAGGTATTGCCGCCGGCGGGATAGAACATGTGCTCGTGCAGCATGACCAGCCCCGGCAGCACGGTGTCGCCGGTCAAATCGAGCACCTTGGCGCCGGCCGGAATGGCGCCGCCGATGGCCGCAATTTTCCCGTCGCGCACCAGGATGGTCTGGTCGGCGCGGGCGGGCGCGCCGGTACCGTCAATCACCCGCACATGGGTCAGGGCGACCACGGGCGCCTGCACCGCCACGAAACCGCGTTGCGCGGCCAGCGGCGCGGCCGCCAGCAGCAGAAGGGTCAGCCATGCCGCGCAGCCGCGGGCTGGGGCTGGGCCCGGGCCAATTAAGGTGACTCGCACGGGGAGAGTTTACCCCGGCCATCCGCCGGGGGCGACTAAAATAGAACTCTATGGCCGCACTACGACTCGATGGGGCCGCCACCGGCGCGGCCATCCGCCAGGAAGTGGCCGCCCAAGTGGCTTTGTTCGGCGACCGTGCGCCGGGTTTGGCGGTGATCCTGGCAGGAGATGACCCCGCTTCCGGGGTCTATGTCCGGTCCAAGATTCGCGCCTGCCATGAGCTGGGCATCTACTCGGAACAGATTCTGCTTCCGGCCTCCGTTACCACCGCAGAGCTACTGCACCAGGTGGAGGCGCTCAACGCCCGTGACGATATCGACGGCATTTTGGTGCAGCTCCCGCTTCCGTCCGCGGTGGACGCCGCCGCCGTGTTGCTCGCCGTGTCGCCGGAGAAGGACGTGGACGGCTTTCATCCGGTCAATCTGGGCCGCCTGGTCAGCCAGCGTCCCGGGCCCCGTCCCTGCACGCCGGCGGGCATCATTCAACTTCTCAAGCGCAACCAGATCCCCATCGCCGGCCGGGAAGCGGTGGTGGTGGGCCGCAGCGACATTGTGGGCAAGCCGCTGGCCCTGCTGCTGCTGCACGAGCACGCGACGGTGACCATCTGTCACTCCCGCACCCGCAATCTGGCGGAGGTGTGCCAACGCGGCGAGCTGCTGTTCGCCGCCATCGGCAAGCCGGCCATGCTGGATGAGCGTCATATCCGCCGCGGCGCGGTGGTGGTGGATGTGGGGGTCAACGCGCTCACCGAGGCCGCCGCGGTGGAGAAGTATTTTCCCGGCAACGCCCAGCGCCGGGAAGAGTTTGAGCGGCGCGGCCGGACCCTGATCGGCGACGTGGACCCCCGTGCCGCTTGCGCGGTGTCCTCGGCGTTTACGCCGGTACCCGGTGGCGTCGGCCCGCTGACCATTGCCATGTTGATGGCCAACACGGTGGCCGCGGCCGCCGCCCGCCGCGGCCTGGAACTCCGGCAGCCGGTGCTCTAAGGCATGCTGCGGCTGGCCATTACCGGGGGGTTGGCGAGCGGCAAGAGCAGCGTGGCCGAGCTGCTGCGGCAGCGGGGCATCCCCGTGGTGGATGCCGATGCGCTGGGCCACGAGATTCTGCAAGGCGAAGCGCGGGACGAAGTGGTGGCGGCCTTCGGTGCCGGCGTCTTGCAAGCCGGGGAGATCGCTCCGGCGCTGCTGGCCGCCCGCGTTTTTGCGCCGGGCGCGGAAGCCGAACTGGCCACGCTCAACCGCATCCTGCATTCGCGCATCATGGCGGAGGCATCGCGCCGGCTCGACGAGTACGAACGGCAGGGAAGGGAAGTGGCCGCCGTGGAGGCGGCGCTGCTGATCGAAGCCAACCTGCTGCGCGGCTTCGATGCCGTGGTGCTGGTTACCGCGCCGGCGGAGTTGCGCACGGAGCGTTTCCGGCGGCGCACCGGCGCCACTGAGGAACAGGCGATGGCGCGACTGGCGCAACAATGGCCGGATGAGCGCAAACGCCCCTGGGCTCAATTTGTGATCCCCAACGGCGGCTCACGCGAGGAGCTTGCCGGCCAGGTGGATGCTATGCTGCGTCAGTTACGGAAGGAGACCCCCACCCCATGAGATCGCGCTCCGTGCTCGGCCTGGCGCTGATTCTGGCCGCCATCTTCTGGCTGTATCTGGCCCGCCGTTCGGGCGTCTTTTATCCGCACGGCTCGGGTCATGTGGTGGCACTCGCCGAAGCGCCGCCACAGTCGGAGTTCGAGGCCGGCGAGCAGCGCGATATCGGCATCTACAAGCGGGTCCGGGCCTCGGTGGTCAACATCACCTCGCAGACCATCCAGTACGACCTGCTGTGGGGCCCCATGCCCGCCTCCGGACAGGGGTCGGGCTTCTTCCTCAACCGCGACGGATACATCCTCACCAACTACCACGTCATCCAGGGCGCGCGCAAACTGAGCGTCTCCTGGACGCCGGTGAAGGACAAGTCGCGCCAGTTTCCCGCCCGTGTGATCGGCACCGCTCCGGAGCTGGATCTGGCGGTGATCAAAATTGACGCCGGCACGGCCGGGGTGCCGCCGGTCACGCTGGGCGACAGTTCCAATCTGGAGGTCGGGCAGCGGGTGCTGGCCATCGGCAACCCCTTCGGTCTGCCCGGCACCATGACGCAGGGCATCATCAGCTCGATACGCACGGTGCGCGAAGGCCAGCAGGAGAACGGCGGGCCGGGCGCCGATATTGAAAACGCCATCCAGACGGACGCGCCGATCAACCCTGGCAACAGCGGCGGTCCGCTGCTCAATTCCCTGGGGCAGGTGATCGGCATCGACACCATGATCTACACCCAGACCGGCTCCAACGTCGGCATCGGGTTTGCCATCCCCATCAACAGCGCCAAGGCGGTGCTCAACCAGTTGATCACCACCGGCCGGGTGCAGAGCGTCTCGCTGGGAGCCATGACCCTGCCCGTGTCGCCCAGCGTGGCGGAGCAGTTGGGCCTCAGCGTGGATCACGGCCTGCTGGTTTTGCAGGTCCGTTCCGGGAGTCTGGCGGCGCGTGCGGGTCTCAAGGCGGGGAACCAGCCCGGCTATATCGGCAATATGCCGGTGCGCTTTGGCGGCGACATCATTGTGGCCGTCAATGGCGAACCGCTGCAGGACCAGGGCCAGTTGAGCAATATGCTGCTCTTGCAGAAGCCCGGCACGACCATCACCCTGACGGTGATCCGTGACGGCCGCCAGATCCATCTGCCGGTGCAACTGAGCGCGGGGGTGTGACCGTCTACAGGCGGCGGATCTGAATCCGGGGCAGCAGCCGTTCCACGTCCTCGGGCCGTACCCGGGCGCACTCCTTGGTGAGCACGTTGGCGCCGCCACAGGCCGCCGCCAGACGCAGCATCTCCTCCGGGCCCAGCCCGCGGGCCAGCGCCGCCGCCATGCCGGCGACAGTGGCGTCGCCCGATCCGACCGAGTTCACACGTTCGAGCTCCGGCATGGCGGCGTGCCACATCTGCTGCTGATGCAGCAGGTACAGGCCGTCGGCGCCGTTGGACACCACCGGCATGACGATGCCGGTGGCCGCCAGCCGCTCCAGGCCGCGCCGCATCCCGGCGGCGTCCGCCAGCGATGCGCCCAGCACAAACTCGGCTTCGCGCCGGTTGGGTTTGATGACAGTGGGTCGCGGGGCGCCGGCAGGCCCACCCGGCGGCGCCTCCAGCAGCGCCTTCAGCCAGCGCCGGCTGGTATCCACAATCACCGGGCAATGGCCGCCGCAATCGCGCAGCAGTTGTACATAGATGTCGTCGAGGCACCCGGGCGGCACGCTGCCGGAGAGAACAATGACCGACGCCCGCTCCGCCACCCGCCGCACTTGCGCGCGCAGCTGCGTGATCTCGTCATCGCTCACCGCCGCGCCGGGCTCGACCACTTCCGTTTCGCTGCCGTCCCTCTCCACCAGCACAAAGGCGGTGCGGGTGGTGGCGGCAATCGAGATGGGGCTGGTGTGAATGCCCTCGCGCGCCACCTCCTCGAGGATGTAGTCGCCGGTGAAGCCGCCAAAAAATCCCACCAGCTCCACTTCCTCGCCCAGCACCCGCAGCACGCCGGCGACGTTGATCCCCTTGCCGCCCGCCGACGACACCACTTCCTGTACTTCGAGATGCTCACCGCGCCGCAGCCGGTCGAGCCGCAGGTACTTGTCCACCGCCGGGTTGAGCGTCACCGCGCAGATCATGGCGTCTATAATAATTGTGGACCACAATGGCACCTTCACCCCAGCCCCATCCCACCCAAAACCTGCCCGGAGTCAAGCATCTGGTGGCCATTGGCAGCGGCAAGGGAGGAGTGGGCAAAACCACGGTGGCGGTGAACCTGGCGGTGGCGCTGGCGGAGTTGGGGCATCTGGTCGGGCTGCTCGATGCCGACGTCTACGGCCCCAATGTGCCGCTGATGATGGGCCGCAATGACATGCCCGAGGTGGTGGCCGACAACCAGATCGTGCCCTTGTCGAAATACGGGGTGAAGTTCATGTCCATGGGCCTGCTCAATCCCGGCGACAAGCCGGTGATCTGGCGGGGGCCGATGCTGCACAGCGCCATGCAGCAGTTTCTGCGCCAGGTGCAGTGGGGCGAGCTGGAGTACCTGTTGATTGATCTGCCGCCGGGTACCGGCGACATTGCCCTCAGCCTGGCGCAGAGCGTGCCGCTGAGCGGTGCGGTGGTGGTCACCACGCCGTCGGATGTCTCGCTGCAGGATGGCCGCAAGGCGCTCAATATGTTCCAGCAGTTGCGCATCCAGGTGCTGGGGGTGATCGAGAACATGAGCTACTTCCAGTGCCCGCACTGCCATCAGGGGGTGGACATCTTCAGCCACGGCGGCGGTCTGGCGACGGCGGAGAAGTTCGGCGTGCCGTTCCTCGGCAACCTGCCGCTGCTGGCGGAGATACGCCTGGGAGGGGACACCGGCCGGCCGATCGCCGTCGCCGGCCCCGACAATGATCTAGCGCGTCCGTTTTATGACGTCGCCCGCCGCTGCGCGGCCGCGGTGGCGGAACTGGGCGGCGCCAGCGACGTGCTGCACGTGCGAGCCTGAAAACCACCCGGGGAAACGTCATGGAAGAGCGCGAATTTTTCAACGAGACCACCGAGGCCAAGAAGGCCCGCCTCATCTGCCCTCATTGCCGCACAGAGGCCGAGTACGCCGTCACCTGGGTGGTGCGCCGCAAGAAGCCGGCGCCGCCGCCGCGCGCCGACTCCCTCGACCGGGCCAAGTT
Source organism: Terriglobales bacterium (assembly GCA_036561225.1). GTDB lineage: Bacteria > Acidobacteriota > Terriglobia > Terriglobales > SCQP01 > SCQP01. The sequence goes on from DATBPS010000202.1 coordinate 21,407, forward strand.
CGCCAAGCTGGCGAGCTATATGGTGCGCCGCGACGATAAGCTGGCGTGCTCGAACCCGCGCTGCCGCAAGCCTTTTGAAATCGCCGGTTTGCAGTCGATAGTGAGCCTGTAACTTCAGCGCAGGATGGCGGCGATCAGCCGCCCGCCCGCCCACAGCAGCAGGAAGCCGAAGAAGACGTTCACGGCAAAATTGCCGGCGGCCAGCAGCACGTCGCCCCGCCGCGCCATGCGGAAGGTCTCGAACTCCCAAGTCGAGAAAGTGGTCAGCGCGCCGATAAAACCGACGCTGATTACCACCCGCATCTCGCCGCTCATCCAGGCGGCGCGCTCGCTGATCTCCATCAGCAGCCCCAGCAGGAAGCAGCCGATCAGGTTCGCCGCCAGGGTGCCATAAGGAAAGTGCGGCCAACGCAGCAGCAGGCGTCCCAGACCCCAGCGGCTGAGCGCGCCCAGCGCTCCGGCAAGGGCCAGTCCCACGATCAACATGACCGCCCCCGGATTACTTCAGATTTCCGGTGACGTACACCTCCACCGGCTGCGTGAGAATCAGCCCGTCGCCCAGCAGAGTGCGAATTTCGGGCAGCAGCGCCTCGACCGCCTCCCGGGAGTCGATGAACTCGATCAGCAACGGCAAGTTCTCGCTCGCCGCCAGCAGATCGGCGGAGTGGGGATGATGGCCGGCGCCAAATCCGGCCACCGCGCGGAACAGCGTCGCTCCCGCCACCCGCCGCTGGTACAGCAGGTCGTAGATGGACTGGGCCACACTGTGGCCGTGGCGATGATGGCCTTCGCCGACGTAAAGGCTCACCCGCAGCGCGGGCCCAGGGGATAGCATGCAGGCTCCTCATGTCCGCTCCTCGCCCCGCACTGCACGGTAGGAGTCATCTTCCCCGGGGCGGGGCGGTTTGCGGGCGAACTCCAACGCCCTTCCTGCTACGCTTACATACTGGCCGCGCGCCGCGGCCCTGTCAAGCGTGCCGCAGTGGCTCAATCGTGATGTCGTCGGGATGACCATCACCAGCTTTTTGTCCGATGTCGGACACGAGATGGTGACGGTGGTACTGCCTGGTTTCCTGCACGCCATCGGCGTGCCGGCGGGAGACCTGGGGTGGATCGAAGGCAGCGCCGACGGCGCGGCCAGCTTCCTGAAACTGGGGACGGGCTGGATCTCCGACCGCATTGGCCGCCGCAAGCCCATCGTGGCCGGCGGCTATTTCGTCACCACCACCGCGCTGGCGCTGCTGGCGGCGGCGGTGAGTTGGCCGCTGGTGGCCCTGGGGCGGGTGTTGAGCTGGATGGGTCGCGGCATCCGCAGCCCGCTGCGCGATGCCATGCTGGCCGACACGGTGGCGCCGGAGGCGCGCGGCAAAGTGTTTGGTCTGCATCGCGCCGGGGACACGGTGGGCGCGGTGCTGGGTCCGCTGCTGGGCGTCTTTCTGCTGGCGCGCCTGCCCCACCTCACGCCGGCCGAACCCTTTCGCATCATCTTCCTGATCTCGCTTCTCCCCGGCCTGGGTGCGGTCGCGGCCTTCGTACTGCTGGTGCGCGAGCACGCCCACGCTCCGCGGCAGGGTTTGCGCTTCCACCATGCCCTGCGTCAGTTGGAGGCGCCGTTTCGACGTTTTCTGCGCGGGGTGGGGGTGTTCGGTCTGGGCGATTTCTCCCATACCCTGCTCATCCTGGCGGCAACGCAGATGCTGGCGCCGGTGTACGGCCTGGTGCGCGCCGCGCAAATCGCCGGCATTCTTTACGTCCTGCACAACGTCGTCTACGCCGCCGCGTCCTTTCCCATCGGCGCGCTGGCCGATCATATGTCGAAGCCCCGGCTGCTGGCCGCCGGCTATGCCTTGGGGGGCCTGACGACGGTGGCGCTGGCGTTATTGGTCAGCGGACACCACACCAGCTTCGCCGCCTGGGCCGGGGTGTTTACCGCCGCCGGCGCGTATCTGGCCGTCGAGGACGCGCTGGAGGGCGCCGCGCCCGCCGATCTGCTGGCCCCCTCGGCGCGCGGCACCGGGTACGGGGTGATGGGGGCGGTCAATGGCGTCGGCGATTTTGCCGCCAGCGCCCTGGTGGGTGCTTTCTGGGGATTTTCCCCCGCCACCGCGTTTGGCATCAGCGCCGCCCTGATGCTCGCCGGTGCCGGCCTCATGGCGGCTAGTGCCGAATATCGTTGATGCGGATGCGGGTGCCGTGGCTGTCGGGAAGAGCTTCAATGGTCAGCGTGTCGCGGGGATTCAACTGCACCAGCCGCAGGCCGTCGCTGACCGGCTTGACCGCCGCATCCGGATAGCGGACGTGGTAGAAGGTGATGATCCGCGGCGCTGGATCGGAACTCTGGAATTGCAGCGAGACGATGATGCTGTTGTTCAAATCCACCCGCGTGCCCTGCAGGCCGGTGGCGCCGGGATAGACGTCGAGCCCCAGGCTGTGCGCCAACTGCTCCGGGTTGCTGCTGCTGCTGAGCACGCCGAAGGGTGACTCCACCCGCGTCCCGGTTTTGGTGGTGGTGACGATGGTAGTGTGGCGGATGAAATAGAGCACCCCAACCATAAAGAGCGCGGCAATCACCACTGCCGCCGCCAGGAACCACAGCACCACCTTGCGGCCACCCCAGGACCCGCGCACCGGCATCGGCGTCAACATGTTCCCACCCTCCCTGGCATATTCGCGCTCATCCCGAGTGTCGAATGTGCATCACTTCGCCGTCCCGGACCAGGTAGTCCTTGCCCTCCAGCCGCAGCTTGCCCTGGCTGCGCGCCGCCGCTTCGGAACCCAACTGCAACAGTTCCTGCCAGCCGATCACTTCGGCGCGGATAAAGTGCTTCGACAGATCCGTATGGATCGCTCCCGCCGCTGCGACCGCCGGCGTATCCCGGGCGATTGTCCAGGCGCGGCACTCGTCTTCGCCGGCGGTGAAGAACGAGATCAGGCCCAGCAGTTGATAAACCGCCTGCGCCACGCGCGCCAGTCCCGATTCGTGCAAGCCATAGCCCGACAGGAACTCCGCCGCTTCGGCGTCCGGCAGGCCCGCGATCTCGGCTTCGATTTTGGCGCAGATGGCCACCGCGCCGGTATTGGGCGCTGCCAGGGCCGTCTCCAACCCATGCCGGGCCACCGCGCCGGCCATCTCCGGCGCTTCTGCTTCGCTCAGGTTGAGCACATAGAGAATGGGTTTCTGGCTCAGAAACTGGAAGCCGCGGGTCAGCTTCTCTTCATCCGCGCCGAGCGCCAGGGTGCGCAGAGGCTTCTCCAGTTCGAGGTGGGCCTTCATGCGCTCCAATATGGCGGCTTCGGCCACCAGCGCCGGGGTGCGCTGCTTCTTCATGTCCTTGGCGACCCGCTCCATGCGCTTTTCCACCTGGCCCAGGTCGCTGACGATCATGTCGAATTCCAGGTTGCGGACGTCATCGGCCGGGGTGCCTTCGCCGAGGCGGTCAAAGGCGCGGATCACTTGCGCCAAGGCGTCCACCGTGCGCAGGGCGGCGATCCCGCTGCCATCGCGCAGCGACTCGGGTGTCAACGAACCTACCTCACTCAATTCGATGGTGGCGTGGGTCAACTTGGCGGGGTGGAAAAGTTCCGCCAACTGGTCGAGCCTGGTGTCCGGCACGGTGGCCACGCCCACGCGATCTTCTCGGCGCGCCAGGTTCACTTCAGCGCCGGTGAGCATTGTGAAGAGGGATGTTTTTCCCACTTGGGGAAAGCCAATAATGCCGGTTTTCATAGCGAAAAGTGAGGGAAATACAGGGTCATCCACCCCTCAAGGGTGATGTGCAGGGGTACCGCCTCAGCATAGCATGGCCATTCAATCCCCCTCCTCCGTTGGTAGGGGTGCAACCCCTGTCCGCGTTGGTCGCGTCAAAGGGAGTAGCTGGCATTACTCATCGCGCCACACTGTATCGGAGGCCGCATCGTTTGAATCCTTACGCAACTGCAACCGACGCGTGGAGTGAGGCCGAGGCCATCGAACATGCCAAGCAGGGCAATGCCATGGCCTTCGAGTTTCTGTACCACATGCACAAACGGCGTGTGTATTCGCTCTGCTTGCGCATGACCGGCAATACTGCCGAAGCCGAAGACCTGGCCCAGGAGGCTTTTTTGCAACTGTTCCGCAAAATCGGCACCTTCCGCGGTGAGAGCGCCTTTTCCACCTGGCTGCACCGGCTGTCGGTGAACGTGGTGCTGATGCACCTGCGCCGCAAAAGCCTGCCGGAGACACCGCTGGAGGAGTTTACCGAGCCGACCCATGAAGATGGCCCGCGGCGGGAGATCGGAGCGCGGGATCAGAACCTCGCCGGTTCGGTGGATCGGGTCAACCTGGAGCGGGCGATCGAGCGCCTGCCGCCCGGCTACCGCACCATCTTTGTGCTGCACGACATGGAAGGCTACGAACACAATGAGATCGCCGCCATGATGGGCTGCTCGATCGGCAACTCCAAGTCGCAGTTGCACAAAGCCCGCATGAAGCTGCGCGACCTGCTGCAACTGCCGCTGCGCCACGGCAGCCCTGCGGCCGGATCGCAGACCAATTCAATGACCGCCGCTGCCGCCCACGAGGGCGGAGGAGAATGTGCTTGAATGCGTTTGAGAGACCTGTCCCCGAGGTCTATGTTATGAGACGAACTCCCCCTCACCGCGCCCTCCCCGGTCCCCGGTGGGGATCGTCGAAGAGGAGTCGCACAATGGGAAAGCAGATCGCCATGTCCACCGCCACTTCGGACACCCCCGCCCCCGGCAAGCGTGCACCGGAGGTAGCGCTCGACTGCGCCGCCTTCGAACTCATGCTGGCCGAGCACCTGGATCGCTCCAACTTGCCGCTGTCGGCCCGCCTGCACCTGCAAGCCTGCTCCGCCTGTGCCGCCACCGTGGTCTCCTTCGAGACCATCGCCGCTGAAGTGCGTCAATTGTCGCCCCACGCCCTCGAACCCGGCACCGACCTGTGGCCGCAGATCGCCGCCATACTGCGCGAGGAGGGTGTCATCCACGCCGACGGCGACGAGTGCCGCGCCGCCTCCTCCCCCGGCCCCCGCCTGGTTCACCCCGCCCCCGCCGCCCGCCGTTAGCGCCGCCGGCGGCCCTGGAACGGTATTCTGGTTCCATGGGGGACATCGCGCTTCCGTCGCCATTGGTGCTGCTCGGGTTCATGGGCAGCGGCAAGTCCACTGTGGGCCGGGAACTGGCGCAGCGGCTGGGGTGGCACTTCTGTGATCTCGACAAACGGATCGAGGCGGCGGCGGGAACAACAGTGGCCGCGATCTTCTCACGGCGTGGGGAGGCCGTGTTTCGGGATCTGGAACATCGGGAGTTGCTCGGAGCCCTCGGCGCGGCTCGACAGCGGCGCACGGTCCTGGCGCTGGGCGGCGGTACCTTTGCGCAGGAAAGAAACCACGAGCCGATCCGCGCGGCCGGAGGGGTGACCGTGTTCCTGGAGGTTCCGGTGGAGGAACTGCTGCTGCGCTGCGCCGGGATGGCCAACCGGCCGCTGTTCCGCGACGAGGCCAGTTTTCGCGCGTTGCACGAATTTCGCGTCGGCTACTATCGCCAGGCGGCGATCACCACGGCCGCCGGCGGCGGCGCGACGCCGGGCGAGGTCAGTGAGCGGGTTCTGGAACAGGTGCGGAGGCTGCGCCCGCGGCCGTGATCTCCTGGTCCTTGTACTGCAGCCGGTAGAGGCGCCAGTAGATGCCGTGCTGATGGAGCAGTTCCTGATGGGTGCCGCGCTCGCGCAGCGTGCCCTTGTGCATCACCAGAATCTGGCTGGCGCGCTGGATGGTTGACAGGCGGTGGGCGATCAGGATGCTGGTCCTGCCGGCGAGCATGCGGTCCAGTGCCTGGCGGATTTTGAGCTCGGTTTCCGTGTCCACGCTGGCCGTGGCCTCGTCCAGGATCAGGATGGACGGGTCGGCCGCCAGCGCCCGGGCGAAGTTCACCAATTGCTTCTGTCCGGTGGAGAGTCCGGCGCCGCGCTCCCGCAGTTCGGTGGCGTCGCCGGCGGGCAGGGTGGCCAGGAACTCTTCCAGGTTGGCGTCGCGTTCGGCGGCCTGCACGTGCGCAAGGGTGACCCGGGGATCGCCCATGCGAATGTTTTCGGCGATGGTGCCGCTGAACAGGTAGGGGTCCTGCAGCACAATGCCGAAGCGGCGCCGCAACTCCTGCACGTCCCAGTCGCGCACGTCCACGCCGTCCAGCAGGATGCGGCCCTTCTGCACGTCGTAGAAGCGCAGCATCAGGCTGATCATGGTGGTCTTGCCCGCTCCGGTATGCCCGACGATGGCTACGCTTTCGCCGGGAGAGGCCACAAAGCTTACGTCGCGCAATATCCAGTCTTCCTCGCGGTAGGCGAACCACACGTGGTCAAACTCAATCCGGCCCGGCATCGCCGCCGGGTGTTGCGGCAGTTCGGGCGATTGCAGCGTGACCGGAGTATCGAGCAGCTTGAAGATGCGCTCGGAACTGGCCATGGCGGATTGCAGGGTGTTGTACTTGTCGCTCAGGTCCTGAATCGGCCGGAAGAAGCGCTGCACGTACTGGATGAAGGCAAAGACGATGCCAATGGTCAGCGTGCCGTGCATCACCCGCAGGCCGCCGAACCACAACACCATCGCCACCGCCAGGATGCTCAAAAACTCGACCGCCGGGTAGTACAGGGCGTAGGCCAGCACCGCGGCGATCCAGGCGTCACAGTGCTCCTGGTTGATGCGTTCGAACTCGCGGTAGGTCCGCTCCTCGCGGTTGAAGGCCTGCACCACCGCCATGCCGGTGATGTGCTCCTGCAGAAACACGTTGATGCGCGCCACCAGCAAGCGGATGCGGCGGTAGCTTTCGCGCACCGCCTTGCGAAAGTAGTGGGTGGCGAGGATGATCAGCGGCATCACCCCCAGCGTCACCAGCGACAGCTGCCAGTTGAAGCGGATCATCACCACCACGATCATGGTGAGGACGAAGATGTCGTCGAACAGCGCCACCAGCGCGGTGGAGATGGTGTCGTTGAGCATCTCCACGTCGTTGGTTACCCGGGTCACCAGGCGGCCGGCGGGGTTTTGGTCGAAGAACGAGATCGAGAGCCGCTGCAGGTGGGCGAAGAGCTGGCGCCGCAGGTCGTACATGGACTTCTGTCCCACCCAGCGCATGGCGTAGGTCTGGGCGAAGTCCAGGACAAAGCCCACCGCCAGCACCACCAGGTAGACCATGCCGACCATGGCCACGCCCCGGAAGGGCTCGCTGGGCAGCCAGCCGCTGAGCAGGCTGTGAGAGTCGGGGGAAGGGAAGAGATAGCGGTCAATGATCACCTTGTTCAGGTATGGCCCCACCACCTGGGTGAACGATTGCAGCGCCGCCGCCAGGGTGGCCAACACCACGGTGCCGCGGTACGGACGCACGTAGTGCAACAGGCGCCGAATGAGGTGCCTGTCCACCGCTTTGCCGAGTTGTTCTTCTTCCTGCGCCATGCTCAATCCGCCCGCGCCAGTTCTTCTTCCAGCAATTGTTTTTCGTACAGGTTGGCGTACAAGCCGCCCTGGCCGATCAAGTCGGCGTGGGTGCCCTGCTCGACAATTCGACCCTGATCGAGTACGGCGATGAAGTCAGCGTTGCGCACGGTCGAGATGCGATGGCTGATGAGCAGCGTGGTGCGAGCTCCGCCGGTATGGAAGGCCACACGCTCCAGTTGTTCCAGGATGCGCTCCTCGGTGATGGTGTCCACGCTGGCCAGGGCATCGTCGAGGATGAGGATGCGGGGCTGGCGCAGCAAGGCCCGGGCCAGCGCCGTGCGCTGCTTTTGGCCTCCGGAGAGGGTCAGGCCGCGTTCGCCCACGCGGGTTTCGTAACCCTGGGGGAAGTCGGCCACGTCGCTGCTGATGCCGGCGATATCGGCGGCGGCGCGAATCTCATCCTCGCCCGCCTCCGGGCGGCCGAAAGCGATGTTGGCTCCCAGGGTGTCGCTGAACAGGAACGTCTCCTGCGGCACCCAGCCGATATGGCGGCGCAACACCGCCAGGGGGATCTCCCGGATCGGCCGCCCGTCCACCAGCACCGCGCCGGGCGCGGCATCGAGCAGCCGCGGGATGAGAGAAACCAGTGTGCTTTTGCCGCTGCCGGTCGCCCCCACCAGGGCCACCGTGCTGCCGGCGGGTATGCGCAGGTTGAAATCGCGCAGCACCGGGGTCTCGCCATAGGCGAAGTTCAGGTTGCGGAACTCGATGTCGCCGCGCAGATCGGTGATCGAGGCGTCCGTCTCCGGGCCGTCGGCGATCTCCGGCTTCTCGTCCAGGATTTCCTGGAGGCGGGCCATGGAGGCCGCGCCGCGCTGCACCAGGTTGATGACATACCCCAGGGCGATCATGGGGAAGGCCATCTGCGCCATGTAGAGGTTGAAGGCCGCGTAACCGCCGATGGTGATGCGATGTTCCAGCACCGCCCGCCCGCCGAACCACAGCACCAGCACAAAGGCCACGCCCAGCATGAACTGCAAGAGAGGATCAAACGCCCCCGACAGCACCACCAGCCGCAGATTGCGCTGCACGTAATCCTGATTGAGCCGGTCGAACTTATCTTCCTCGATGCCTTCACGGGCATAGGCGCGCACCAGCCGCAGCCCACTCAGGTTCTCTTCCACCCGCGTGGCCAGGCTGCTGAACATGCTCTGGATGCGTTCAAAACGCTCATGAATGCGCTTGCCGAACCATTGCACCGCCAGCGAGACAAAAGGCGCGGGTACGAAGGCGATCAGCGTCAGTACCGGATCCATGTGCCACAGAATGGTGATGACATAGGCGAACAGCACCACCGCCTGGGCCGAGTACATGATGCCCGGACCCACCATGTTGCGCACCGCGCTCAGATCGTTGACCGAGCGTGCCATCAGGTCGCCGGTGCGGAAGCGCTGGAAAAAGTTCTGCGACAGGGTCTCGATCTTGGCCAGCAGGGCGTTGCGCAGGTCAAACTCGATGAGACGAGAAACAGTGATCAGGATCAGCCGCTGGTAGTAGTTGAGCACTGCTCGCGCGGCCACGGTGACCATCAGCAGCACGCAGTACTTCAGCAGCTTGGCGACCGTGGTGCCCTGTCCCAGGTCGTTGATCGCCAGATCAATGATGTAGGGGATCAGCACCAGCACAGCGGTGTTGACCAGTAGAATGACCAGTCCCCCGGCCAGCTTGCCACGGTAGCGGCCAAGGTAGGGCCGGAGGGCGCGCATTACGGCTCGGTGCATGCGCTTACGGCCGCTCCTTGTGGTTCATCAGGGCCTGGCGGGCATAATCGGCCCATTTGCCTTCGCCCGCCACCTGCATACATCGGCCCCACTCCGCCCGCGCCGCCGCCAGGTGCTTGAGCTTCAGTTCGGTGTCACCGGCGCGACAATACGCCTCGGCCAGCTTGGGATCGTTGTAGATGGCGTCATGGAAGCGGCCCAACGCCCCGGAATAGTCGCCGCGATCGTAGTAGAAAGTGCCCACGCTCAGGTCGTGGCCCGCCAGCAGGGAATCCGGGGGCGGCGCCTTGACAGTGGATGCTTCAGCCCCAAGCGAAGGTACGTTTTTCAGCGCCGGCGGGTTGGGCAGCGGCTGCAAGTCGCCGCGCGGACCGGCCGGGGCGGGCGGATGGATGCGTTGGCCGGGCAAAACCAGCGTCCCGCAAACCGCCAAACCGGCCGCCAAGCCCAGCATACGTACCATTCTTCCATGGTACAGCCGAGCACTGGCGACCGGTGGCCTTCGGGCCTGCGATCGAAGGCTACTGACCGCTGGAACTGTTGCCCTGGCCGAGGCCGTTGGTCAATACCTTCAGGTCCACACGCCGGTTCTCTTTGCGGCCGGCCAGTGTGGTGTTGGGGGCCACCGGCTGGCTCTCACCCAGGCCGATCAGGAAGATACGGTGGGGAGCAATGTTGTTGGCCTCCAGATACCGCACCACCGCATCGGCGCGCCGCTGGCTCAGTTTGTCGTTGTACGCCGCCGGACCCGTGGTGTCGGTGTAGCCCTGCACTTCCAGAATGCCGTGATTGTCCTGCTGCAGCTGGGCGACGACCTTGTCCAGTTCGGACTTGGCTTCCGGCGTCAGCACGGCTTTGTCAAAGCCGAAGTGCACGGTGGACTGGCTGGACTGCTTGTAGTCTTCAAGGTTGGCCACCGTCTTGTCCAGCGCCTGAATCTGGTTCGAGGTGTCGGCCAGTTTGGAGTTCACCTGGCCGGCCTGGTCCTGCGCTTGCCGGGCGGAGGCCAGCGCCTTCTCGGTGGAGGCATTTACGGCCGCCAAGCCTTGCTGGGTGCGCTGGTCGGTGTCACGGATGGCGTTGGTGTTCTTGGCCGTCTCCGCGTCCAGCTGGTTGACGTGCTCCATCAAGGGTGCGGTTTGCTGGCGAACGTACTTTTTCGTGGTGCAGCCGCCCGCCACCAACATGGCGGCGAGCGAGCCGATCATCAGCAAACGGGGTTGGGAGAAGTTGTAAATCGTGGGCATGGCAGCCTCCAACCTGATCCGATGCACGGGGGTTGCCAAACTACATGGAGAGCGATATGCCTGTGTTTCGTGGACGATTTGCGTCGCTGTGCTGAGGTAAATCCCCGCTACGCGGTAAAATTTACTGGTGGACCTGAGTACGAAGTCCCGCCAGCTCCCCACCCTGCCTGGCGTGTACCTGTTCAAGAATGCCGAAGGCGCCGTCATCTACGTCGGCAAGGCCAAGGATCTGCGTTCGCGGGTACGGACCTACTTTCTGGCCGGGCAGAGCGAGAACGCCAAGACGGGTTCGCTGCTGCGCGAGGCGGCGGACTTTGAGACGATCGTGGTGGATACCGAAGCGGAAGCGCTGGCGCTGGAAAACACCCTGATCAAGCAGCACCAGCCGCGCTTCAACGTCCTGCTGCGCGACGACAAGACGTACCCTTACATCCGGTTGACGCGCGAACCTTATCCGCGTATCCACGTCACCCGGCGGCTGGAAGATGACGGCTCGGAGTATTTCGGACCGTACTTTCCCGCCGGGTTTGCCTATCGCCTGGCGCGGTTCATCAACCGCCATTTCAAGGTGCCCTCCTGCCACGTGGATCTCAGCCGCTTCCATCCCCGGCCCTGCCTTGAGTACCACATTCAGCGTTGCCTGGGTCCCTGCGTGCAGGGGCTGGTGGCGCCCGGACAATACGAGCAGGCGGTGCGCGACGTGCGCTTGTTTCTGAGCGGGCGGCAGCATGAGCTGACGCGCGAGTTGCGGCGGCGGCGCGATGCCGCCGCCGCGGAGGAGAAGTTCGAGGAGGCGGCCCGCTTTCGCGATCTTCTGACCGTGCTGGATGACATTCAGGAACGGCAGAAGATGCACGCCATCAGCGGCCAGGACGCCGATATCGTGGGACTGTACCGCGAGCAGGCGCGGGTGGCGCTCAACGTGTTCCACCTGCGCCACGGCCGCGTGGTGGATCGGCGCGAGTACTTCTGGGAAGCCTTGCCGGATGCCGAGGCGTCGGATGCGGAACTGCTGGGGGCGCTCCTGAAGCAGGTCTACCTGGGTCAGCCCTATCTGCCGCCGCGGGTGGATGCGCCGCTGGACTTTGACGACCGGGAGAGTCTGGAAGCCGCCTTGACCGCGCAGCGCGGCGGCGGGGTGGAGATTGCCGTGCCCCAGCGGGGCGCCAAGAAAGAGATGCTGGAACTGGCGGCGCGCAACGCGCGGCTGTCCTTTCACCGCCGTTTCCGCGCACCCTCGGGCGAACAACAAGCGGCGGAGCACTGGCAGGCGCTGGGCGAGGCGCTGGGCCTCGAACTCGGGGAGGAGCCCGGCCGGATCGAGTGCTTCGATATTTCGCATTTTCAAGGGGCGGAGACGGTGGCCTCCATGGTGGTGTGGGAGGGCGGCCGCATGAAGCGCGGTCAGTACCGCAAGTTCCGCATCCGCGAAACCGAAGGAGTGGACGACTTCAAGTCCATGGCGGAAGTGGTGACCCGCCGCTACCGGCGCCGTCTGGCGGAAGATGCCGCGCTGCCCAGTCTGGTGCTGATTGACGGCGGCATCGGCCAACTCCACGCCGCGCAGAAGGCGCTGGAGGCGCTCGGCCTGGGCGCACTGCCGCTGGCCAGCCTGGCCAAGCGGGAAGAGTTGATCTATGTGCCGGGGCGTGAAAGCGCACCGGTGCGCCTCGACCGGGCCTCGCCGGTACTGCAGATTCTGCAATTGCTGCGGGATGAAGCGCATCGGTTCGCCATCACCTTCCACCGCCAGCGCCGCGGCAAGGCCAACCTGCGCTCCGAGCTGCTCGACATCCCCGGGGTGGGTCCGGCCACCGCCCGCAAGCTGCTGGGCCGGTTCGGCAGCTTGGAGGCGGTGCGCACCGCCAGCCCGGAGGCGCTGGGCGATGTGCTGCCCGCCGCCCGCGCCCAGGCGGTCTGGACCCGCCTGCATTTAAGTTGACATTGAATTTCGCCGTGCCGGGGTGCTAGCATCGCCACAGTGGAGGCAATATGTCTGAATCCAAAGGCATGTGGTTTTTATTGGGCTTGACGGCAGGCGCGCTGGTGGGGGTGCTGTACGCGCCGCAGTCGGGTGAGGAGACGCGCGGCTTGCTGCGCGACAAGGCCGGCGAAGGCCGCGAGAAATTTCGCACCAAGACCGAAGAGTGGCGGCAGCAGGCGGGTGGCCTGCGCAACCAGGCCTCGGATATGGCCGATCGCGGCCGCGCCGTGGTCACCCGGCAAATTGATCAGTTTCAGGCGGCGGTCGAGGCGGGCAAACAAGCCTACCGTGAAGCCGCCGGCATGGAACCCAAGCACGAGAGCGGACCCCAAGTCTAAAAGATTCCCATGTCAGTCACCGACATCCTGCTGATCATCTTCATCGCGCTGGCGGCGATCGCCATGGTGGGCCAATGGCTGGCGATGCAGGGCCTGTCGCGCCGGATCAGCACTCTGGCCGACAAGGTCGAGCCGTTGCTGCCCCAGGTGCAGTCGCTGATCAGCGAGACCCGGCCCAAGCTCGAGACGGTGGTTACCAACCTGGCCGAGATGACCACCCTGGCGCGCGACCAGCTGCGCCGCGCCGATGCCTTTGCCACGGATTTTGGTGCGCGTCTGGAACTGCAGATGGTGCGGGTGGACGAGGCACTGGGCTCGGCCCTTACCGCCATGGACACGATCGCCAACTCGGTGCGCCAGACGGTGCTGCGCCCCATGCAGGACGCCAACGCCCTGGTACACGGCATTCGCACCGGCCTCGATTTCTTCTTCCGCCGCCGCTCCGGCCCCTCGTCCCGCCCGGTCTACCAGGACGAGGAAATGTTCATCTGAGTCCGGGCGTTCACACCGCCATCGCCATCGTCAACGTCGGCTATCGCTCCACCAACTATTGGGTGGTGGGATCGGGCGATCAGCGGCTGCTTGTGGACTTGGGCTGGCCCGGAGGCATGGGCGCCCTACGCGCGCAGATGGACCGCATGGGCGTGGCCATCGGCCACATCCGTTACGCGCTGGCCACCCATTACCACATAGATCACGCCGGCTGCGCCCAGGAACTCAAGCAGGCGGGGGTGAAGCTGCTGGTGATGGAAACTCAGCGCGAGGCGATCCCGTTGATGAAGCAGTGGACAAAACCCGCCGACCACTTCCTCGATATCAGCCTGCACGGCAACCTGAACCTGACTTTGGCGGCCAGCCGCGGCTGGTTGGCCGAAATCGGTCTGGCGGGGGAGATTGTGGCCACGCCGGGGCACTCCGACGACAGTGTTTCGCTGCTGCTGGACGCCGGGCCGGTGTTCACCGGCGACCTGACGCCGGAGGCGAGGTTGACCGACGATGCCGCCGGCCGCCTCGCCGCCGCCAGTTGGCAGCACCTGCGACGTTTGGGCGCGCACATGGTCTATCCGGGGCACGGAAGGCCGTACCCGCTGGTGGCGGCGCCGGCCACCCTTTAAGGGCCGCCCAGCGGCGTGCTTCCGGGCAGCTTAAGCGGCGAGTGGTGGGCCACCTGGAAGGCCACCAGCGCCCCGCGCGCTGCCCAGTCGGTGGAGGGATACTCCTGTTGCAGTCGGGCAGCGTCGGCGGCCACCTTGTGCTCGTACTCGTCGGCTTTTCCCTGGTTCTGCTGCTTCCCCGGCTGGTTGTAGATGGTCCAGGCGATGCCCTCGCGGTACACGGCGTCGTAAGCCGCCTCGGCCGACACCGGCCCGCGGGGATACTTCTTGACGTAGTCCTGATACCGGTCCACTTCCTTGCCGATGCACTCCGGTTTCGAGAACCAGTCCCCGCAGGTGAAGTGCTCGACCAGCAGTTGGTACTCGGCGCGCGCCGCCCAGGGGGTGTCCTTGAACTTGCTGATCACCTTGCGCATCAAGCCGTCGTCGGGGAACATGCGCTCTTCCGGGGTGCGCCGCCGCGGCTCTTCCGCCATCTTCAATTGCCATTGGATGGCAGCGCCGCGATACAACGCTTCGCCCGCCCGGGGCGACTGAGGCAGGTAACTATAGAGATTGAGATAAAGCCGTGCGGCGTCCTGCGCGGTCTGCACATCGCTGCTGTCGCTCTGGGCATCAGCCTCCAGCGCCGCGGCCGCGCCGAAAATGATCTCGTCGGCGCCGGGCGCATCCAGCGCCACAAAATCATGGCCGGACACCCATCCCGACACGCCCGAGAAAACCTGTGTGAACGCGCCGCTATGATCCTGAACGCCCATCACTTCGCCCGGCCTCAGCTGGCCCATGTGGGTGCTGTGGGTGTCCGGACTGATGTAAATCTGCGCCGTGGCCAGGGCCACAGCCTTCTGCAAGGGTTGCGCCTGCGGCCCGTAGAGCAGCGCGGCGAACAGACCCACAACCGCCAGCCTCATACTTCCAGTATTACAGGCAAAATCAGCGGACGCTTGTTGGTTTGCGCCTGCAGGTACTTTTTCAGGTCGCGGCGAATGCGGTCCTTGATCAGCGACCAGTCGCCGCTCTCCTCCCGGCCGGCGCTGGCCACCGACTGGATTACCACCTCGCGGGCGCGCGCCAGCAGCCCATCGGCCATGATGGGGCTGACAAAGCCTGAGGTTACGATCTCGGGTTCGTTCTGTACCCGCCCGGTGGCCTTATTGATGGCCAGAATAGGCAGCACGATGCCGTCTTCGGCCAAATGGCGGCGGTCGCGCACAATCAGGTCTTCGGCCACCTCGTCCTGGCTGCCGCTGTCAATGAACACGCGTCCGGTAGGCACTGTGCCGGTTCGCCACAGGCCCTCGGCGTCGATCTCCAGAATGTCACCGTCCTCGGCCACATGCGCCTCCAGGCCGGGGATGCGCATGCTGCGCGCCAGTTCGGCATTGAGCGAAAGCTGGCGGAACTCGCCATGAACAGGGATGAAATGCCGCGGCCGCACCAGGCTCAGCAGCAGCTTGATTTCTTCCTGGCTGGCGTGACCGGAGACGTGTACCGGCGGGTAACTTTCGGTCTCATACACCACCCGCGCGCCCAGCTTGAACAGGTGGTTGATCATGCGGTAAATGGCCCGCTCGTTGCCGGGAATGATGCGGCTGGAGAGCACCACGGTGTCGCCCGGGCTGATATCGGCGAACTTGTGGTTCTTCACCGACGCGCGCGCCAGCGCCGACATCGGCTCCGCCTGGCTGCCGGAGATCACCACCGTCACCTGATCCCGCGGAAACGAGCGCAGATCCTGGGGGCGAATCAGGATGCCGTCGGGGAGGTGGAGAAAATCCAGCCGGTGGGCGATGGCGGTGTTGTTCTCCATGCTGCGGCCGAGGAAGCAGACTTTGCGGCCGTATTCGGCCGCCATCTCCACCGCCAACTGAATGCGGTGGATGGAGCTGGTAAAGCAGCAGATGTACAGCCGTCCGTCGCCGGCGTTGGCAAAAAGCTCGTCGAAGCGCCCGCGCACCGCCAGCTCGCTGGGGGTGTATCCGCGCCGGTCCACGTTGGTACTGTCACTCAGCAGCGCCAGCACGCCGCGTTTGCCATAGGCCGCGAAGGTGTGCAGGTCGAAGGGCCGGTTGTCGCTGGGGGTGGGGTCAATCTTGTAGTCGCCGGTATGGATCACCACCCCGGCAGGCGTGGTGATGGCGATGGCGCAGGCGCCGACGATGCTGTGGGTGACGTGGATGTACTCGATGGAAAACGGTCCCAACTGGAATGGCTGCAGCGGCTCAACCACGTGGCGTTTGGTGCTGTCCAGCAGCCCATGCTCGCTGAACTTCGACTCCACCAGAGCGAGGGTGAATTCGGTTCCATAGATGGGCACGTTAAGGTCTTCAATGACGAAGGGCAGCGCGCCGATGTGGTCTTCGTGGGCGTGGGTCAGCAGGATGCCACGCAACTGGGCACGGTTCTCCACCAGAAAGCTGACGTCGGGGACAACAATATCTATTCCCAGCAGCTCCGGCTCGGGGAACATCAGGCCGCAGTCCACCACCACCATGTCGTCCCCGTAGCGGAAGGCCATCATGTTCAGGCCAAACTCGCCCAAACCGCCCAGGGGTATGATTTGCAAGGATTTCTTCACAGCACCTATTCTAGCGTGCGATACAACCGCGCCCAGTCGTCGAGCGACAGTTCCTCGGCCCGCGCCCGGGGCGGCAGTCCAGCCCGCGACGGGTCGCCCAAAAACCCGGCCAATTGCTTGCGTTTGTGGGCGAAACCGCGGCGCAGGAATGCCAGGAAGGGCCCGGCCTCAACCCCCAGCGCCGCCGCCCGGGGCGCCATGGTCAACCGCACCAGGCTGGAATGGACCTGCGGCGGCGGCCGGAAGGCGCCGGGCGGAATGTCAAACAACCGCTCCACCCGGGCGTAGAACTGGGTGCTGGCGGTCAGCAGCCCGAAGGCGCGCGTGCCGGGAACGGCGGCCAGCCGCTCGGCCACCTCGCGCTGTACGAGGATGGTGGCCGATGCAATGCGAGGGGAGTGGCGAAACAGGTGGAGAAGGATGGGGCTGGTGATGTAGTACGGCAGGTTGCCGGCGATCTGCCAGCGCTCCACGTTTTCGGCGTCGGCCAGGGCGGTCAGATCCAGCTCAAGAAAGTCGCCTTCGAGGACCGTGAATCCCTGCTGACGCAGGCCTTCCGCCAGGGCGGCATCCAGCTCGGCCACCCACAATCGCCGGCTCTGCTCGGCCAGCAGGGAGGTCAGGCCGCCGGGTCCGCCGCCGATCTCCAGCAGATCATCGGCCGGCCCCACGGCGGCGGCCACCCGCGCCAGCCACTCGCGCTGGTAGAGAAAGTTCTGTCCCTTCGGCGCCCGCATCGGAGTCCGTTACAATAATAGGGGAGGAAATCACCATGGCCGCCAATGTTGCCGAGTTCACCGATGCCAATTTTGAAAGCGAAGTGCTGAAGTCCAACATGCCGGTGCTGGTGGATTTCTGGGCGACTTGGTGCGGCCCCTGCCGCCAGCTTGCGCCCCACGTGGAGGCGATTGCCGGTGAGCTGGCCGGTAAGCTCAAGGTGGGCAAGCTGGACGTGGACCAGAACAACAAGACAGCTTTCGATTACCACGTTCAGGGCATCCCCACCCTGCTGCTGTTCAAGGGTGGCAAGGTGGAAGAGCAGATCGTCGGCTACGTCAGCAAGGACGCACTGCGCCGCACCTTGGAACGTCATCTGCAACCTACGCCGGTTCACTGAGGCGGCTTCGAGTTGTTATTTATGAAAAAGCACGCGCCTCCGTGTGCCGTGGTGGTGGTGGGCGCCCAATGGGGCGACGAGGGCAAAGGCAAGGTCGTGGACCTGCTGGCCCGCCACTTCGGCTGGATTGCCCGCTATCAGGGGGGACACAACGCCGGCCACACCGTGGTCATCGGCGACCGTCGATTTGTCCTCCAGTTGGTGCCCTGCGGCATCCTTGGCGGCCAGGCGAAAGCGGTTATCGGCAATGGCGTGGTGGTGGACCCGGAGGCGCTGGTCAGTGAGATCGCAGCCCTGGAGAAGGCCGGGATTCAGGTCGAGGGCCGCTTGTTCGTATCCCGCCGCGCCCACGTCATCCTGCCCTACCATCGCATGATCGAG
>DATBPS010000203.1:0-6220 GCA_036561225.1 Terriglobales bacterium
TGTGGCGCTGGGTCTGGCTTCTCTGCTCTGCCAGGCGACCACGGCAATTGCTCAAGCCCCTCAACCTGCGGCCGCTTCATCTCGCGGCAACTTGGAGACGCCATGAGCAAGTGCGGGCGTCCGTTGCCGGCGAGCGACGCCCGGCCACAGCCCGACCAGCGGGAGGGCGGCTCCAGCAAGAGGTGGCCGTGCCACTCCAACCGCCGCTGCTGCCGCCGCCGTGGGCACGGTGCCAGCGCCCCAGCCCAAAGAAGCCCTGAAAAAGGCGGCGGTCAACATTCCCGCGGCCCCGCGCCCCAACGATGGTCCCAGCCGCCGCACGCGGTCGTGGATTTATGCCGCCATTGCCGGCACCGTGGGCGTGGTCGCAGTCCTTCTCCTGGTTCGGCACTATCGCAATAACAAAGGCTGCGGGGATTGCCTGGCAAACGGAAACTAAGCCGGACGCCCCGCCGCGTTGCGTGCCGCGCTGACCCCTGACCCCTAACTCCTGATTCCAGCTCTAGATGTCCAGGTTCCGCACATCGAGCGCGTGCTTCTCGATGAACTCCCGGCGCGGCGCGACCTCGTCGCCCATCAGCGTCGAGAAGATCTCCTCGCACGCCAGCAGGTCCTCGAGCTTCACCAGCAGCAGCGTGCGCACCGCCGGGTCCATGGTCGTCTCCCACAACTGATCGGCGCGCATCTCCCCCAGCCCCTTGTAACGCTGCACGCTGAACAGCCGCTTGCCTTCCTCGAGGATGGACTCCAGCAGTTGCCGTCCGTCTTCCATGGCGCGCGGCGCGGCAGCGCTGTCGCCATCGGCCAGCAGAAACGGCGGATGGTTGTGCTCGGCGATCGCCCGCCCGCTCTTCACCGCCTGGCGGAACTCGGGCAGCAGCGCCAGTTCGGCGTTGACCACCAGCTCCATCTGGTTGCGATCCTTGTAGCGCAGCTCCCAGAGGTTGTGCTCCTCGTCCAGCACCTCTTTGGCGCCCGTCACCCCCGCCACCGCGCGGAAACGCTCGGCCAGCGCGCGCAGCTTGTCGGGCGTCTCAAAGTCGGCCTTCTTTTCGAGGCCCGCCTCCAGCACCAGGCGCGTCAGCTCCGGCTGCCGCAGCTTGCGGTCGGCCTTGTCGAAGTGGGCGTAGTACTCGCTCAGGCTCACCAGAAACTTGCTCAGCGCCGCGCCCTTCAGCTCCGCCCCGGCGTTGACACCGGCGCCGGGACCATAGCGCAGCGAGCGGTCCTCGGTGATGCGCCGCATCATCACGCTGACGAACTCCTTGTCGTCCTTGATGTACTGCTCGCTCTTGCCCTTCTTGATGCGGTACAGCGGCGGCTGCGCGATGTACACGTTGCCGTGGTCCAGCAGCGCCTTCATGTGGCGGAAGAAAAACGTCAGCAGCAGCGTGCGGATATGGCTGCCGTCCACGTCGGCGTCGGTCATCAGAATGACCTTGCCGTAGCGCAGCTTGGCGTAGTCGAGATCCTCGGCCGCCGGTCCGATGCCGGTGCCCAGGGCCGTGATCAGCGCCCGGATCTCCTCGTGCCCCAGCATCTTGTCGTAGCGCGCCTTCTCCACGTTCAGGATCTTGCCCTTGAGCGGCAGAATCGCCTGATAGCGGCGGTCGCGCCCCTGCTTGGCGGTGCCGCCCGCCGACTCCCCCTCGACGATGAACAGCTCGCAGCGCGCCGGATCGCGCTCGCTGCAGTCGGCCAGCTTCCCCGGCAGGCCGCCCGAATCGAGCGCCCCCTTGCGCCGCGTCAGGTCGCGCGCCTTGCGCGCCGCCTCCCGCGCCCGCGCCGCCTCGATGGCCTTGTTGATGATCCGCCGCGCCACCTGCGGGTTGTGGTCCAGGTACTCGCCCAGCTTCTCGTTGATCAGCGCCTCCACCTGCCCCTTGATGTCGCTGTTCAGCTTGCCCTTGGTCTGGCCCTCGAACTGCGGCTGCGGCAGCTTCACGCTCACCACCGCCACCAGCCCCTCGCGCACATCGTCGCCGGTCAGGTTCTCCTTCAAATCCTTGAACAGGTTCAACTGCTGGCCGACGCTGTTGATGGTCCGCGTCAGCGCCGAGCGGAACCCCGACAGGTGCGACCCACCGTCCACGGTGTTGATGTTGTTGGCGAAGCTGAACAGCGTCTCGCTGTAGCTGTCGTTGTACTGCAGCGCCACTTCCATCTGCAGCACCCCGTCGGCCACGTCGCGGCTCCCCTCCATGGAGATGGGCTTGTCGTGCAGCGTCTGCTTGCCGCGGTTCAGGTGCTTGACGAATTCGGTGATGCCGCCGGTGTACTGGAACTCGGCCGTCTTCTCGGTGCGCTCGTCGGTGAGGGTGATCAGCAGCCCGCGGTTGAGGAAGCTCAGCTCGCGCAGGCGGTTGGCCAGCGTGTCGAAGTTGTACTCGGTGACGCTGAAGATCTCCACGTCCGGCTTGAAGGTGATCTTGGTGCCGCGCTTCGAGGTCTTGCCCATCTTCTGGATGGGGCCCAGAATCTCCCCCCGCGCGAACGACTGGTTCCAGGTGTACCCGTCGCGCCAGATCTCCAGTTCCAGCGTCTCCGACAGCGCGTTGACGCAGCTCACCCCCACCCCGTGCAAACCGCCCGACACCTTGTAGCTCGACGAGTCGAACTTGCCCCCGGCGTGCAGCTTGGTCATCACAATCTCGGCCGCCCCGCGCACCTCCCCGTCCACCTCCATCGTGTCCACAGGAATGCCGCGGCCGTTGTCCACCACGGTGATCGAGTTGTCGGTGTGGATGGTGACCGCCACCTTGTCGGCGAAACCCGCCAGCGCTTCGTCCACCGAGTTGTCCACCACCTCATACACAAGGTGGTGCAAACCCATCTCACCGGTGGAACCGATGTACATGGCCGGCCGTTTCCGCACCGCCTCCATGCCGCCCAGGACCTTGATGGATGAGGCCGAGTAGTCGTCGGCGGCGGGGTCCAAAATGACAGGTTCTTTTGTGCTCACAGGGCTCCCGAGGCGGTGGGAAAGGCCCCCAAAGCCTCTAAATAGGATACCATCCAGAGCCCCGTTTTCCAAGCCCCGGGGCACCCGCAAACGATTGATAGGAAACTATTTAGACAGCGCCCCCGGGGATCCGACCGGCCACGGGCGCGGGGGAGTGAAGCCCCCGGCAAAAAGGGCCACAGCCCTCAGATTCTCATCGGCATGACGACGTACCGGTACTGCGCCCCGCTGCCGTCCACCGGACGCAGTTGCGCCGCCGAAGCCTCGTCCTTGAACTCCAGTACCACCTGGTCTTCGCTCACCGCCCCCAGGAACTGCAGCAGGTACTCGGCGTTGAAGCCAATCACCACCGGCTCGCCGTCGTATTTGGCCTCGAGTTCTTCCTCCGACTCGCCCATATCGCTGCTCGAAGCCGAGATGATCAGCTTGCCCGGCTCCAGCTTTACCCGGATGGCGTGCGAACGCGGATCGGCGAACTGCTCGACGCGCGCCACCGAGGCGGTGAACTCGCCCCGCTCGAGCGGCACCGAGTGCAGTTGCGCCTTGGGGAGCACGGCCTCGTAGTTGGGGAACTGTCCGCTCAGCTTGCGCACGCTCAGCAGCCGCATGGCGCCGTCGCTGCCCGCCTCGGCCCCGTCGTTGGGCACGCGGAAGTACAGATGGGTGTCGTCCTGGGCAAACTCCAGGTTCGCCTCGTCGTCCACCGACTCCAGCAGCGTCGCCAGCTCGGCCATGGCCTTCTTCGGCACCAGCGCCTTGATCTCCCCCGCCACCCCGCCCAGCGTCAGCCCGTCCTGGGCGATGTGCGCCAGCCGGTGGCCGTCGGTTGTGACCAGGGCGAGCGAAGACGGCTTGAGCACCATCAGCGCCCCGTTCAGCGTGTAGCGCGTCTCTTCGTTGGCCACCGCAAACGCAGTCTTGGGGATCATCGCCTTCAGCGGCCCGGCGGGCAACTGCAGCGCGCCGGTGGGCGGAAACACCGGCAACTCGGGGAAGTTCTCCCGCGACATCCCCACCATGCGCGTGTTGGCGCGGCCGCAGCGCAGCGACACCCAGTGGTTCTCGAGACGCTTCAGCGTGATCGCCGCGTCGGGCAGCAGCTTGACGTAATCGAGCAGCTTGCGCGCCGGCAGCGCGCACGCCCCGCTCTTCTTCACGTTGGCGGCGCAGGCCGTCTCCATCGCCAGCTCGAGGTCGGTGGCCGACAACAGCAGCCGCCCCTCGGGCGTCGCCTCGGCCAGAATGTTGCCCAGGATGGGGATGGTCGTCTTGCGCTCAACCGCGCCCTGCAGCAGCAGCAGCTCCTTCAACAGATCGAACTTGCGTACGCTGATCTCCATCGTCTGCCCCCGGGCTTCAAAGCCGTTTCATTGTAGCGCACGCCTCCCGCTGGACGCTATGGGGGAGTGGCCGTCAATTTCCGGGTTTGACGACGGTCGCCCCGTGAAACTCAGTCGAGAACAGCTTGTCGCTCAGCTTGGGGTTGAGCTTGACCTTGGTCAGCGTCAGGCGGTGGTAATCCCCCCCCGGCTGCCACATCTGCTGCTCAATGGCGATCCAGGTCTGCGGGTCGTACCACAAATCGAGGTGGGTCAGCTTGTCCGCCAGTTTGGCGTCGAGCGGCGTCAGCCGCAGATGCACCGCCGCCACCCCGCCGACCGTCTCCGGTCCCACCAACTCGATGCGGAAGCTCTTCGCCAGCTCCTGCCCCGTCGCCCCCATCCCCAGCAGCAGAAACTGGTTGACCAGCGGCTGCTGCGCCCCCAGCGGATACTCCATCACCTGCCGGGCGCTCGGGGTGTACACAAAAGCGGTCTGATCGCGGTACACCAGCTTGCGCGCCATGGCCTTGGGCTTGCTCAGATCGAGCACGTACATCGGCGCCCCGTCGGCGTGCTTGAAATCCAGTTGCCCGCTGCTCGACGAGGTGTCCTGCACCAGCGCCGTGTAGTCATCCACCTGCGCCGCCGCGCTCACCGAGTGGATCCCCGGCGCCGCCTGATCGAGCGCCGCCAGCACCTGCGCCAGCGTCAGTCCGCCGCTGGGCGCGGGGGCGAACCCGGCGAGGGCGAACAGGGCGCCCACCACCGCCAACCCCAGCCACCGCCTCATTGCGGCACAACGTGGGCGACGGCCGCCGCGTGCGCGGCCTGCGGACGCGGCTGATCGCGGAAATAGTGCCGCGGGGTGAGAAAAATGAACCCCAGGATGATCGCCACCATGATGTCGTACTGCAGGCTGCCGCGCGGGTAGCTCCACCATAGATAAGATGCGAGTTTCGTCTTCAGGCTACTCATCGGTCTCTCGCCTTACTTGACCGCCGCCGTCAGCGGCGCCGCCTCGGCCACACTCCGCCCCAGAATGGGGGCGATCTGCCGCACTTCCTGCATCAGCTGGACAAACTGCTCCGGGTACAGGGACTGCATCCCGTCGCTCAGCGCTTCCTCCGGCTTGGGATGCACTTCAATGATCAGCCCGTCCGCCCCCACCGCCACCGCCGCCCGCGCCAGCGGCCGCACCTTGTTGCGCTTGCCGGTGCCATGGCTCGGGTCCACCAGAATCGGCAGGTGGCTCAACCGCTGCACCGCCGGCACGATGCTCAAATCCAGCGTGTTGCGCGTATGGTCGGCAAAGGTGCGGATGCCGCGCTCGCACAGCACCACCTGATAGTTCCCCTCGCTCATCACATACTCGGCCGCCATCAGCAGCTCATCGAGGGTGGCCGCCAGCCCGCGCTTCAGCAGCACCGGCTTCGCCGCCCGCCCGGCCCGCTTCAGCAACGCGAAGTTCTGCATGTTCCGCGCCCCGATCTGGATCATGTCGGCGTACTGGTCCACCAGTTCCAGCGACCGCTCGTCCACCGCCTCGGTGACGATCGCCATCCCGAACCGTTCCCGCACCTCGGCCAGAATCTGCAACCCCTCTTCCTCCAGCCCCTGAAAGGAATAAGGAGAGGTGCGCGGCTTGAACGCCCCACCGCGGAAGAACTGCGCCCCCGCCGCCCGCACCGCCGCCGCCGCCGCAAAGGTCTGCTCCCGCGTCTCGACCGCGCACGGGCCGGCGATGATCGCCAGCTCCGGCCCCCCAATGGTCGCGGTGGTATTCGGAAACGTAATTACCGTGGTGTCGGGCTTGATCTCGCGGCTGACCAGCTTGTACGGCTTGCTGACCACGATCACTTCCGCCACCCCGGCCATCTCTTCCCACAACCCCGGCTCGACCGCTCCCCGGTTGCCGGTAATCCCAATGGCGGTGCGC
>DATBPS010000204.1:0-3286 GCA_036561225.1 Terriglobales bacterium
CCGCGGCCGCTCTGGCGCAGGCACCCACGCCCGGGTGGCAGCTCTCCGGCCAGGTGAACCAGGGCTTCAGCAGCAACGTGCAGGGGGCGCTCACCCATCCCGTAGCCGATGCCACCACCCAGTTGACTCTGCAGCTGGGCCATACATGGGTGACGCCGCACGCCGCTTTTTCGCTGGTCTACCTCCCGCAAGGACTGCATTATGCGCGCTACCACAACCTCGACTACATCTCGCAGTCATTGCAGCAGACCTGGCAGTATGCCGCCACCAGCCACACCACGCTGGGGTGGACCAGTTCCTTCCAGCGCTTCCCCGAGCGCGGCGGGCAGGCCGAAATAGGCGCGCCCAGCCTGAGCAGCCTGCAGGGCGCCAGCCAGGCGCAGCAGGCCAACACCGTGCTGACCAGCGGCAGCTCGGATTTCAGCTTCCAGCATCAGAGTAGCCTGCGCTCCAGCTGGTCGGGGCAGTTCGGCGGCTCCTGGCTGGACTTCGCCCAGGATGCGGCGCTGCCGGGAACCCCGAAGGCGGCGCTGCAGTCGTCGCAGACACGTTCGTTCACCGGACAGGGCGGTTGGAACTATCGCCTCTCTCCCGATCGCAGCGTCGGTTTGACCGCCAGCGAGGGGGAGATGTGGTTCACCGTGCCGGTGCAGCACACCCGCTACGCCAACCTGCAGGCGACCTTCACCCAGAACTGGGGTTCGACCGCGCTGCAGTTGGGTGCCGGCCCGGCCTTCAACTGGCTGGTGTCGAGCCGCGGACCGGCCGCCTCCCAGCCCCCCCGCACTCTGGCCGGCAGCGCCGGCCTGACCCAGCAGATCGGTCACACACAACTGGGCCTGACCTGGAACCATCGTGTTCAGGCGGGGTTGACGCCCGGCAGCATCAGCACCGACGACCTGGCGTTGCAATTTCAGCAGCAGTGGGGCCGCTGGCAGGGCGGCGCCAGCCTCGGCAACACCCGCATGGCGGGGATCACCGCCGGCCAGCCGGCGCGCAATGGCTTGTTTGCCGCCGCCCAGATGTCGTACACGCTGAACCAATGGAGTCTGGAGGCCAACTGCAACTACTACAACCAGGACATGGCCGCCGGCCCCGGCCGCTTGCAGCCTTTGAGCCGTATGCAAGCCAGCCTGGGCCTGCGCTACGCCTGGCAGGGAGCCCGCTGACATGCCGCGACGCCCCATCACCAACCCCATCGAGTACCTGCAGATCGGTGTGCGCCGCTGGATATGGCTGCTCATCCCCCTGCTGCTGATCAGCGCCGCCACGGTGGAGATCGGCCGCCTGCTGCCCAAGCTCTACACCTCCGAAGCCCTGATCCTGGTCGAGCCGCAGAAGGTGCCGGCCGATTTTGTCAAGCCGACGGTGAGCAGCAACGTGGCCATGCGTCTGACCTCCATCCAGGAGCAGATCCTCAGCCGCACCCAGTTGAGCGAGTTGATCAACCGCTACGCCCTCTACCGCGACCAGAACCTCACCCCGGATCAGAAGGTCAGCGAAATGCTGAGCCACATCGCGGTCACGCCCAGCGTCGCCGATCCCGATCATCCCAACGCCGGCATGGTGACCGCCTTCCGCATCTCCTTCGATGCGCCCACCCCGATGCTGGCCCAGGGAGTGACCCGCGATCTGTCCAACCTGTTCATCTCCGAAAACCTCAAGGCGCGGGCGGACCAGTCCCAGGGCACGGTCAACTTCATTGACGGCCAGCTGACGCTGGCGCAACAGACGCTGAACGGACTGCAGACGCAGTTGCGCGACCTGCGCAGCCAGTACATGGGTAGCCTGCCGGAACAACAGGATGCCAACCTGCAGGTCATGAGCCAGCTCAACTCCCAACTGCAGGCCAACGCCGAGGGCCTGGCGCGCGCCCAGCAGCAGCGCACCTATCTCACCTCGCTCGGGCAGGCGGTGTCCACCCTGGGCAATCCGGCCGCGGTTCCCGGCGCGCCCCCGCCGCAAACCCCCGACGAACAGGCCTTGGGCAAGGCCCAGTCCGACCTGGCCGTGGCGCAGCAGATGTACACCCCGCAGCATCCCGATGTGATCCGCCTGCAGGCCCAGGTGAAAGCCCTGACCCAGCAGGTGGCGCAGGAGAAGGCGGCGGCGGAAAAGGCGCGGAAGCAGGCGGAAGCCGAGCCGGCGGCGGCGGCGGCCAAGCCGGCGGCCAAGGCCAAAGCCACCGTGCCCGACGACATCGCCGCCCTGCCGCTGCAGCAGCGCAGCCAGGTGGCGCTGCTGGACCAGGAGATCGCCCAGCGTCAGGCCGACCAGAAGACCATCCAGGGCAAGATCAACACCTTGCAGGGGCGCATCGAACGGCTGCCGGAAGTGGAGCAGAAGCTGTCCGACATCACCAACGCCACCACCCAGGCCAAAACCAACTACAACAGCCTGCTCGACAAAAAGGCCGCGGCCGCCACGGCGGCGGCCATGGAACAACAGGCCGAAGGCGAGGAGTTCCGCATCATTGACCCCGCCAACCTGCCGCAGAAGCCCACCAGTCCGGATCTGGTGCGCATCGATATCATGGGCGGACTGGCCGGTCTGCTGGTCGGCCTCGGCCTGGCCTTCATGGCCGAGATGCGCGACCCGGTGGTGCGCAGCGAAGCCGACCTCTCCTTCTATACCCAGGCGCCGGTGTTGGCCGCGCTGCCGCTCCTCCCGCGGGTGCTGGCGCTGCCGGCGGCGCCCGAGGGGTCCACGGCGCCGGAATCGGCAAGCAAGGCCTGACATGTATCTCGATTTTTATCAGCTGCGCGAATACCCCTTCACCCTGGCCAGCGACCCGCGCTTTCTGTACTTCGCGCCGGCGCACAAGGAGGCCATGGCGGGGCTGCTCTACAGCCTGCGCGAGCGCAAGGGCGTCGCCCTGCTGCTGGGTGAGCCGGGCACCGGCAAAACCACCCTGCTGGCGGCGGTGCAGGAGATGCTGCCCGGTGGGGTCATCATGCAGTCGTTGGATACGCCCCTCCATGCCACTCCCTTGGAAGCCCTGCAGGCGGTGGCGCGCGGATATGAGCTGCCCCCCGAGGGCGGCCTGAGCGATCTGCTGGCGCGCCTGCAAGCCTATCTGCGTGAACGCCACCGGGCGGGTGAGTGCGTGCTGCTGGTCATTGACGAGGCGCAGGATCTGAACCCGCTGGTGCTGGAACAGGTGCGGCTGCTGACCAACCTCGAAGCGGGCGGTCACAAATTGCTGCAGATCATCCTCTCCGGCCAGCCCGAACTGGCCGCCCACCTGCGCAACAGCAACGGCCGGGCGCTGCATCAGCGGGTGGCG
>DATBPS010000205.1:0-6985 GCA_036561225.1 Terriglobales bacterium
TCAGCACATCGTACGAATGGCAACTACCCTACGGTCTTAACCACCGCTGGGGCGATCACTCCAACCTCTGGAGTTCGGCGCTGGGCGACTGGCAGCTCACCGGCCAGTTCACCGCCAACAGCGGTCAGCCGCTGACGCCCACCGTCAACAACGCCGCCGCCACCGCGCAGGGACTGCAGGCGCTGGGGGTGAACGCCCCGCTGCGCCCCAACCTCACCGGCGCGGCCATTGGCAACTCCAACCCGGCGCTGCTCGGCTACTTTAACACCGCGGCCTTTGCGGCCCCCGCCGCCGGCGCTTTCGGTGACGCCGGCCGCAACAGCATCATCGGTCCCGGCCAGATCCAGTTGGATGCGGCGCTGAGCAAGAGTTTCCGCATGGGCGAGTTTCGCTCGCTGGAGATTCGCTTTGATGCCGCCAACGCCCTCAACCATCCCAACTGGAGCGGCGTGGACACCAACTTCAGCTCGCTGACCTTCGGCGACGTCACCAGCTTCGGCGCCCCGCGCCAGATCACCTTCACCGCCCGCTTCCGCTACTGACAGGAGTCTTCATGCGCCGCCTCCTCGCCCTCTCGCTCGCGCTGCTGCTCGTCTCCATGCCCCTTCTGCCTGCCCAGCAGGCGGCCAAGCCCGGCACGGCGGCCGCTGCCAAAACGCAGTTCGTCTTCAAGGCCAACACCGATATCGTCCTGGTCAACCTCACCGCGACCGACGCCAAAGGGAACCTGGTCACCGACCTCAAGCCCGGCGACGTGACCCTGGTCGAGGACGGCAAGCCGCAGCACATCACCAGCTTCGACTTCGAGAACATTGACACTCCCGCCGCGGCCACCGCCTCCGCCGCCACCTCCGCCGGCCCCGCATCCACCCTCGAAGCCGCGGCCAAGCCCGCCGCCCAACCGGCTGCCGCGGCCACGGTCGCCATTCCCGCCGACCGTGCCCAATATCGCGACCGGCGCCTGATCGTGCTCTACTTCGACCTCACCACCATGCAGCCCGAGGACGTTCAGAACGTCATGCAGCAGGCGCAGGCCTACGTCGAGAAGAAGATGGAGCCGGCCGATCTGGCCGCCATCGCCACCCTGGGCAACTCGCTGCAGGTCAACCAGGATTTCACCGCCGACAAAACCGCCCTGCTCAAAGTCCTCAAAGGCCTCAACCCCTCGACCAGCAGCGGCTTCGAGGCGGGCGACACCGGATCGAGCGACGGCACCGCCGATAACGGCTCGACCTTCACCGCCGACGACAGCGAGTTCAACATCGCCAACGCCGACCGCAGCCTGGAGGCGGTCGAATCCATCTGCGACATGCTCAAGGGCATTGAGCAGAAGAAGTCGCTGGTCTACTTCTCGAGCGGCGTGCAGCGCTCGGGGGTGGACAACGAGATTACCCTGCGCTCGGCGGTCAACTCCTGCGTCAAGGCCAATGCCGCCATTTACAGCGTGGACGCGCGCGGACTGCAGGCCAACCCTCCCGGCGGCTCGGCCGTCAGCGGCAGCATTCGCGGCGCCAGCGTCTTCAACGGCGGCGCGCAGCGCAACACCCTCAACGCCCAGTTCGCCCAGCAGGAGACCGTCTCCACCCTGGCCAACGACACCGGCGGCAAGGCCTTCCTTACCTCCAATGACTTCGCGCCCGTCTACGCCAAAGTCCAGGCCGATACCCGCTCCTACTACCTCATCGGATACAGCAGCACCAACCACGCCCGGGATGGCAAATACCGCAAGATCCGCATCGAGGTCCACCGCCCCGGCATCAAGGTGACGGCGCGCCCCGGCTACTACGCCCCGCGCGACATCAACCACATGAGCACCGCCGACCGCAAACAGCAGTTGCAGGACGAGCTCAACGCCGACGTCGCCGACCACTCCCTCGATCTCTACCTGGGTGACGGCTACTTCCGCCTCAACCGCTTCCGCTACTACGTGCCGGTCTCGATCACCATCCCCGGCGACGAGATCCCGCTCCACGGCGTGGACCCGAAAAGCACCCCCGAGGTGGACATCGCCGGCGTGGTCCGTGACCTGGCCGGCCGCCAGATCGCCCACGTGGATCAGACCATCCAGTTGACCCCGCAGGTGGCGGGCGGGGGCGAGTTGAAAAGCCGCAACCTGCAGTACACCACCGGCTTCGAGCTGGCCCCCGGGCAGAGCTACCAGATCCGCTTCGCCGCGCGTGAAAACCAGACCGGCCAGATGGGCGCGTTCGAGACCGTGCTCAGCGTGCCCAACCTCGAAACCGCCGATCCCAAGGCGCCGCACGTGCTCTCCATGAGCCCGGTGCTGGTCGGCAGCAAGTTCAGCCCGGTAAAGAACAGCGCCGGCGACCCGCTGGCCGTGGACGGCAAGCAGTTGGTGATGAGCGTCACCCACGTCTTCGACACCGCCCAGACGCTCTATCTCTATTTTGAGGTCTACGATCCCAAGCCGCTGCCCAAGTCCCACGATGCCATCAAGGTGCTGACCAACGTCGGCTTCTACCACGGCCGGGTGAAGGTGTTCGAGAGCCAGCTGGTGGCCACCGGGCAGATCACCGACCCCACCCGCAACGCCGCCGTGGTGCAGTTGGCCATCCCCCTGTCGCAGATCAAGCCCGGCTACTATCTCTGCCAGATCAATGCGGTGGACGACGCCGCCGCCAGGTTCGCCTTCCCCCGCATCCCGGTGCTCATCCGCCCCGCCCCCGCCCCCGCCGCCGCGGGCACAACTCACCCGCAGCACCAGTAAACGCGGCCATGCAGCAGCGGTTGCCACCGCCGCAGCCGGGTGAAGCCGGCGTCGCGCAGTAGGCGGCGCAGCTCGCGCTCGCTGTAGCAGCGCACGTCCAGATCGGCCGCGCCCCCGCGCCAGCTCACCCGGGTCCGCCCCATCTGCCGCGCCGCATCAAAGTGCGCCTCCAGCCAGCACGCCCCCGCTCCCTGTCCGGCCCGCAGCCGCCCCTGCCAGCCATGGTGGAAGGCCGCCGCCGGATAAAGGTCGAAGACAAACCGCCCCCCCGGCCGCAGCGCCCGCCGCACCATGCCCAGGACCGCGCCCAGCTCTCTCGAGTCGGTGATGTGCGGCAGGCTGTTGTAGGCGCACAGCGCCGCGGCAAAGCGCCCACGCGGCTTGAAGCTTCGAATATCAGCCTCCACGACCTTCGCCCCGGCGGCCCGCCCGCGTGCATACGCCAGCATGGCGGGAGAGCGGTCCACGGCCGTGACCTTATAACCATGCTCCAGCAGCCGCGCCGTCATCTCCCCGGTGCCGCAGCACAATTCCAGCACTCGCTCGCCCGACGGCAGCCCCGGGAGCAAAAGCCGCTCCACCGCCCGCCAGCTCGCATCCGCCGCCTCCGGCCCAAACGTCCGCTCATATACCGCCGCCAGCGCGTTATATCCGCCGTCCGCCGCCATCAGCCCATGCGAAGCCGACTTCGGTGCCAAGGTTGGCTGACTTCTGGCGTGGGCTGAAGCGGCCGGGTGATCTGCATCGCGTGCCACAACTTTGTCAGCCCATTGTCGCTGCGCGCCTGCCCGCAGTCGCCTCCAACTCATTCTGGAGGTTTTTCGTGTCCGGGTTTTACGCCGTTACCACCGCGCCTGTCCCCGATCCCGCGCCTGCGGCAACCGATTCCCGTCTCCAATCCCCGCCTCAATCAAATCAACCACTTGCAGCCTCTTATTGGAGAAAATCGCTGACCATCGATTAACGCAGGGCCCCGGGCGACGTCGCACCCTAGCCTGTCCTGGCCAACGGAAGACGCTTCCGGATGAGGGCGCCCTGGCACGAGGCCGCCGCCCCCGAGCCCGCTCTGGCAACTGGCCACCGGCAACTGGCAACTGCTCTCCTTTGTCGGCGCGGATGGCGCACCTGTTGACACTGCCCGGCGCTTCCGTGGTACGATACTTAAGTTTTCACGAGGAGCTTGGCCGCGTCGGCCCCAGGCCGGTGCGGTGTGTGAGTTTCCATCGCTCAGCCGCCACGATCATCCCGCGCTTGCGGGACTATGGGGCGGCAGCCGTAGCGAAACGGAGCGGGCCGGTGGGTGTCGGTTTCCGACACGCGACCGCGTTCGGCGCAACGTCGCCCGGATCTTGTGGGATCGAGGAATTTGCGTTGGGGAAGAGCTGCCGGTGGCGTGCGCCAGCCGGGGGCGGGAGCGATTGCCTGTGCCTACATTTCATCAACTCGTTCGCGCCGGACGCGACAAGACGCGCTACAAGACGGCTTCGCCGGCACTGCAGAGCTGTCCGCAGAAGCGCGGCGTCTGCACCCGTGTCTATACCCAGACGCCCAAGAAGCCCAACTCGGCGCTGCGCAAGGTGGCGCGCGTGCGCCTCACCAACGGGATCGAGGTGACCACCTACATCCCCGGCATCGGCCACAACCTGCAGGAACACTCCATCGTTCTCATTCGCGGCGGCCGCGTCAAGGATCTGCCCGGCGTGCGCTACCACGTGGTGCGCGGCGCCATGGACGCGGTCGGCGTTCAGAACCGCAAACAGGCCCGTTCCAAGTACGGCGCCAAGCGTCCCAAGGCCTAGCCGAGGTCATTATTTATGCCGCGCAAAGGTTATATCGCAAAGCGTGAGATCGCACCCGACGCCATCCACGACTCCCGCCTGGTGGAGAAGTTCATCAATTCCATGATGTGGGGCGGCAAGAAGTCGACCGCCCAGGCCATCTTTTACGGCGCCCTGGAGAAGGTGGCCGAGCGCGCCGCCAAGCCCGCCGGGTCGGCCGCCAAGGCCGAGGGCGAGGCCGCCGAGGCCGGTGAGGCCAACGACGGCAACGACGCCCTCAAGCTCTTCAAGCGCGCGGTGGAGAACGTCAAGCCGGTGGTCGAGGTCAAGACCCGCCGCGTGGGCGGCGCCAACTATCAGGTGCCGGTCGAGGTCAACCCCACCCGCCGCGTCTCCCTCGCCGTCCGCTGGCTGGTCACCTACGCCCGCGGCCGCGGCGAAAAGGGGATGACCGAGAAGCTGGCCAACGAGATTCTGGATGCCGCCAACAACCGCGGCGGCGCGGTCAAGAAGCGCGAGGATGTGCACCGCATGGCGGAAGCCAACAAGGCGTTTGCGCATTATCGCTGGTAGAAGCAGGGAACAGGGAATAGGGAACAGGGAATCGGGAATCAATGGGACGGAAAGTATCACTGGCGCGGACGCGGAACATCGGCATCATGGCTCACATTGATGCCGGCAAGACCACCACGACCGAGCGCATCCTCTTCTATACCGGCATCACCCACCGCATCGGTGAGGTGCATGAAGGCACCGCCACCATGGACTGGATGGCGCAGGAGCAGGAGCGCGGCATCACCATCACCAGCGCCGCCACCACCTGCATCTGGAACGATACCCGCATCAACATCATTGACACCCCCGGCCACGTGGACTTCACCGCCGAGGTGGAGCGTTCGCTGCGCGTGCTGGACGGCGCGGTGGCGCTGTTCGACGGCGTGCACGGCGTCGAGCCGCAGTCGGAGACGGTGTGGCGGCAGGCCGACAAGTACGGCGTGCCGCGTATTTGTTTTGTCAACAAGATGGACCGCGCCGGGGCCGATTTCGCCCACGCGCTGGGCACCATCCGCGCCCGCCTGCATGCCCCCGCCGTCGCCATTCAGATGCCCATCGGGCACGAGGACGGCTTCCGCGGCGTGGTGGACCTGCTCCACATGAAGGCCATCACCTACCGCGACGAGACCCTGGGCGCCGCCTACGATACCGGCGAGATTCCCGCCGACATCGCCTCCCAGGCCCACGACTACCGCGAGCTGATGGTGGAGAAGATCGTCGAGTGCGACGACTCGCTGTTGGAAAAGTACATGAACGGCGAGACCATCAGCGGCGAGGAGCTGCGCGCCAGCCTGCGCCGCTCGGTCATCGCCATGAAGCTGTTCCCGGTGCTGTGCGGCTCGTCGTTCAAAAACAAGGGCGTGCAGCCGCTGCTCGACGCCGTGGTGGATTACCTCCCCTCGCCGCTCGACGTGCCCTCCGTCATCGGGCACGGCGAAAAGGGCGAGGAAGTGCCCCGTCCGGCCAGCGACGAGGCTCCCTTCGCCGCCCTGGTGTTCAAGATCATGACCGACCCCTTCGTCGGTCAGCTGGCCTTCATCCGCGTCTACAGCGGCCACCTCGAAACCGGCATGTCGGTGTGGAACTCGAGCAAGCAGAAGCGCGAACGCATCGGCCGCCTGCTCAAGATGCACGCCAACAAGCGGGAGGAGATCAGTGAGGTGTGGGCGGGCGACATCGCCGCCTGCGTCGGTCTCAAGACGGTGTCGACCGGCGACACCATCTGCGACGAGGATCACACCGTTCTGCTCGAGTCCATCGAGTTCCCCACCCCCGTCATTGACGTGGCGGTCGAGCCCAAGACCAAGAGCGATCAGGAGAAGATGGGGCAGGCGCTGGCCAAGCTGGCGCAGGAAGACCCCACCTTCCGCGTCCATACCGACACCGAGACCGGCCAGACCATCATCAGCGGCATGGGCGAACTCCACCTCGAGATCCTGGTGGACCGCATGATGCGCGAGTTCGGGGTGGAGGCCAACGTCGGCAAGCCGCAGGTGGCCTACCGCGAGACCATCCGTCAGAAGGCCGAGGCGGAGGGCAAGTACATCCGCCAGACCGGCGGTTCGGGCAACTACGGTCACGTGAAGATTCGCGTGGAGCCGAACGAGCCGGGCAAGGGATTTGAGTTTGTGAACGAGATCAAGGGCGGTGTGGTGCCCAAGGAATATATCAAGCCCACCGAGCAGGGGATTCGCGAGGCGCTGCAGGGCGGAGTGCTGGCCGGCTACGAGATTGTCGACGTCAAGGTGGCGCTCTATGACGGCAGCTATCACGACGTCGATTCCAATGAAATGGCGTTCAAGATTGCCGGGTCCATGGCCTTTAAAGAGGCGGCCAAGAAGGCCAGCCCGGTGTTGTTGGAGCCGGTCATGTCGGTGGAGGTGGTGGTGCCGGAGGAGTACATGGGCACTATCATCGGCGACTT
>DATBPS010000206.1:0-17082 GCA_036561225.1 Terriglobales bacterium
GTGGGGATGGGGGTTGCTGGCCCCCATCATCGCCCCGCGGTTTTCAAAGATCATGACGCTCCGCAGTTCGGGGCGGGCGATCAACTCGCGGTACTGGTCCGCCCAGGCATTCACTACCTGCGTGACAGATTCCGGGGGCAGATGGGGCAGGGTCAAGTCGTGGCGGGGCGAGTAGCAGATCACCCGGCAAACCCCGGCCTCCGCCTCTGCCTGA
The DNA here is from genome assembly GCA_036561225.1 of Terriglobales bacterium. GTDB lineage: Bacteria > Acidobacteriota > Terriglobia > Terriglobales > SCQP01 > SCQP01. Next base: position 215 of record DATBPS010000206.1, read on the forward strand.
AACAGCGGATCGGCTGATGTCGGCGCCTCGGGCGTGGCCTGCGGCAGCAATGCCGGAAAGTCATTGTCAAAAATCCACACCCCGGGGTATTCAGGATTGCGCTGCTCTCCGGCCCGGTGATTGCCGGGACACAGGTAGCACTGCGGATCATAGGCGACAGCAGCAGGCAGGGCGGCCTCCTCCTGCTGTCCCAGCCACGGTCGCTGGTCGCGTTGCGGCGAGACCAGCACCCACTCCTCCAGCAGTGGATTGAAGCGGCGATGGGGGCGGGTGAAGTCAGCCATGGTGATCTTCCGTGAGACCAGCTCCGCTGGCGCCGTGGCATTGCCATACGCGGCCCTGACGGCCGGTGGCCTCCGCATAGACGGGCAGCACGGCGCGCGCCACATCCTCGCCAGGATCCTGACACGCCAACACCAGTACGCAGCCCCCGAAACCGCCTCCCATCATGCGCGCTCCCTGGACGCCCGGTAGCCGGCGGCATAGCTCCGCCATGCAGTCGAGCTCGGGGCAGCTTACCTCGAAGTCGTCGCGCAGGCTGGCATGAGAGGCATCCAGCAAGCGGCCCAGTTGAGTCAGATCGCCGGCGGCGAGGGCGGCAGCGGCGGCATGCACCCGGGCGTTTTCCCGCACCACATGGCGACAGCGGCGGTAGAGCACCGGGGGCAGCCGTGCCCCGGCACGGGCCAGGCCCTCTTCGCTCAGCTCACGCAACGACGCCAGGCGGAGCATGCTGGCGGCTGCTTCGCACTCGGCCCGGCGCTGGTTGTACTCGCCGCCGGCGTTGTCGTGGCGTACTCCGGTGTCGCAGACCACGAAGGCAGCGGCGGCCGGCCAGTCATGCCACTTCGCGGTCAGCGTCTGGGTATCGAGTTCCGCGAAAGCGTCGCGACGCCCCAGGCAGGCGATGTACTGGTCCATGATGCCGCAGCGGCTGTCGGCAAACTCGTGGCTGGCTCGCTGGCACAGCAGCGCCAGATCCAGCGGGGCGATCTCCACCCCGGCCAGAGCGACGAGTGCCACGCCCACGGCCACCTCCGCCGCCGCCGAAGAACTCAGCCCCGCTCCCACGGGAAGTTGACTGCGGAGTAGCAGATCGGCGCCCGGCAATGGCCGCTGCCGGTCCAGCAACAGGCTGACGCCGCGCAGGCTGCGGCTCCAGGCAGGCACCGAGGCGACTTTTCCGTTCGACTCCAGTGCCCATTCGGCCTGGGCGTCAAAGTGTTCGGAGTAGAGTCGGATGACGCGCTCGGCGCGGGGCGCGGCCCCGACCGTCACGTCCATGTCAATTGCCGCCGGCATCACCCAGCCGCCGTTGTAGTCGGTGTGCTCGCCGATCAGGTTGATGCGGCCGGGAGCACGGTAGAGTCCTTGCGCCGCCCGGCCGAAGCGTGCCCGAAAGGCCTCAGTGAGCACGCAGCATCACCACGCCATGAGCCGGCACGGTCACGGTGAAATGGCCGGGAGCGGTGACATCGCGGTGAGCCCACAGATCCCGGACCTTGGGGTTGGCGCGCACACCCAGCGCCTGCCAATCGGCGGTCATGGAGGCCGGCTGTGCCCCTCGATTGAACAACGCCACCGCCATGGCGCCGCCCGCCAGCGGGCGCTTCCAGATTTCCCAATCCCCCTGTGCCGAGACGCGGAAGCCCTGGCGGCCAAGCTTGTCCTGGTCCACGGCGATCACCTCGCGGTTGGTGAGAATGGAGAGGGCGGCCGGCGTCATGGCGTCAAGATCGTTGCCGGCGATGAGCGGAGCGGCCAGCATGGCCCACAGGCTCATATGGGTCTGATATTCGTCCTGGCTCATGCCGCCGTTGCCGATCTCCAGCATGTCGGGGTCGTTCCAGTGGCCGGGGCCGGCGGCGAATTCGCGCCCGTTCTGGCTGAAACCGTTGCGCGCCATGGAGGCGTAGTTGTCCTGGATATCGTCGGTAGTGCGCCATAGGTTGCCGCCCACGGAAGCTCCCCACTGGCCCACGTTTTGCCAACCGTATTCGCACAGGCTGAAGACCATGGGACGGCCGGTGGCGCGCAACGCCTGCGCCATTTTGGCGTACACCGCCTGCATCTGGTCGGGGGTGTAGACCTGGCTGGCGCTGCACCAGTCGTACTTGAGGTAGTCCACGCCCCAGGCGGCGTAGGTGCGCGCGTCCTGAGCCTCGTGGTTGTAACTGCCTTCGTAGCCGGCACAGGTTTTGGGGCCTGGAGACGAATAGATGCCCAACTTCAGACCCTTGGAGTGAACATAATCCGCCAGCGCCTTCATGTCGGGGAACTTGGCGTTCGATTGGATGTTGCCCTGGGCGTCGCGCGTGCCCTCCCAGGTGTCGTCAATGTTGACGTAGATGTAGCCGGCCGCGGCCATGCCGCTGGAGACGAGGCGGTCGGCGGTTTGACGAATCTCGGCGTCGGTGACCTTGCCGGCGAAGTGATTCCAACTGTTCCAGCCCATCGGCGGGGTTAGCGCCAGTCCGTTGGGGGGGAGCGGATGGAAAGGCGCGAGCGGAGGGTGTCGCAGGTGGGCAGGCAGCTGATATTCAGTGACCGGGGAGGTGCGTTGCAGGTGGACCGGCGGCGGCGTGAAGCGGCGGCGGGAATTGTCGGCCTCCGGGCGCGGGACAAAGGTCAAGTCCAGGCTGGAACCGTGGACCGTGCCCTGGTACTGCTGTCCGGGTGAGTCCGGACGGAACGGGTCGTGGATCTCGATCTGTACCTGGTCGCCGGAGACGGTGCCGCTGATGGCGCCGGTGCGGCCATTCTGGTTGGCGGCCACGCCGGTGATCTGCGCGCCCTGCTGCCGCAGCACGTATTCGAGGTGCTGGGTGATGGTGCGCTCCCGGCGCTGGAAGGTCTGTTCGCCGGCCCAGGTGCCTTCGAGTTTGAGTGCGCTGGATTGCCAGGCCAGCCAGAAGGGCGTGCAGGCCAGCAGTGCCGTGCCCAGGACAATACGCGCAGAATTACGCATGAGCCATCCTCCCGCCGTGAGACCACCGGCGACAACAGCATACCCCGGCGGCCTGCCTTGGCAAACGGGATTAGTCTTGCCGGAGTGCGTGCAGCGGGTCCACCCGCGTGGCCACCCAGGCGGGGCGCAGGCAGGCGGCCAGCGCCAGCAACAGCAGCGCCGCGGCGACCGCGCCCAGCACCCTGGGGTCGGCGGGAGTTACCCCGTAGAGGAAGCCGCCGAGCAGGCGCATCAGCCAGAAGGCCCCGACCATGCCCAGCACCAGTCCCAGCCCGGCCCGTTTCAGTCCATAGGCGAGAAATCGCCACAGGACTGCGGATCGGCTGGCTCCCAGCGCCATGCGAATGCCGATCTCGCGCCGCTGCTGGGCCACCGCATAAGCCAGCACGCCATAGATGCCGATGGCGGCCAGGGTCAGCGCCAGAGCGGCGAAGACGGCCAGCAACAGACCCATGAAATTGTACTGACCGAGCGATGCGCCCTTGATCTGTTGCAGGCTCTCGAGGTTGTAGAGGGGCTGGTTGGGGTCCACCGAACGGAAAGCCGCGCGCACCGCCGACCCCAGTTGCGGGTCGTCGCCGCGAATGATGTAACCCATGCCAAACCAGTGGTTGACCAGCGCGTTGATGGCGTCGGAGGCCTGCGCCTGGGGCACGTACAAGGTCCGCGGCGGCGCTTCGTCCACGCCGTTCACTCGAACGTCGCCGGCGATGCCCACAATGCTGAGGGTGTGATGGGTGGCGCCGTCGGGATCGGTCAGATGGATCACCTGACCGAGGCCGCTCTCCCCCGGCCAGTAGCGTTTGGCAAAGGCGGCATTGACGATGGCCACGGTGGGCGCGCTGGCGGTGTCGGACAGAGAAAAGTCACGGCCACGCAACACCGGGATGCTCAGGGTGCGGAAGAAGTCGGGGCTGATGGCGCGCCATTCGACCGCAAAGAGATCCTGATCGCTGGTATGCCCGGGTATGGAAACCGGGTAGTTCATGGCCCGGGTGAGCGGGACGCCCGTAATGGAAGCTGCGGCGGTGATCCCGGGGGTGCGGCGGAGGCGATCCAGCACCTGTTGGTTGAAACGTGTGGTGGCGTCGTCGGTGGCGGCCCGGGGCCCGGTAAGAGTGGTCTGCACCGTCCAAACACCCTGCAGGTTGAAACCAGGGTTGACCTGATTGAGTTGGCGTAGGCTGGCGGCCAGCAGACCGGCGCCCGCCAGCAAGAGAAACGCCAGCGCCACCTCGGCCACGATCAGCGCCGAACGCGCGCGGCCGGCCGCGGGTCCGGCGGCATTGCCCACGCTGTCCTTAAGGCTGGCCTGCAGGCTGCCGCGGGCGGCCTGCAACGCCGGCGCGAGGCCAAACAGGAGGCCGGCCAGCACCGCTGCGCCGGCGGTGAACAGCAGGGCGGTGCCATTGAGACCGCCGGTCAGCGGCAAGACGTAGGCGGTGGGCGTCAGGCGCGCCAGCACCGGCACGGTCCAAAGCGCCAGCAGCCATCCCAAGGCCGCTCCCAAGCCCGCGAGCAGCAGGCTTTCGGTCAACAATTGGCGGATCAGGCGGGTCGGGTTGGCGCCCAGCGCGGCGCGAATCGCCAGCTCGCGGGTCCTGCCGGTGGCGCGGGCCAGGAGAAGGTTGGCCAGGTTGGCGCAGGCGATGAGCAGCACCAGGCCGACCGCTCCCAGCAGCAACAGCAGCGGCGCGCGGCTGTCACCGGCGATGGCATCGTGCAGGCTGCGTGCTCCCCAACCGGCGTGCGCCGCGATCTGCGGGTGGATCTGATGAAATCCGGCCAGGCTGGCGGCCAGATCGGCATTGGCCTGGGCCAGGCTGGCGCCCGGGGCGAGACGGCCGAGAAAATCGAGGTTGGGACCGAGCGGCGCCAGCGCCGCCTCGGTCGGCTGCATGTCGGTCCAGATCTGGGTCGGTGTCGGGTCCAGTTGGTTCTGGGTGAGGCTGACGAAGTCGGCGGGCATGACCCCGATCACGGTGTACAGGACGTCGTTCATGCGGATGGTGCGCCCCACCGCGTCCGGATCGGCGCCAAACTGCGACCGCCAGAGGCCGTCGCTGAGGATGGCTGTGGCCGGCGCGCCCACCGCGTCGTCGCCGGCATTGAAGTCGCGGCCCCGCGCCGGCGCGAAGCCCCAGACCCGGAAAAATCCGTGGGTCACCCGCGCCGTCGCCACCCGCACCGGCCGGCCGGCGCCGCTCAAGTTGGAGGCCGCGAAGGAATCCACGATCGCCGCCGCGCTCAGGGTGTGCTGGTGGCCGAGAAGATACATCGCCTCGGTGCCGGTCAGTCCGTTTTGAAACTCGCCGTGGTTGGTGTGGGCGACCTCCACCAGGCGGCCGGGCTGGGGGAAGGGAAGCGGCTCGAACAGCATGGGGCCGACGATGCTGAAAATGGCGGTGTTGGCCCCGATACCCAACGCCAGCGTCAGGATGGCGACCAGGGCGAACCCCGGCGCCCGCAGCAGCAGCCGCAGACCGTAGTGCACGTCGCGCATGCCTAACAATACCGCCGCAGTCCGGCCAGGTTACCTAAAAACGCTAATGCAGGCTGAACTGCAGACCGGTGGAATACTGCAGGGAGTTCTTCAGGAAACCCGGCTGGGGGTTGTTGATGTAGTCGTCTATGACGGTAAAGTTGACGCTCATCATTTTGTATACCGGAATCGCCCAGGCGCTCATCCCCGACATCTGGTAGGCGAGGCCCTTGGTGTAGCTGGGCGTCAGGCTCACGTTCTGCGTCCAGATCAGGCGTCCATAGTTGTGGCGCATGGACTCGGTAAAACTCGAAGCCAGGAAGCGGTCGTTGGGGGCGGAATTAAAGCGCTGGTTCGTCCAGTGAAGGTCGGCCTTAAGGTCGAGGCTGGTGGCGGAGGTGCGCAGCAGCTTCCATCCCAGACCGCCGCCATACGCCTGCTGCAGTTGCAGACCCTGGGCGGCGTTGTGGTCAAACTGTGTGTTAGCGAAGACGTAGAGACGCTGGCTGATGCTCTGATCCTGCTCCAGCCCGGCAGTGAAGATGCTGGTGCGCACGGTCGGCACCCCCGGCTGCGACAGCTTGCCGTAGGTGCCCTGAAAGTGAAACAAGGTGTTGGACTTCTGCGGCAGCCACTCCAGCCGGGGAACGGGACGCTGTAGCACCGCCTGGGTGGTATAGCTGATGGAGTTTTGGGTGGCGCTGAGCTGGCTGAAACCGCCGGTTACCTGCCCCCGCCATGACTGCCAGGGAGCGGGATGGGCGGTAATCGCACTCACGTAAGTCTTGGGATCCACCACCAGCCGGACTTCGCCGGCGGATAGAAATTCCGGCTGCGAGGCGGGGTTGGAGACAATCAGCGAGGCATTTTCCACCAGCAGCGTGCCTTCATGCGGCTGGCCCTGGACATCCACCACAACAAAAGGGGTGGAGGTGCGCAGTTCGCGAATATTGTCCCAGGGCACGGTGACTTGGTTGGCCAGGTTACTGGCGAACACGCAACCATGCTCATCGGCGCGCAGCAGGCTGCCGGTGAGTGTATCGCCGTTGGTGAAGATCAGGGTGTCGGCGCGCAACGCCACCGTGCCCAGCAGCAGACACAGGACCAGCGCGACGCCCCAGCGGAGCCCATCAGCCATGCACCAATTTTCGCAGAAGAGCGACGATTCGCGCCCGTTCATTCGCGGTCAGCGGATGCATTTGTTCCGCCTGCACCCGCAGCGCAATGGGGCGCGCCCGCCGCAACAGGGCCGAACCGGCCCGGGTCAACGCCACCAGATGGGCGCGGCGGTCGCGGGGATGGCGGCGGCGCTCGATCCATCCGCGGCGTTCCATGCCGTCGAGGATGGGTACCAGCGTGCTGGGATCAAGGCCGCACAAGGCCGCCAGGTCGCGCTGCGGCCGCGGCGCTTCCCGCATCACCGTCATCAACCAGAACTCGCGCGGTTGCAGATCGAGGGGCGCCAGGGCGCCGGCCAACACCTGCCTGGCCTGCATCCACATCTGCCAGGTCAGCCGCCAGAATTCGTTGTCGGGGGTCACAGTGACCTCTTGAAGAGCCAGGTGGCGCCACCCACCATCAGCACGCCGGTGAGGGCCAGCACCCACAGATCGGTGGTGATGGCCGCCAGGCCGCTTTGTTTCAGCAGGAGTGTCCGATAGCCATGGACGGCGTAGGTGAAGGGGTCCACCACGGCGATCCAGCGCAACCAGGAGGGAAAGCCGGCGATGGGGTAGATGGCGCCCGAGGGGAAGAACAGCAGCGTGTTCAGCACCCCGAAGATGGCGCGCGGCACCAGCGGGTCGTTGATGCGCACCATCATGAAGAACATCATGCCGATGAGCGCGATGGAGGTCAGAATGGTGACCAGCAACAGGCCCGCTTGACGCGCCGGGGAAAAGAGATCGGGCACTCCGGCAATCAGCGAGCCGGCAAGCAGCGTCACCAGGCCCGCCAGCACCCCCTTGATGACGCCCGCCAGATTGAAGCCCAGAATCAGTTCCCAGCGGGTGATGGGGGTGACCAGATACCCCTCGTGCAGGCCGCGCGACTTGTCATCAATGTAGAGAATGCCACCCCCGATCATGGCGGTAATGAAGATGGCCAGGGTCACCGACCCCGGCAGCAGGTACTTCATGTAGCTGATGTAGGGGTACACCTCGACCGTGTCCAGTTGCACCGACTGGGGATCGCGGGAAGCCACCACCGGCGCATTCATATCGCCCACCAGCTCCGCCATCACCGCCCCCACGCCCCCGGCCACGGCGCGGTCGGTGTTGTCGGTGATCAGCCCCAGGCGGGGATGGTTGCCGATCCGTTGGTCGCGGGAGAAGTGCTGGGGTATGATCAGCACCGCTCCCAGTTCGCCCCGCCGCAGCGCGGTCAGCGCCGTGCCCTGATCGGGGTAGTCATGCGGAAGAAAAGTGCGGGCGTTGACCGCGACCGCCAGCAGGTCCTCGTGGACCGCCACCGCCGCCGGTCCGTGGTCGAGGTTGACCACCCCCATCGGGACATTGCGGATATTGCCCCCGAAGGCGTTGCCCAGAATGATGAGCTGCACCAGCGGCAGCATCAGGGCCGCGACCATCAGCGATGGGCTGCGGCGGAATTTGCGCAGGTCGCGCTCGACGATCGCCAGGGCGCGGGTGAGCATCATGGCTTGCCCTCTTCCTGCAGGCCATGCCCGGTGAAATGAAGGAAGACATCGTCGAGCGAGGTGCTCTCCACCGCCAGGCTGCGCAGTTCCACCTGCTTTTGATGGGCGAGCGCGATGACCGACTCGGCGGTGGCGGGCCCGCGATCGCTGGACAGGCGGTACATGCCCGGCCCGCCGCCGCGCACCTGCTTCACCAGCGGCAACCGTTCCAGGTCGGCGGCGCCGCCGGGGAGGTCGGGAGCAAACTGCACTTCCAGCCGGCTGGCGCCCGGAACCGCCGTCTTGAGCGCCAAGGGCGTATCGAGCGCCACCAGCTTGCCGCGGTCCACGATGCCGATGCGGTCGCAGAGTTTGTCGGCCTCGTCCATGTAGTGGGTGGTCAGGAAGATGGTCAGGCCCTTGCTCTCGCGCAGGTGCGACACCATCTCCCACACCGCCATGCGGGAAACCGGATCGAGGCCGGTGGTCGGCTCGTCGAGGAACAGGATCTCGGGCGCGTGCACCAGGCCGCGGGCAATTTCCAGGCGGCGGCGCATGCCTCCGGAAAGGGTGCGGGCAAAGGCGTGGGCACGGTCCCCCAACCCGACCGCCTGCAGCAGTTCCCGGGTGACGGCGCGCCGCTGCGCCTTGGGCAAGCCGTAGAGGCGCGCATGAATGGAGAGATTCTCGGCGCAGGTCAGGTCCGGGTCGCTGGTCATGTTCTGCGGGATGACGCCGATACCCAGCCGCACCGCATTGGGGTCTTTGCTGACGTCGTGACCGGCGACCAGAGCGCTTCCTCCGCTCGGCTCGATCAGCGTGGTGAGCATGCGGATGAGGGTGGACTTGCCGGCGCCGTTGGGCCCCAGCAGGCCGAAGATCTCCCCCTTGCCGACCTCGAAGCTGACCCCGTCCACCGCCTTCAGCTCGCCGAAGCTCTTGCGCAGGTCGCGGACCTCGATGGCAAGCTTCGCGGTCATGACGCGCCGCCGGCGGGCAGCAGCACCCAAGCGGTCATGCCCAGCGGCAGCGCGCCCCCGGGGTTGGGCACCCGCACCCGGATGCGTACCGTCTTGATGTCGCGCTTGGTGCGGCTGACATCGCGCTGGGTGGCAAAGTCGGCCTCCACCGCCTTGTAGATTACCGGCCCCCGCACCACCTGGTTGGAAGGTAACCGCACCTCGATTGCCTCGCCCATCTTCACCCCGGCGGCGTAGGTCTCCTCGACGTCGGCATCCACCCAGGTGTCGCTGGTCTGGAAGATGGTGACGATGGGGCTGCCGGGATTCACCACCTCGCCCTCGCGGGCGGCGCGCAGGGTGATGATGCCATCCACCGGCGCCACGATGCGGGTGAAACCCAGCCGCGCTTCTGCGGCTAATTGGGCCGCCTGCGCGCCTCGCGCCGCGGCCGCGAGCGATGCCGTCTGCTGTCTCTGCACCCCCAATTGACGTTGCTGGGCCTGGGCGTCGGCCACGGCGGCGGCGGCCGCCTTCTGGGCGCGCTCGGCGGCCTGCACCGCCGCCTGGGCGGCCACCCGTCCGGCCTGGGCGGCGTCGAGATCGGCGGTGGCGTTGTCCAGATCCTGGGGCGACATCACCCCCTGCGCGCTCAACGGCTGAATGCGCTTGTAGGCGGCCTGGGCGCGGTCCCAGGCGGCCTGGGCGGACAGCGCCTGGGCGTGCACCTGCGCCACCTGCGCCTGGGACTGCTGCTGCTGGGCCTCGGCCTGGGCCAGTTTGGCGGGCAGGGATGCGGCCAGCAGCGCGGTCTGCGCCTCTGACTGCCGGGCGCTCGCCTGGGCCTGCAGGATGGCGTCGCGCGCCGCCCGCACATCGGCCGACTGCACCCCTTGGTCGAGGGTGGCGATCAGCTCGCCGGCCTGGACGCTCTGGCCGTCCTCCACCGCCAGACGCGCGATGCGGGCGGTGATCTGCGATCCCACCACGATCTCGTTGCCGTCCACCGTGCCGGTCAGCGTCAGCACGGTCGCGCGCGGCCACAGCCACCAGGCCGCCCCCACGGCCACCACCACCAGCACAATGCCCAAGCCGAGCCAACGTCGCATGCAACCTCCCGGAGACTCAACAAGTGTAATGCACAACTATTTGGAACTCAAACTAACCTGGGGTGGCGGGGCGGAAGCGGGAACACGGCCCCGCCTGGCCGGTGAGCGGCCGGTCGGCTATGCTGAGAGGCATGAAAGCGGCGGTGGCGCGGACGCGCAACAAGGGCTACTACCGGGTGCTGCATGTCCCCATCTGGATATGGGTTTTCTTCACCCTGCCGGGAGGACTCACCGCCGAACTCTACGCCCACGGCTTCACCCTGCGTCACGGGCTCTGGCTCGCCCTGGTGGCGGCCGTCTGTCTATGGCGCGCCCTCCTCGGCCGGCTGCCCGGGGTGGAGCCGCGCCCCTACATCACCCATTACGGCCTCGACTGGCCCAACCTCGGCTACCGCGTCGCCTGTTACACCGCCGCCTGGATCGCCATTGTCGCTCCCTGGACGCTCAACCTGCTCGGGCTCATCTATGCCGCCGCCTCCGGCCGCTGGATGATCCAGCAGCTCTATGGCTGGCCCTACGACCTGATCGCCCTGTTGGTGGTACTGTGCGCGGCGCTGGACAAGCTGCCGCGCACCCGCCGCACCATCCATGACGAAGGCTCCGACCGTGCCTGGTTCTATGTCGGGGTATGGACGGCGGTGCTCTCGCAATTGGCCGGCTGGGCGATGTGGCGCCTGGGACCGGCCATGGGCTTGGGACCGCAAACCCTGCTGTGGGCGCGGCTGCTGGTGTTTGCCGGCGTCAGCGCCCTGGTCGCGGGCCTGGGCCTCGCCGGACGTCTGCCGCGGACCCGCCGCTACTATGTGGCGCCCGGGACGACGGATCTGCCCGCGGCTTCGGGAGAATAGTTCAGGAGAAGAGAAGGAAGAAACACCAATGTCGGTCTCCGCCACGCATCTGTTCACCCCGTTGCGCCAGCGCAGTGTGGAGTTGCGCAACCGCATTGTCGTCTCCCCCATGTGTGAGTACTCCAGCCAGGATGGCTTCGCCCATGATTGGCATCTGGTGCATCTCGGCAGCCGTGCCGTCGGGGGTGCGGGATTGGTCTTCACCGAGGCCACCGCGGTGACCCCCGAGGGGCGGATTTCACCCGAGGATCTGGGCATCTGGAAGGATGAGCACGTGCCCATGCTGCGCCGCATTACGGACTTTATACGGGCGCAGGGCGCGGCCTGCGGCATGCAACTGGCCCATGCCGGGCGCAAGGCCTCCACCGCCGCGCCCTGGAACGGAGGCAAGCCGGTGGCCGTGTCCGAGGGCGGCTGGGGGGTGGTCGCCCCCAGCCCGCTGCCATTTGCCGACGGCTACCCGGCGCCCCACGAGCTCAGCTTGACCGAAATTGCCGGCGTCGTGGCCGCCTTCGCCGCCGCCGCCCGCCGTGCCCTCGACGCCGGCATTCAGGTGATCGAGGTGCATGCCGCCCACGGCTATCTCATCCATCAGTTCCTGTCCCCGCTCAGCAACCAGCGCCAGGACAGCTATGGCGGCAGCCGCGACAACCGCATGCGCCTGCTGTGCGAGGTCATCGAGGCGGTGCGTGGCGTCTGGCCTCAGGACCTGCCGCTATGGGTGCGCATCTCCGCCACCGAGTGGGTGGAAGGAGGATGGAATGGCGACGACTCGGTGGCTCTGGCGCGCCGCGTGGCGCCGCTGGGAGTGGACATGTTTGACTGCAGTTCGGGCGGCAATGTCCCCCGCGTTCCCATTCCGGCCGGCCCCGGGTACCAGACTCCCTTCGCCGCCCAAGTGCGTGCCGAAGCCGGCGTCCCCACCGCGGCGGTGGGCATGATCGTCTCGCCGGCCCAGGCGGATCACATCATCCGCACCGGACAAGCCGACGCGGTCGTCCTCGCCCGCGAGCTGCTCCGCCGCCCCTATTGGCCGCTGCACGCCGCCCGCGCCCTGGGCCACGATCTGGAATGGCCGTTGCAGTATCAGAGGGCCAAAGACTAGCCGCCCCTTACAGCGGGTCGAGGATCATCTGCCACACCGGCAGGTGCTTGGCGCGAAAGGCGGCGGCACAGGAGAGCAGGTAAAAGCTCCACATGCGGCAGAAGCGCTCACCGTACTGGTTGAGCCAGCGCGACCACTGTGCGGCAAAGTTGGCCTGCCAGGCCATCAGCGTGCGGTCGTAGTCGCCGGCCCAGTTGTGCCATTCCAGCGGTATGAAAAGGCCCTCGATGGCGGTGCCGATCTGCTGGATCGAGGGCAGGTGGGAGTTGGGGAAGATGTAGCGTTCGATCCAGGGATCGGTGGCGTGCACGCTGCGGTTGGAGCCGATGCTGGAAAGATAAAACAGGCCGTCGGGAGCCAGACAGCGGCGTGCGGTGGAGAAGAAACGGCGGTAGTTCTTGTAGCCCACGTGCTCGAACATGCCCAGCGAGACGATACGGTCGTAACGCTCCCGCACCCGGCGATAGTCCTCGATGCGCAGATTCACCGGCAAGCCGCTGCACAACGCCTGCCCCAGCGCCGCCTGTTCGCGCGACAGCGTGATGCCATCCACCCGCACGCCATAGTGCAGCGCGGCGAAGCGGGCAAACCCTCCCCATCCGCAACCGATATCCAGTACCCGCATGCCCGGCGCCAATTTCAACTTGTGGCAGATGAACTCCAGCTTGGCGGTCTGCGCTTCCTCCAGGTTGGCGGCGCCCTCCCAGAGGCCGGTCGTGTACAACATGCTCTTGCCCAGCATCACCTCGAACAGATCGTTGCCGACGTCATAGTGGCGCCGCGCAACCGCGGTGGACTTGGGCATGGTTTGGCGGTTGCTAAACCGCGACAGCAGCGTCAATCCGACGGCGCGCCAGTTGCGGGCCGCCAAACGATCCAGACCGGCGGCGAAGATGCGCTGAAAGAACAGATCCAGCCGCGCACAATCCCACCAACCGTCCATGTAAGCTTCGCCCAAACCCATGGAGCCTTGGCGCAGCACGCGGGCAAAGAAGCCGGGGTTATGGACGGTGATGTCCCAATCCCGTGTGCCATTCAGTTCAATTCCTGCCTGGCCGAGAAGGGTGCGGGCACGGACTTCCAGTCGCGTGGCCATAAGGGGAATCCCCTAGGCCCATCATAGCTCCAGAGCAAGCTAGGGCCGCTGAAAGGTTCCCACCAGCTCCGTTTGGGCCAGAATCCTACCGCGCATAGCGGCCTGCAACTGCTCACGCGAAGCGCCCGAGGGCAGCCCCAATTGGGGCGCCTTCAAGGCGTAGAGGGTAAAGATGTAGTGGTGTGGGGGTGAGCCTTGAGGCGGGCAGGGAGCTCCGTAGCCCAAGTCCCCGAAGCTGTTTTGTCCCTGTAGGCCGCCCAGTGGGAATTTGGCTTCGTTGTATGTGCCGGAGGGGAGTTCGGTGATGCTGGGCGGCACATCGTAAAGCAGCCAGTGCACAAAGTCGCCCGCCGGCGCGTCCGGATCGTGGACGATCAAGGCCAGGCTGCGCGTACCGCTGGGTATGCCCTGCCAACGCAAGGCGGGAGAGGTGCGATCCCCGTCACAGCTATGTGCCTGAGGGATGGCCTGCTGGTCGGTAAATGCGGCTGAGGTAATGCGGAAGTCCATGGCCTTTTGCCTCCCGTGGAAGCGCGCGGCCAGCAGTGGCAGGGCCAACCCGGTCAGCAGTGCTATGGCAAGGATTTGGCTGTTGGGTCGTCTCTGCATGCCAGCTCGCGTAATGCCCAGGCTGCGTGCTCGGCCAGTACCGGGTCCGCATCCGCCGCCCACTGTTGGAGACGCGGCTGGTGCATTTGGTTGCCACTATTTCCCATGGCGACGGCGATATTGCGGCGCAGGCCGGCATATTTGGCGCGTTTGACCGCGGAGCGACGAAAGGTGGATTGATATTCGGCCTCGGAGAGGGCGGCCAGGGCCTCCAGGTCCGGCGCGAAAAGACCCGGGCGGGGTTGGAACTCGGGCGCGGTCGTGGTGGGGGCGCGGCGGTTCCAGGGGCAGACGTCCTGGCAGATGTCGCACCCCAGCACGTTGTTGTCCATGGGGGCACGGAAGGGTTCGGGGATGCTGCCGCGCAGTTCGATGTTCAGGTAAGCCAGGCAGCGGCGGGCGTCCATGGCGTAGGGAGTCAACGCCTGGGTGGGACAGGCATCGAGGCAGCGGGTGCACGAGCCGCAGCGATCGGGCAAGGTGTCATCCGGGGTGATCTCGAGCGAAGTCACCACCGTTCCGAGGAAAAAGTAAGAGCCCAGCCGGGGGTGGATGAGGCAGGTGTTTTTCCCCTGCCACCCCAGGCCGGCGCGCAGGGCGGCGTCGCGTTCGATCAGCGGGGCGGTATCCACGGTGGCTTGGAACTGTTCGCCGCCATCGGCGTGGAGGCGCAGGGCGGCGATCCAGGCCTCGAGGCGGGCGCGCAGCAGTTGGTGGTAGTCGTCGCCCCAGGCGTAACGCGAGATCCAACCGTGGAGGCCGTCGGCGGCGCGCTCGGTCGAGCGGGGCAGGGGAGCGTTGTACAACACCGCCGCGCACAGCACCGAGCGCGCCCATGGCCAGACGGTGCGGATGCTCGAGCGCAAGAGTTCACCCTGCTGGTCGCGCCGCGCCAGGTAGTGCATCTCCCCCGCCGCACCCGAGGCCAGCCAGTCGCCGAACAACGCCAAACGGGCCGAGGGGTCGGTTCCGGCTACTCCGATGCGCTCGAAGCCCAGATTCTGACCGGTCTGATGGGCCAGCGCTTGCCAGTCGTCGGGAGTCGGCATGGTAACCTGATCGAAGCCAGTTTTCGTTGCTGGCGCGGGGTTTATGCTCAAAAGTTTCCATGGCCGGCATCCGCGCATCGCGGCTTCGGCCTACATAGAGGATAGCGCCCAGATCATCGGCGACGTCGTGGTGGGGGAGGACTCCAGTATCTGGTTTCATGCCGTGGTGCGGGGGGATGTCAATGCCATCCGCATCGGGCGCGAGTCCAACATCCAGGACAACTGCGTGGTGCATGGCTACAAGGAAAAGCACGCGGTGACGGTGGGCGACCGGGTGACCGTGGCGCACTCGGTGAACCTGCACGGCTGCACCATCGAGGACGACTGCCTGATCGGCATCGGCGCCATTGTGATGAACGGGGCGCATATCGGCCATCACTCCATCATCGCCGCCGGCACGCTGGTACCCGAGGGGATGCAGATCCCGCCCGGCAGCGTCTACCTGGGCGCGCCGGCGCGGCGGCATCGCGAGGCCCTCGACAGCGATCGCCGCATGATTTCGACCCACGCCGCCAACTACGTCGAATACAAAAATCAGTACCTGGCTCAGCACTGAATGGGGGCCGGACCGGGACGATGAAACTTACCGCCATCAAGGGCATGCGCGACCTGCTGCCCGCCGACACCCTCTGGTTTCAACGGCTGGAGGCGGCGGTGCGTTCGGTGTTTGCCCTCTACAACTTCGACGAAATCCGCACCCCGGTGCTGGAGCCATTGGAATTGTTCCGGCGGGCGGTGGGCGAAGAGACCGACATCGTGGGCAAGGAGATGTACAGCTTCGCCGACCGCGACGGCGCCCTGCTGACCCTGCGCCCGGAAGCCACCGCCTCCACCGTGCGCGCCTACGTCGAACACCGTCTTTGGGAGCGGCCCGGGCTGACGCGGCTGTACTACATGGGGCCCATGTTCCGCCGCGAACGTCCGCAGAAGGGCCGCTACCGCCAGTTCTACCAGGTGGGCGCCGAGGTGCTGGGCGGTGATGATCCGTGGATTGACTATGAGCTGCTGGCCATGCTGCGCCAGTTGCTGGAGCGGTGCGGGATCACCGGCGCCGAGCTGGTGCTCAACTCGGTGGGTTGCGCCGCCGACCGCCCGCGCTACCACGAAGCGCTGCGGGCGGCGCTGGCCGACCAGCTGCCGCACATGTGCGCCGATTGCCAGCGCCGCGCCGTCACCAACCCGTTGCGGGTGCTGGACTGCAAGGTGCCCGCCGATCAGCCGGTGATTGCCGGACTGCCCACCATGCAGGAGTTTCTGGACGAAAAGTGCCGCTCCCATTTTGAGACCTTGCAGCGGCTGCTCACCGCCGGGGGTATCGCCTTCCGGCTCGATCCGCGGCTGGTGCGCGGGCTGGATTATTACACCTCGACTGCCTTCGAGTTTGTCCACGGCGCGCTGGGGTCGCAGAACGCGCTGCTGGGCGGCGGACGCTACGACGGGCTGGCGCAGGAGTTGGGCGCTCCCGCCACTGTGGGCGGCGCCATCGGCTTCGCCCTGGGAGAAGATCGGTTTGTCATGGCGATGCAGCAGGCGGCGGAAGATCCCAACCACAGCTGGGCGGTGACACCGGTCGAGGAGAAGCTGGCGGCCCTGCTGATCCCCATGGGCGCCGAGGAGCTGGCGCCGGCGCTGCAGCTGGCCGAGCGCCTGCGCCGGCGCGGCATTCGGGTGGAGATGGCGGTGCCCGGACGCAAGCTGGGCAAGTCGCTGGAGCTGGCCGCGCGGCTGGGCGCCGGGTTCGCCGTGATTGTGGGGACGCAGGAAGTGGCCGCCCAGCGTTGGCAGCTGAAGAACCTGGCCAACGGCGTCCAGGAGGCCGTGGCGGAAGCGGATTTGGCCGAGCGTCTGGGAGCCGGATGGTGAGTGCCGCCCGCAGTCAGCCCGATCCTCCCTCGCCGCTCGAACTGCTGCGGGTCGAGCGCCGCAGCTACATCATCGGCACGCTGGTGGTGTGGGCGGTCATTGTGGTGGCCATGGTGGTGGTATTTGCCAGCATGGAACCGCAGTT
>DATBPS010000207.1:0-8474 GCA_036561225.1 Terriglobales bacterium
AAAAATGCAGGTTGAGGCGCAGCCAGGGGCGGCGGGCGGCGGCGGCGAGAAAGGGGACGTAGGCGGATTGATAGGTCTGCTCGATGACGGAATCGAAGTTGCCGACCGGCTGGTGGGCGTGCAGAAGAAGGGCGAAGGCAATCGCCATCCTCTAATGGTAAATGCCTTCGCCCGTAGCTCGGCCGGGCTGGGGCGCAAGGGGCCCCCGGCCCGGTCGAGCGTCAAGCGGGTCGAGTGGCGAAGCCACTCGGGGTCCCGCGCCAATCAAAGCTCGGCCGGACTGGGGCGCAAGGGGCCCCGGCCCAGTCGAGCGTCAAGCGGGTCGAGTGGCGAAGCCACTCGGGGTCCCGCGCCTATCAAAGGACGGGTTAGAAATGGAACGAGCCGCCGATGCTGATGCGCGCATGGGTGGCGCCGCCACCCGGGGTGAAGCTGGTGTGAATCAGATCCAGTTGCAGCAGGCGGATATCCGCCCAGCGGGTGAGGTTGAGCTTGAGGCCGCCGCCGATATCCCAGGCGAAGCTGTTGAAGCTGGCCGAACTGGAGGCGCCGGGAGAAGATGTGTCCTGACTCAGGCGTGCCCAACCGAGCAAGACGTGACCGTAGGGATCAAACACCCGGCTGGGCATGTCGAACTCAGGGCCCAGCAGGGTCGTCCACTCGGTGCTGCGGACGGTAGTGGCCAGCAGGGTGGTCGAGCCGGCTGCCCGGCCGAAGTTGGCGACCAGCGACAGGCCGGGTGCTTTCTGCAGCAGCGGCCGCCAGCCGGCCCGCCCTGTCCAACCGTTCAGACCGATGTCGCCGGTAATGTGCTCCCAGGCAATTCCAACATCGAAAGGCAGAGGCGGTGCGCTGCCGGGCCCGATGTTCAAGTTTTCGGCCAGGCCGGCCGGTTGCCCCGCGGCGGAAGGCGGCCGGAGGCGCGGGTTGGTAATGGGCGAGTTGTTGAGCGAGCTGACCAGCGTCTGACCATTGCCCTGGGGTTGAATTTTGCCGGCGAGAATTTCCTCCCAATACTGACGGGGGTACATGGCGCGGTTGCCGCTTTCATCGGGCTGCAGAATGGCGCCGTTGACATTAACACCGGCAAAGATGCCGCGGCTGCGGGCATAGGCCACCACCTGGGAGCGCATGGCGGCATCGGTGGCGGCTTCGACGCGGCGTCCAATGGGGCCGGCGGCGGCGGCGGCGGAAACGCCGAGGCGGAGTTTATTGTTGAGCACGCTTTCCAGCCCCTCGCGCGACTGGAAGACCATGACCACATCGGCCGACTCGACCCCGATCTGCGGGCCCAGGCTGGCGCCGCCCAGGGCGACGAAGATGGGTGCGCTCCACCCGGTTCCCGTCGCCGGGGTGCTGGGCAGGGGCGCGCCGGGGGGCGGGGTGGGGTTGGCGCCGATGTTGTTGCGGCAGGTGGCGATGCCCTTGCCATAGGCTCCGCCAATGCCCAGCGCCAGGTTCTTGTAGCCGGGAATGATGACCAGGCACTGGCCGGTCCTCAGCAGATTGCGCGGGATGGTGTCCCCCGGGCCGGTGAAGATGGTGCGGAAAACTTCGGTGGCACGTTGTACGCGGCGCACATCCTGGGTGTGGTCGGATTGGGCGGTGGCCATCAAACTGAACGTGCCGCCGATCAGCAGCAGAGTTACACACAGGCGGCGAGGGCGAGGCAGGGGCATAGAGACTCCTACGGTGCATGGCTTTTGGACCATGGCGTTTGACCTAAGGGAAGCGTGGAATTGGCCATCCCGTTGCTTGCGTGCAGGCGAGCGTGGAAGCGAGTGGAAGGCGGGCGAAGATAGTACCCTGTGCTTAAATGATTAGGAAGGAGCCGCGGACATGGCCGACAACCCCCTGAAATTGAAGCGCATTCACCACATTGAGTTCTGGGTGGGGAACGCCAAGCAGGCGGCGTTTTTCTATCGCCACGCCTTCGGGTTCTCGCAAACCGCCTACACCGGGCTGGAAACCGGCAACCGCCGGCGCACCGGCTACGTGCTGGAGCAGGGCAAGGCGCGGTTTCTCCTCACCACGCCTCTGACCGGCGACGACGCGGCGGCTGAGCATGTCCGCCGTCATGGCGACGGCGTGCATGACGTGGCGTTCGAGGTGGATGACGCCGATGCGGCGTTTCACGCCGCGGTGGAACGGGGCGCCCGGCCGGCGGTGGAACCGCACGACTGGGAAGACGAACTGGGCGTGGTGCGGCACGCCGCCATCCACACCTACGGCGAGACGCTGCACTCCTTCATCTCACGTCACGGCTATTCCGGCGTGTTCCTGCCCGGGTATCGCCCCCAGGAAGCGGCGGGCCGGGACCTGGGGATTTTGCGGGTGGACCACATCGTGGGCAACGTGGGGCTGGGGGAGATGAACCAGTGGGCGGACTGGTACAGCCGGGTGCTGGGGTTCAAACGCTTCATCAGTTTTGACGACAAGGATATTTCGACCGAGTACAGCGCGCTGATGAGCATCGTGATGTCGGATGACTCCGACTCCATCAAGTTTCCGATCAACGAACCGGCGGCGGGGCGGAAGAAGAGTCAGATTGACGAGTACCTCGAGTCCTACGATGGCCCCGGGGTGCAGCACATCGCCCTGCAGACGCGCGACGTGGTGGCGACGGTGAGCGGTTTGCAGGCCAACGGGGTGGAGTTTCTGCGGGTGCCTGACTCCTATTACCGCATGCTGCCGGAGCGGGTGGGCGCGATCGAGGAATCGGTGGCGGAGCTGGAGAAGCTCGGGGTGCTGGTGGACCGCGACCAGGACGGATATCTGCTGCAGATCTTCTCCAAGCCGGTGGAAGACCGGCCGACGCTGTTTTTCGAGATCATCGAACGGCACGGCAGCCGCGGCTTCGGAAAGGGCAACTTCCGGGCGCTGTTTGAGGCGATTGAACGCGAGCAGGCGGTGCGCGGCAACCTGTAGGTCATCGAAGAGGGAGGGCGCACATGCCGGTCTACCATCGTTTGGGCAAACTGCCGCCGAAGCGGCACAGCATCTTTCGTCAGGCGGACGGGTCGCTGCACCCGGAGGAGCTGGTGGGCAACCACGGTTTCACCGGGCCTTCGACCCTGCTCTATCACCTGCACGCGCCCACCCGGGTCACCGGCATCCGCGCCCTGCGGGAGATGCCGCTGCTGGCCGACCCGGAACCGACCTTCCGCCATCGGCATTTTAAAACCGGACAGCTAACCGCTGCCGCCAGCCCAACGCTCGACCGGCAACCGCTGTTGTTCAACGCCGAGGTGTGCATGAGCTTTGTGCGCGCCACCCGGCCCGACGGCTTTTACTACCGCAACGCTCAGGCGGACGAGCTGGTGTACCTGAGCGAGGGGGAAGGGACGCTGGAGTCGCAGATGGGTTCCCTGGCGGTGCGGCGGGGCGATTATGTCGCCATACCGCGCGGCATCCTGCACCGCTTTGTGTTCCAGGGCGAGTTGCGCTGTTTGGTGATTGAGAGTGCCGGCTACATCCGTACCCCGCGGCGGTACCGCAATGAGTTCGGACAGTTGACTGAAGACAGCCCCTATTGCGAGCGCGACTTCCGTCCGCCGGCGGAGCTGCCGGTACACGACGAGCGGGGTGAATTCAAACTGGTGGTGAAAAAAGGCGAGCGGGTGCAGGAGATCACCCTCGACCATCACCCGCTCGACGTGGTGGGGTGGGACGGGTACTACTATCCCTTCGCCTTCAATATTGCCGACTTTGAGCCGCGCGTGGGACGCTTCCATCTGCCCCCGCCGGTACATCAAACCTTCGAGGGCGATGGCTTTGTGGTGTGCTCGTTCTGCCCGCGGCCGTTTGACTTTGATGCCCAGGGGGTGCCGGCGCCCTACAACCATTCCAACGTCATGTCGGACGAGGTGCTCTACTACGCCAACTCGGAGTTTATGAGCCGCAAGGGGATTGAGTACGGGTCGGTGACGCTGCACCCGGACGGAATTCCGCACGGTCCGCATCCGGGTAGGACAGAGGAGTCCATTGGCAAACCGCAGACCAACGAACTGGCGGTCATGATTGACACCTTCCGGCCCTTGCAGGTAGCCATGCCGGCGCTGGCGATTGAGGACCGCAGCTATTACCGCTCCTGGGTGGACGACGGCGGATCCCATCCGCTCACCGGCGGGCTGTGAACCCTACTGTCGAAGTCCTGTTGAAGCGGGCGATTGACTATGCGGGATTATTTCCGCCCGCCCATTTGGGCATGGCGGAGGCGGTGGACAACTATCGGCGCTACATGGCGGGCGAGGATCGCTGGGCGCTGGGGCGCTTCGTGTGTCCGGTGGAACGGCTGCCGGAGTTCGAGGCGCAACTGCGGGATGACGACGGAAAGCAGGAGCCCTGGAAGCTGGCCGCGGTATCGAGGGGCGCGCCGGAGGAGGATCACCAGGCGATCGCGGTGTTCAACCTGCGGGCGGTGGGCAAAGCGCGGGTGGACACGGTGGAGGCCAGGGTGGCCAGTCCCGCCGAGGCGCGTGCCCGCCTGCGGGCGCACGCCGGGCTGATGAACTACTGCGAGGTGGATCCGGCCGTGGCGGGATGGGAAGCTGTGCTGGATGCGGTGCGGGAGGGAGAGGCGCGCGCCAAGTTGCGCACCGGCGGCGTGGTGGCCGCGGCCATACCGCCGCCGGCGCGGGTCATAGCCTTTCTGGCGGCCTGCCACGCACGCGGCCTGGGCCTCAAGGCCACCGCCGGATTGCACCATGCCTTCACCGGCCGCTATGCGCTGACCTATGAGCCGGGCAGCGCCCAAGCGACCATGTACGGGTTTGTCAATTTGACACTGGCCGCGGCGTGCCTGGAGATGGGAGGCGGGGTGCAGGCTGCCGATCAGATATTGCATGCCGCCAACCCGGCCGACTTCGCCGCGGTCAGCCTGGAACAGATGATGGCCGGTCGCCGCTTCTTCGTCGGCTTTGGATCCTGTTCCTTCGAGGAACCCCTGCAATGGCTGCACCAGCTCGCCTGAACTAGCTCCAACCGGGAGCAGTTGCCAGTGGAGTGTTCAGTTGCCAGATGATGCCGCGGAGCCTGCCCCGGCCACCGGAAGACGCTTCCGGACGAGGTCGCTCTGGCACGAGCCGTTGCGCCCGAGCCCGATCTGGCAACCGGCAACCGGCAACTGGCAACTGCTCTGGCGCCCGGGGTCCCGCGCCAATCAAATGGTAATGGGCAGCAGCCGCACGCCGGGAACCTTGGCCATTTCGCGATCAAAGCTCAGCACTCTGCCGTCGGCGTGCTCAATGGCGAATTGAGCGACGGCAATGTCGGTCAGGCTCAGGCGAGTGGAGGCTTGCTCGGCAAACCCCTCCCAGGCTTTTTGGCACAGCTTTGAGCACGGAACGAAGAGTATCTCCTTGCTGTTTCGCAGGAGGTTTCCGATCGCGACCGCGTGGCTCAACCCGGCGCGTTGCAGCAATACGCTCATCGTCTCCAGAAAAACATATTCCAATAGGACGCCATCGCCCCAGGAGCCGGAGGCAAAATCAGGCTGCGTAGCCCAAGCGGCCTGACGATGGGCATCGTGCAAGTTGTACAGGCCCACCAGGAAGCTGGTATCGAGGACGATCAAGAACCTTCGCCGTAGAGGACTTCGTCGATCTGCTCACTGAGGCGCTCGTTACCTGGGCCAAAGTCGAAGGGCTGAAGGTCGAAGATGCTGCCCGACTTGGCGGGCCTCGGAGAGGCCACCAGAAAGGCGCGCATCGCCTCGTTCAAAGTTGCGCCCACCGTCTTGCCCTCCCGCACCGCGCGGGCGCGCAGACGCCGGTACAGCTTGGCATCGAGGTTGCGAATGGTGGTGTCCATGCCGCCATTGTAACACATGTAACACACGAGCTCGGACCGGGCCGTAAGCAGTTGCCAGTTGCCAGTGGCCAGTGGCCAGTTGAAGCCGCGAACGATGCGGCAGGTGCACGGCGACGTCGCACCCGAGCCCGTCCCGGCTACCGGAAAACGCTTCCGGACGAGGTCGCTCTGGCACGAGCCGCCGCGCCCGAGCCCGCTCTGGAAACTGGCAACTGCTCCCGATGCACGGCGACGCCGCGCCCGGGCCTGTCCCGGACGCCGGAAGACGCTTCCGGACGAGGGCGCCCTGGCACGAGGCCGCCGCGCCCGAGCCCGCTCTGGCAACTGGCAACTGGCAACTGCTCAGGCAACTGCTCTTTAGTCGTAGTATTCGAGGCCGAGGTGGGTAATCATCTCCTCGCCCCGAATGTGGCGCATGGTGTTCTTCAGCTTCATGGACTGAATGAACAGGTCGTGCTCGGGGTAGAGGCCGGGCGGGGTGATGGGGCTCTTGAAGTAGAACGACAGCCACTCCTGAATGCCGATGCCGCACAGCGACGGAGTGCGCTTGGCGAGGTCCATGAGCAGCACCAGGTCGAGCACGATGGGCGCGGCGAGAATGGAGTCGCGGCAGAGGAAATCCACCTTGATCTGCATCGGGTAGCCGAGCCATCCGAAGATATCAATGTTGTCCCAACCCTCTTTGTTGTCACCGCGGGGAGGGTAGTAGTTGATGCGGACCTTGTGGTAGAAGTCCTTGTACAGCTCGGGGTACAGATCGGGCTGCAGGATGTGCTCGAGGACGGAGAGCTTGGACTCTTCCTTGGTCTTGAACGACTCGGGGTCGTCGAGCACTTCGCCGTCGCGGTTGCCGAGGATGTTGGTGGAGAACCATCCGTGGAGGCCCAACATGCGGGCCTTCAGCCCGGGGGCGAGGATGGTCTTCATGAGCGTCTGGCCGGTCTTGAAATCTTTGCCGCAGATGGGCGCCTGGTTGCGTTTGGAGAGGTCGAGCAGGGCGCCGGTATCGGTGGTGAGGTTGGGCGCGCCGTTGGCGTAGGGGACGCCTTCGCTGAGGGCGGCGTAGGCGTAGATCATGCTGGGGGCGATGTCGGGGTGGCTGGCCTTGAGTCCGGCTTCGAAGGCCTCGAGGGTGGCGTGGACAGCCCCGGGGGCGCGAAACGCCTCCGTGGACCCGCACCAGATCATGATCAGGCGGTCGCAGTGGTTGCGAGCCTTGAACTGGCGGATGTCCTCGCGCAGCATCTGAGCGAGATCCCACTTGCTGGCGCCCTTTTTGACATTGGGGCCGTCCAGCCGCTTGACATAGTTTTTGTCAAAGACGGCGGGCATGGGCTTGATGGAGGAGAGCAGCGGCTTGACCTGCTGCAGAAGATCCTTCTCCAACACCTGGGCCTTGCTGGCGGCCTGGAAGCAATCGTCTTCGTAGATATCCCAACCGCCGAAGACGAGGTCGTGGAGGCCGGCCAGCGGCAAAAAGTCCTGTATGCGGGGCGAGCGTTTATCGGTGCGTTTGCCGAGGCGAACGGTGCCCATCTGGGTGAGCGAGCCGATCGGTTGGGCCTGCCCATTGCGGACGGCTTCGACGCCGGCGATGAAAGTGGTGCTGACCGCGCCCAGGCCGGGGATGAGAACGCCGAGCTTGCCGGAGGCCGGGGCAATATCGTTTTTGGGCGAAGTGGGAGTCACTTGGTTATGGTAACAGGACGCGGCACGCGGGCGCCGCGCCGTTCGCACCGCCCCGCCCCACTCCACACCCTCTCCGGTCGTCCAACCCCGTTTTTCCTAATAGCCAAGAGCCAAGAGCTAAGAGCCGCGACCGCCGTTATACACTCATCCGATGGCCTCGCGCGCGCATTGGGCGGAAGAAAACTCACCCGGGCTGCGCACGCTCAACGAACTGCTGCTGTGGCTGCGCGAGCCGCGGGTCGAGGTGCGGTGGCTGGTCAAGCACGATGGGCAGTGGCAGGGGCCGGACGCACGGGCTTTTTATCGCCAGGTACGGGCGCTGGAATCGGGTTTGCGGCACCGTCTGGGGATGGAGCCGGGCGAGCGGGTGGCGATTCTGGCGGAGAGCAGCCCGCAGTGGCTGATGGCCGACTTTGCCTGTCTGGCGGCGGGTGTACTGGACGTTCCCATCTACCCCACGCTGACCGCCGAGCAGGTGGGACACATTCTGCACGACAGCGGGGCGGCCGGGGTGTTTGTCTCCAACGCGGAGCAGGCGGAAAAAGTGCGCCGCGTGGGAAGCGCGCTGCCCCAACTGCGCTGGGTGTGCTGCTTCGCCGACCCGGAATGGGCCGAGCTTTTGCGCCGGGAACCGGCCGACGATGATGACGCCTTCGATGACCGGCTGCGGGCCACTCGGCCGGAGCAGCCGGCGACGCTGATCTATACCTCGGGGACGACGGGCGAACCCAAGGGGGTGCGGCTGACCCACGGGCAGATGGCGGCCAACCTGAATGTGACCACGCAGTCTTTCCGCTTCGGCGCGCAGGAGCGGCGGCTGTCCATTCTGCCCCTGTCGCACATCACCGAGCGGCACATGGCCTACGTGGACATCCTGCACGGGGACGACTGCTACTTCGCCGAGAGCCTGGACAAGGTGGCGGAGAATCTGCTGGAAGTGCGGCCGACTCTGCTCGTCTCGGTGCCGCGGTTGT